>NZ_CP133779.1:1834679-2140459 GCF_034347425.1 Undibacterium sp. CCC3.4
ATGAAACGCTACGCCATCCTCGGCATCACTTGCCTGCTGCTTACCCCTACGCTGCCGGTTTTTGCGCAGACCGCCAATAAGTTTGACGCGATTGCTCTGGTGGATAAGGCGGTGGCAGATATCGAGAAAAAAGGCGTGGACGAAGCCTGTAAAGAGTTCGCTGATCCCAAGAGTGGCAATATTCAGGGTGATCTGTATGTGTTTGTTCTGGACTCGAAAATGACGATGGTCTGCGACGCCTTCACCCCTAAGATGAATGGCAAAGACATGTCGCTGTTGAAGGATGCAAACGGGAAAAAATTTGTACAGGAAATGCGTGACATGGTGCAATCGAGAAGATCCGGCTGGGTTGATTATGTATGGACCAATCCTGCCACCAAAATGCTGGAAGGCAAAACTTCCTATGTCCGCCTGGCGAGTAACAAATACACAGTTGGTGCCGGAATTTATAAGACTAAATAAACGTTAAAATTCAGCTATCAAGCACAGGCAAACCGCTGCGTTTTCACCTGTACAGCACTATTGCCGAGCGAGCATAATTTTCGCTGAATTCACTTCTATCAACTCGGTCAAGGCTGCCACCTGGCAGCCTATTTCCTCACCCAAGCGGGTGAGTAAATACTCCACGTGCGGCGGCACGAAATCCGCTTTACAAAGCCATCACGTTCTAGCTGCTGCAAACTCTGGGCCTGCATTTTGTCACTGACTAATCGGCCGGCCTACCACTTCGCTGGCCGAGGTGATACAGGCCGTACTGTCAATTCTATATAGTCGGCGCGGTGTTCCTCCCAGACTAGCATTAATGTCATGCCTTTGCGCCGCAACTCGTTTTTACGCATATTGATCCTTGGTGCTGGCACACTTTCTCCAGTCAAAAGGCTAGAAGCGTACCCGGTAGATTGCAAAATGCGTAACATTATTATTGGACAGTACAACGCCATCCCGGCATCGTGACCGTTGATTCCGCAAAAGGCATGAAATCGGTCACGTTCGCCCGGAATGGGCGGTCACGTTAAAATGGAATGACTGGTCACAATGCCGGAATCACTGGTCACGTTCCTCCGGAATACTCATCTGCGATCGTAAAGAATGAACATTGGCTACATTGGGCAGTGTTAAGTTGTTGGAGAATTAGCCAGAAAATAGCGCTCATACCAACGATAATTGCAGAAATGACAGGTTTGCAAGAGTGGAAATATTATGTCTCATAAAGATGTCAATATTATGTATATTGCTTTATTTATGAGGCAGCTATAAAAATGTGTGTTTGTAATTTATTCGATGATGCCTCATAAAATTGACAATAGTATTTATAATGCCTAATATATGAGTCATTATGACTAAAAAATCCGTCACTCTCTATCCAGGCCAAACGGCACAGATGTCTGCCTTTGGTGATCGTATTCGTCTTGCACGATTGCGGCGTAAGCTCACGACCACGTTGTTTTCGGAGCGTATGGGTGTTTCTAGAGAGACCCTGCGCAGGGTCGAGAACGGCGATCCAACGGTCGCTTTTGGCTCTTACTTGAGCGCACTGCAGACACTTGGTTTGAGTGCGGATGTGAATAAGCTTGCAAATGATGACGTGCTTGGGAGAAAACTTCAAGACGCTATGCTGATCAAGCAGCCTAGCCGAACAGTAGCAAAAAACACAAATAAGCGGACGTTTAAATCACCCGTTATCGAAGGACCTTTGCAAGAGGGCAGGCAATCTCTGGCCAGTCAGGTCTTGGCGAAATACAAAACTAAATCCGTCTTGAGTGATAAGGATTAGCGATGGCACGTAAATCAAAGCTGGCCAATGTATGGCTTGATGACGTCCGATTCGGGGAACCTTTATATATAGGCGATTTAATTATCCCTGAGCATAGCGATACGCCAGCGGCCTTCAGCTATTCGCAAGCGTGGCTAACGGAGGCGAATGCCTTTGCTATTGATCCTTATTTGCCGTTGGTTGCAGGACCCCAATATCCTGTCAAAGGAACGCTGGCCGGTATTTTCCGTGATACTGCCCCAGACAGATGGGGCAGGGTGCTGATTGAGCGACGCGAGGCATTGTTAGCGATTCGGGAGTCAAGAGCGAATCGAACCTTATTTGACCTCGATTTTCTGTTGGCAGTACAAGACGTATCCCGTATGGGAGGTCTTAGGTTCAAGGACGAGCAAGAGGAATTTATTTCGAGTGGTGAGTTTGCGGTTCCTCCCGTAAGTAAATTACGTGAGCTGCAGGCCTTAGCTGCGCGCATACAAGATGTTGGCATTGAATCCTTACCCGAGTATGAGCAATGGTTGGCCATGTTGATGGCGCCTGGCACATCGCTCGGTGGAGCTCGGCCGAAAGCCAGCTTTGAAGACACGGACGGGTCGCTGTGGATTGCCAAATTTCCAGCGCAAGATGATCGCTACGATATCGGGAAGTGGGAGTATCTGGCACATCGGTTGGCGAGAAACTCTGGCATTGCAGTTCCGAACTCCAGGCTGGAACAACTCGGCGGGCAATACCATACATTTTGTGTCAATCGCTTCGATCGAGTGGGGCACCGCCGCCGAATGTACGCTTCTGCGATGACCATGAGCGGCAAGCAGGACGGTGAGCCGAGCAGCTATCTTGATATTGCTCAGGTTATCACCGACCACGGCGCGCGTGGTCATGTGGATTTTGATTTGGCGGAGCTGTTTCGCAGGTTAATGTTTAATGTGGCGATCGGAAACAGAGATGACCATTTGCGTAATCATGGCTTTTTAAGGGAAGAATCGGGCTGGCGACTTGCTCCCGCTTTTGACATGAATCCAAATCCAGCAAAGCGTGAGCATGCTTTGGATTTGGGGGCTAAAAGCACACCGGATACTGCGCTCGATGCTGCAATTTCTACTCATGAGTTCTATCGACTAACGGATTCCGAGGCCGCTCTTATTCTCGGTGTTTGTCAAACAACCTGTCGCACAACCCGTCAAGCCGCCTGCTTCATTTCTTCCGTTTGAGCCCGTTCTGGGTTGAGCCAAACGTGATCATGTAAAGTCCAGTTTCTCGTATGTTGAGCCCAGCGTTCGGGACGTCGACGTTTCGCCTCAACATAGACGCTATCCCGATGCTGCAATATTTTCACAGCCGTTCCGTTATGCCGCTGTTCCGGCGTTACAAACTTCAATCCACTGTGCTTATGCACTTGGTTGTACCATCTGACAAACTGGAGCATCCAAGTCTGCGCGGCCTCGACATTGTCGAACGGCTTTGTCGGGTAATCGGGCCGATATTTGCAAGTATGGAAGAGCGATTCTGCGAATGGCTTATCATTCGAAACACGCGGACGACTAAAGGATGCGGCGATACCTAAATTCTCCAACGTAGCAAGCATCGTGGCTCCCTTCATCGAGCTGCCGTTATCCGAGTGCAGTACCAATGGACGCCCCGCCAATCCCTCTGCCAAACTGGTCCGACGGATTAACATTGATGCCAATTCAGCAGATTCAGCTTCATGCACTTCATGCCCAACGATCTTCCTGCTAAACACATCTAAGATCATGTACCAGTAATAATATTTACCCTGAATTTGTGCAGGCAACCACGTGATATCCCAAGACTAAACCTGGTTGGTGCCTGTCGCACAATGACTAGGCACGACTCCCCGTTTGGATTTCTGGCGACACTGCCAGTCTTACCAGGTTCTGATGTAAGCCAAAAAAATCAAAGTCTTGAGGGAAAGGGTTCCGCTTCGCTCCACCCTTAACCCCGATCTGTAACGCCGATCAAAGCCATTGAGTAAGAAGCAAAAACACTGACATTCACACAAATTGAAAAATAGATCTGTATATTTTTGTTTTACAAAAGACATGTGACAGGTAGCCTAACACCGGGGGAAAATAAGAAATTAATTAATAAGTTTTACGAAGAAGTTTTGACTGAAATCCCCAAAGAATCACTTTATCTTCCAAAAGATAGTGTAAATAGCAACTAATAGACCGCCAGCCAAGCCCCCCGTTCCAACACCTCGCCCCCCCCACAACCTAGCCGCTAGGATCGTAAAAGGGGGTATGTGGAGCCGCCAAAGCCATGGCCTAGGTAACAAGGATATTTTGTTAAATCGCTTGCGCATGAAAATAAGTTCACGCATAATGTTGATAACAACTAATCCGCAAAACTGGCGTGGCTTGACCATCTAGTGTGCGGGGGAACAAGCCGGCGCAAGCCGGTTTTTTCATTTCTGGGATGGAAAATGGTAGAGGTGAGCGGCGTAGCACATCTTCGGACACGCATTTATATTGATGGTTATAATCTTTATTATGGCTGTTTGAAGGGTTCGCCTTACAAATGGCTTGACCTCTTAGCGCTTTTTGAGAAGCATATATTGCCATCAGTATTGGTGGAGCGAAATGGTTTGCGTTGTCAAATGACGCTTTTGCCTCTAGCAATTAAATTCTTTACCGCTAAAATTCTCGAAAAAGCAGCAAAAGCGCCTGACTCGGTATCATCCCAGGCTCGCTACCACACTGCTCTGCGTAAGCAACACGACAGTCGCATCGAAATAATAGAAGGTTATTATTCTTTAACGGAGTCTAGGGTAAAAATTATCGATGCTGCCTCTCCTAAACGATGGCCAAAAGACTGTCATGATGCGTTGGCTTGGAAACTAGAGGAAAAGCAGTCCGATGTGAATCTTGCATTGCAAGCCTATCATGATGCGATTACACGAGAAGTTGATCAGGTTGTAATTGTTACGAACGATACGGACATAGCTCCAGCACTTAAATTAATTCGTTTACATACGGCAGTGACGATTGGATTGGTGATACCTGCAAAACCAAGTATTCGTGTTCCTAACACTGAGTTGGCAGAGCAAGCCCACTGGGTTCGTTCGCATATTCTTCCAAGTGAATTGGCTAATTCACAATTACCAAGAGTTTTTCCTGGGAAATCTCCAACCATAAAACCGGAGTCTTGGTACGCTCGTCCAGACTTATTAGAAAAAATATTACAACTGGCAATGCCAGTTGTTGGTAGCCGCGGGGGAGTGTTTAAGTGGATGGAGGCGCCTAATCCATATCTTGAAAATCATGCGCCAATTGACCTTATTGACACCGAAGAAGAGGCTGCCAAAGTAATTGCATATATCGAAAATTATTTAGCCGGAAACGGGATAAGTAAATAATTTCCACGACTGTTCCTTATAAGAATTGTAGATCAGTAGCGAAAATTGTAGATTTGGCTCACAAATGACAAAAGGCTTACATTGCTGTAAGCCTTTTGTCTTTACTACTAAATACTTGGTGGCCCGGGGCGGAATCGAACCACCGACACAAGGATTTTCAATCCTCTGCTCTACCGACTGAGCTACCAGGCCAAGAGCATGCATTATAGAGAGCAGTTCGCCGCTTGGCAAGCCCTGAGCAAAAATAAAGCATTTCGCCCTTGCCGCGGGCGGCGTTGCCGGGCTTGATCGGCTACGCGGCTGATGCGGCGCAGTGCCGTATAATGGCGAGATTGTCTCTCTAAGGGCGGGTTATGGCAGCGCAAGTGTATCAGTGTGACATCTGCATCATCGGTAACGGTGCCGTCGGTAAAGCCGCGGCCTTGGGTTTTGCGCAGGCCGGCTGGCGTGTGCTGTTGTTAGGCCGTAGCGCTGCGCCGCTGCCGCTGCCTCTGGCACCCGCCGCGGCCGACTGGGATGTGCGCGTGTTCGCGCTTAACCATGTGGCACGCGATTTACTCGGCGGCCTTAAAGTCTGGGATGCGCTCGACGCGACGCGCGTGGCACCGGTTAATGCCATGCAGATTTTTGATATGCAGGCAGCGCTGCCGGCACCGGCCGCCGCTCAGCTCGGTTTCGATGCTTACGGTGCGCATACCGAACAACTGACTTGGATCGTCGAAGACCGCAATCTCAACCAAGCGCTCGATAGTGCGCTGCGCTTTGCACAAAATTTGACGCAACTGGTGGGCGAGGCGGTCGATTGGCAGATTTCTGAGAACTTGGCGCGGCTGCGCCTGGCCGATGGCAGTACGGTCGAGGCCAAGTTATTGGTCGGGGCCGATGGCGCGCAATCGTGGGTGCGTGCCCAAGCCGACATCGGCATCGATTACCGTTCCTACGGCCAGCGCGGGGTGGTCACAAATTTCGCCTGCGAACGGCCGCATCATGGGGTGGCGCGCCAGTGGTTTGTCGAAGATCAGGGTATCATCGCTCTGCTGCCCCTGCCCGGGCAGCGCGTATCACTGGTCTGGTCGGCCCCGGATGCGCTGGCCGCCACCTTACTGGCGGAACCCTTGAGCGCCTTGGCGACGCGGCTGGAAACGTATTGTTTCGACACGCTCGGCCATCTGACCCCGCTGCTGCCGGCACACATTCAGGCGTTTCCGCTGCGCTTCATCCGTCCGCACAGTATGATTGCGCCACGTATGGCATTGATTGGTGATGCAGCCCATGCCGTGCATCCGCTGGCAGGGCATGGTATGAATCTCGGTTTTGGCGATGTCGCCAGCTTGTTGACGATTCTCGCTGACGCCGCCGCCAAGCGCGATTGTGGTGATCTGCGCGTGCTGGAGCGCTATCGCCGGGCACGTAAGGAAGAGGTCATGCTGATGCAGCTGACCACCGATGGACTGGCACGCTTGTTTGCTTCACAACTGACACCGCTGCGACTGGTACGCAAGTTTGGGTTGAACTTACTCGAAGCTTTGCCGGTCTTAAAGCGGAAATTAATTTCTCATGCAATGGGCAGCCGCTGAATCGGCCGGCTCATCACTCCAGACTCAAGGACTCTACCATGCATCTCAAACAATATATCGCCGTCTTGGCGCTGGCCCTCAGCGGCCTCGTCGCTGCCGAAACCCCACTCGAAGCGACGGTTAAAAAACTGGTCGAGCCACGCCTGGGCGAAGGTGTGAAGGTGGATTCGGTCACCAAGACGCCGTATGCCGGTCTGTATGAAGTGCGGATCGGTTCCGAGCTGCTCTATACCGATGAAAAAGCACAGTTTTTGTTTCTCGGTAATGTGGTCGATGCCAAAACGGGTACCAACTATACTAAAGCCAGAACCGATGATCTGAGCCGCATTAAATTCTCTGATCTGCCGCTCGATCTCGCTCTTAAGACTGTCAAAGGTGACGGCAAACGGGTGATCGCGGTGTTTGAAGATCCGAATTGCGGCTATTGCAAGCACTTCCGTAAAACCTTGACGGGTGTTGATAACATCACTGTTTATACGTTTATGTATAATATTTTGTCGGAAGATTCCACCGCTAAATCGAAAAACATCTGGTGTTCAGCCGATCGCAGCAAGGCGTGGGATGAATGGATGCTCAACGGTAAGGTGGCACCGGCGGCGGCGGCGAATTGCATGACACCGAATGATAAAGTGCTCGCGCTCGGGCGTAAATTACGCGTCAACGGTACGCCGGCTATCTTCTTCGTCGATGGCACACGGGTGCCGGGTGCCATGGATGGCAAGGCGCTCGAAGATAAACTCGCCAGCCTGTCCGCAGCTAAAGCCAAATAAGCACGATGTCGGCGCGCCCGCATTGGACCGGTATCTTACTGGCCGCTGGGCGTGGCCGTCGCTTCGCTGCCCACGATGGTGGCGATAAGTTGTTACAAGCCTTGGCCGATGGTCGCAGCGTGGCGCAAACCAGCGCGGCCAACTTACAGGCCGTGATGCCGCATACGCTGACGGTACTGCGCGCCGATCACTTCCTCTTACAACAACAGTTCAGTGCACTTGGCTATCCCAGTGTGCTGTGTGAGCAGGCTGATCTCGGCATGTCGGCGTCGCTGATTTGCGCACTACAGCACAGCGCTGACAGTGCCGGTTGGATTATCGCGCTGGCCGATATGCCGTGGGTGCAGCCCGACAGTATCGCTGCCGTGCTCGCTGCGCTGCGCGCCGGAGCCGATATCGCACGGCCGGTTTGCGCTGGTCGATATGGTAATCCGGTGGGTTTTTCGCGCACACATCTGGAACGCTTGTTGGCATTGCAGGGCGATAGCGGCGCGCGCGATTTGTTTCGCTCGTTTCCGGTGCATGAGGTGGAAGTGGATGATACGGGCATCTTGCACGATATCGATGTGCCGGCCGATTTGCTCGCTACACCACTGCGCTGAGCCGATTTTCTAAGCCCGACAGACTGCTAGTGATGATCACATATATCTAACTCGGCGTTTTCCTCTTAAAATAGCGTTTTCTTTCATTTGGCGAAAAAGTGCTGGCACCAACTGGTGTGGCGTGACTATATGAATAAGCTCAATCAAAAACTCGTAGTCCGACTCGGTTTCATGGGTCTTATCCCCTTTGTTTTTCTGACCACCGCGTGCTGGTTCGTGCATCCTGACTGGCTCGGTTTTTTCATCAAGGCCCAACTCGGCTACGGTATCGTGATCCTGTCGTTTCTCGGTGGCGTCCATCTCGGCGTGACTATCATGGCCGATGGTAAAGACGATCAAGAAACCAGAAAAGCCCTGATCTGGGGGGTGATTCCCACGATGCTGGCTTGGTGTTCGCTCAGTAATATGTTGTTTGGCTTCGCCGTTCAGGTGGTCGGCTTCATTGCCGCCTACCGCAATGACAAAAAACTTTACCAAAGCTATGGTGTGCCGGAGTGGTTCATCGACCTGCGGCTGCAATTAACACGCGTGGTCGTGGTGGCCCAAATTTTCACCTTCATTGCCGCGAATGTACGCACATAATGCGCTATATTGCTCAATACCTTGCTTAATATATTAATCAAAAATTAATCGGAAAGATCGTTAACCATGACGACGACCAGCATGAAACCAAACGCCGCCGCTACCGCTGCCGCGTTGCATTACACGATAGTACCGAAAGATTTAGCCGGCCATATTTTCGAAGTGACGCTGCAAATCGCCGCGCCAGCCGCCGATGGTCAGGTAGTGAGCTTACCGGCTTGGATACCGGGCAGCTATTTGGTGCGCGATTTCGCTCGTCATATAGTGCAGATCAGAGCCAGCAGCGGCGGCAAGAAGCTGGCGCTGAAAAAACTTGATAAACACAGCTGGCAGGCGGCACCATGCCGTGCTGAATTGACCCTGACGTATCAAGTCTATGCGTGGGATTTGTCGGTGCGTGCCGCACATCTCGATGCCAGCCATGCTTTCTTCAACGGTAGCAGTGTATTTTTGCGCGCCCATGGTCAGGAAGATCAGGCCCATGTGCTCGAGATACTGCGCCCAGCGAATGTCGCCGGAAAAAGCTGGCGCGTCGCAACCAGTTTGCCGGAACTGAAAGCCAAGCGTTACGGTTTCGGCAGCTACGTGGCTGCTGATTATGATGAACTCATCGATCATCCGGTCGAATGTGGTGACTTCCTGTTGGCCACATTTGAAGCGCATGGTGTGCCGCACGATTTTGTTATCAACGGCAAAGTGCCCAATCTCGATATCGATCGCATAGTCGCCGATCTCAAGCCGATTTGTGAAGCGCAGATCGCCTTGTTCGAACCGCGCACGAAAACCGCACCGATGCAGCGCTATGTCTTCATGACCATGGTGGTCGGTGATGGTTATGGTGGTCTCGAACATCGTGCCTCGACCGCGCTGATCTGTAATCGTAATGATTTACCGCTTACGCACCAGTCTGAAATGAGCGATGGCTATCGCAGCTTCCTCGGTCTGTGCAGCCACGAATATTTCCATACCTGGAATGTCAAACGCATCAAACCGGCGGTGTTTGTCGATTACGATTTGCGGCTAGAAAATTACACCAGTTTGCTGTGGGTGTTCGAGGGCTTTACCAGTTATTACGACGATCTGATGCTGGTACGTAGCGGCGTCATCGACGAAGCGGCATATTTCAAATTGCTGGCCAAGACCATCAATACGGTCACACGTGGCAGTGGCCGTTTCAAGCAAACAGTGGCGGAGTCGAGTTTCGATGCCTGGACCAAGTACTACCGGCAGGATGAAAATTCGCCCAATGCCATCGTCAGTTATTACACCAAGGGTTCCTTGGTGGCCTTGGCACTCGATCTCTTGTTGCGTACTGAAAGCGCCGGCAAAAAATCGCTCGATGACGTGATGCGCGCGCTGTGGCAGAAGTATGGGCGTGATTTTTATACCCGCAGCACTGCCCGTCAAGGCTTGGGGGAGCACGAAATCGCTGCGCTGATCCAGGGCGCGACCGGCGTCGATGTCGCTCGCTTTTTGGCAAAGTATGTGTACGGCACCGCGGATGTGCCATTGGCGCAGTTGTATGCCGGTTTTGGCATGGCGCTCGATGGTGCGCAGGCCAGCAAAGCCAGCCTCGGTGTCAAAGCTAGCCGCGATGCTGGTGATTGCAAGCTCGCGTATGTGTATGAAGGACGTGCCGCCCATTTGGCCGGTTTGTCGGCGCAAGATGTGCTGATTGCCATTAATGGCTTGCGCGTGACGGCGGCCGATGTCGCCGATGGTTTGCATAGTGCGGTCGGACGTTACCGTATCGGTGAAACGGTTGAGTTGCATGCCTTCCGGCGCGATGAGTTACTGGTTGTGCGCGCTAAGTTACAGGCCGACGATATGCCCGCTCTCAGTTTTACCGTGTTGGAACAAGCCGCCTTGCTGCGCCCGAGCTGGAAGAAAACGACGCGACGCTGAAGCGTTGGCAGTCATGGATAAAAAAAAAGCCCTTGGCGCAGCGTGCGGCAAGGGCTTTTTTGCATTGACGCGCGTTCAGAAGAACAAGCGCGCCAGTTCGACACCAGGATCGGGCGCGCGCATGAAGCTCTCGCCGACCAGAAAACCGTGCACATTGGCGTCACGCATGCGCGTCACATCATCGGGAGTGACGATGCCCGACTCGGTGATGACGAGTTTGTCAGCGGGAATTTTTTTCAGCAATTGCAAGCTGGTGTCGAGGCTGACCTCAAAGCTGCGCAAATTCCGGTTATTAATACCGAGCAGGGCCGTCTTCAGTTTCAGCGCGGCCGTCAATTCTTGCTCATCGTGTACTTCGACCAAGACCGCCATGCCGAGTTCATGGGCGCAGGCTTCGAGTTCCGCCATCAAACCATGATCGAGCGCGGCGACGATCAGCAGAATACAATCGGCCCCCCATTGGCGCGCCTGATAGACCTGGTAGGGGTCGATCATGAAATCCTTGCGCAGCGCCGGGATGCTACAGGCGGCGCGCGCTTGCTGCAAATACTCGGGGGCACCTTGGAAGAAATTGATATCGGTGAGAACCGACAAACAGGCGGCACCATGTTGCGCATAGCTGGCGGCGATCTCGGTCGGCTGAAAATCGGCGCGGATCACGCCTTTTGAGGGTGAGGCTTTTTTGATTTCGGCGATCACGGCCGGCTGGCCGGCTGCAATTTTGCTGCGCAGAGCGGCTTCGAATGCGCGCAACTCGGCGCGGGCGGCGTGGTCCGATTCTACTTCGCCACGCAAGCTGAGGAAGGATTGGTATTTTTTCGCGGCGGCGACTTCATCGTGTTTTACCGCCAAGATTTTCTTGAGTATGTCAGACATCGTATTATTTTCCGAGTTGCTGGGTGACCAGGATGAATTGTTCCAGTTTCGCCTTCGCAGCCCCGGAAGCGATTGCTTGCTGAGCGCGCAGCACGCCGTCGGCAATCGACTCGGCTATACCGGCACCATACAGCGCCGCACCGGCATTGAGGCTGACGATATCGGTGGCAGCGCCGGGCACATTGTTCATCACGTCGAGAATTTTGGCGCGCGATTCGGCCGCATCAGCCACCCGCAGATTGCGACTGGAAACCATGGGCAGGCCGAAATCTTCGGGATGAATATCGTATTCACGAATCTCGCCGTTGACCAGTTCACCCACCATGGTCGGCGCGCCGAGCGACACTTCATCCATATTATCGCGGCCCCAGACTACCAGCGCATGCTGGGCACCCAGGCGTTGTAACACGCGGATTTGGATACCCACCAGATCGGCATGAAATACCCCCATCAAAATATTCGGTGCGCCGGCCGGGTTGGTCAGTGGTCCGAGGATATTGAAAATGGTACGCACACCGAGTTCGCGTCGCACCGGTGCCGCATGCTTCATGGCCGCATGATGGTTAGGTGCGTACATGAAGCCGATACCGGTTTGGGCTATCGATTGTGCAATTTGCTCGGGCGTGAGGTTGATGTGAACACCCAGCGCTTCGAGCACATCGGCACTGCCGGAAGACGAGGACACGCTGCGGCCACCATGCTTGGCCACGCGCGCGCCGGCGGCGGCGGTAACGAACATCGAGGCGGTCGAAATATTGAAGGTATTCGCCCCATCGCCACCGGTGCCGACGATGTCGATCATATTGGCGGTATTAGCGATCGGTACCTTGGTCGAAAACTCACGCATCACTTGGGCGGCCGCGGTGATTTCACCGATGCTTTCTTTTTTTACGCGCAAACCCATGGTCAGGGCCGTGATCATCACGGGTGATAATTCACCGCCCATTAATTTACGAAACAGATACAGCATTTCATCGTGAAAAATTTCGCGATGTTCGATCAGACGCGTCAGCGCTTCTTGTTGAGAGATAGTCATGCTGCGGTTCCAGTCAAAAAGTTTTTCAGCAAGGCGTGGCCATGCTCGGACAAGATCGATTCAGGATGGAACTGTACGCCTTGCAAGTCGAATTGCTTATGACGCACGCCCATGATTTCGCCATCATCCGTCCAAGCGGTCACTTCCAGGCAGTCCGGCAGGCTGGCGCGCTCGATGGCCAGCGAATGGTAGCGCGTGATGGTGTAAGGGCTAGGCAAATTTTTGAAGACGCCGACGCCGGTGTGGGCAATTACTGAGGTTTTCCCATGCATGACTTGCTTGGCACGAATTACCTTACCGCCGAAGGCTGCACCGATCGCTTGATGACCGAGGCACACACCGAGAATCGGCAAGCGACCGGCGAATTGTTCGATCACCGCCATCGAAATACCGGCCTCATGCGGTGTGCAAGGTCCTGGCGAAATGCAGATGCGATCAGGCTGCATGGCTTCGATCTCGGCAATGCTGATTTCATCATTGCGGAAGATGCGCACGTCTTCGCCCAGTTCGGCGAAATACTGCACCAGGTTGTAAGTGAATGAATCGTAGTTATCTATCATCAGCAGCATTTAAATTTCTCCATCCAGTCCGTCTTGCACTTGTTCCGCCGCCCGCAATACCGCGCGCGCCTTGTTTTCCGTTTCTTGCCATTCCATTTCCGGCACCGAGTCGGCGACAATGCCAGCCGCCGCTTGCACATACAGCATGCCATCTTTGAGCACGCCGGTACGAATAGCGATGGCCAAATCCATTTCGCCACCGAACGACAGATAGCCGCAGGCACCGCCATAAATGCCGCGCTTGATCGGTTCCAGTTCATCAATCAACTCCATGGCGCGTACTTTCGGCGCACCAGAGAGTGTGCCGGCCGGGAAGGTGGCTTTGAGCACATCGAGATTCGATAGTTGCGGCTGTAAATTGGCTTCGACATTGGAGACGATGTGTTGGACATGCGAATATTTTTCTATCGCCATCTGGTCGGTCACTTTGACGCTGCCAGTGGTGGCGATACGGCCGATGTCATTGCGCGCCAGGTCGATCAGCATCACGTGTTCGGCGATTTCTTTCGGGTCGGCCAGCAGTTCGCGCGCTAATTCGGCATCGCGTTCCGGCGTGGCACCACGCGGACGGGTACCGGCCAGCGGGCGGATAGTGACTTTTTTACTGCCATCATTGAGGGTTTCGTTGCGCACTAAAATTTCCGGCGATGCGCCGATGATCTGCATGTCGCCGAAATTATAGAAATACATATATGGCGATGGATTGAGCGAGCGCAGCGCACGATACAGCGACAAAGGCGAATCGACATACGGTTTTTTGATACGTTGGCCGATTTGCACCTGCATCAGATCACCAGCCATGATGTATTCCTTGGCCTTAAGTACAGCCGCCAGATAATCTTCCTTGGCAAAATCACGGATCTCGGCGGTGCGTACCGAAGCCGACGTCACCGGCGCATCGACACTGCGACGTAACATCGCGCGCAAATCTTTGAGGCGCTGGCGCGCTTTCGACCAAGCTTCCGGCAGGCTGGTATCGGCATACACGATCAGGTATAGCTTGCCCGATACATTGTCGATCACGGCCAGCTCTTCGGTCAGCAGCAATTGAATTTCCGGTAAGCCCAGATCATCTTTCGGGGCGCTGGCTGCCAGTCTTTTTTCTACATGGCGTACCGTGTCATAGCCGAAATAACCGGCCAGGCCACCGCAGAAACGCGGTAAGCCCGGACGCAATGCCACCTTGAAGCGGCTCTGGAATTCGGCAATGAAATCAAGCGGATTACCTTCGTAGCTTTCGCTGACTACGCCATCGCGTACCACTTCGACGCGCCGACCGAAGCTGCGCACCAAGGTGTGGGCATGCAGACCGATGAAGGAATAGCGGCCGAAACGCTCGCCCCCCATCACCGATTCCAGTAAAAACGTATTTTTGCCAGCATGCTGGCTTTGTGCCAGTTTCAGGTACAGGGTCAGCGGTGTTTCCAGATCAGCGAAGGCTTCCGCAATCATGGGAATACGGTTATAGCCTTGCGCACAGAGTGAAGTAAATTCGAGTTCAGTCATGAGTTTTTCCTTGTACGGCAAGTCTGCCGCACGATAAATGAGCACCTGGTAAGGCTGGGCAAATAGTCATTTTCAGTTCAGCCGTCAGGCATGGCACGGGCCAGTGGCACACGCTTGTCAAATACAGTTCTGAGCAAGCGCACAACAACAGCGGGTCGGGGATAGCGACGGATGTAACAGATTGGTATATTGGTATAACAAACGAGAGTAAGTGCGCAGGGTATGCGCGGTCACTCGCGGCATTCTGGGTCAGGAGAATTGCCAGCGTCGCCAAAGCCAGGCCTCAAAGGCGCCTGGTGTCATTAAGGGACATTTGTTATCGAGATGCATTCGTGAGTGGAATGAGGTGAAATAATTAATGAATTTTTATCGCCAGCAGTCTTGCTGCTTGCAACAAGGTTTCGACTATACCATCACTTTGAATATTTTGTATAGCCAGACCGTGGTTGTAACCATACGGTACCGTCCAGACCGGGCAACCGGCCGCACGCGCCGCCTCGGCGTCGTTGCTCGAGTCGCCGATAGCCAGCACGTGTGCCGGTAACAGAGCAAATTGTGTGCAAACTGCCAGCAAAGGCATGGGGTCTGGTTTTTTGCGAGTAAACGAGTCGCCGCCATAGATTAGCTCAAAATACTCTGCCAAACCTTGTTGTTCCATCAAAGGTTTGGCAAACGCCAGGGGCTTGTTGGTGACGCAAGCCAGACGCAGGCCTTGCCCCCGCATGGCTTGCAGACCGGCGACCACATCGGGGTAAAGTGTCGCGGCGCTACCGTTAACTTGCAGGTAATGGCGCTGATACGCGGCCAGCGCGGCGTCGAAGTGCTGTGCGCTTTCGGTCGCAGAGAAATCGAGCGCCAGTACTTGTTGTATCAAATGTTCCGATCCCTTGCCGATCATGACTTTGATGGTTTCCAAAGCCAAGGGAGCGAGCGTGAATTCGGCACGCATCAGGTTGATGGCCAGCAGAAAATCGGCTGCGGTATCGAGCATGGTACCGTCGAGGTCAATGATGACCGCTTGTATCTGCTGCTTCAAACTGTTGGTGCGCGCCGTTGGCATCTCAGACTCCGGCCAATTCGCTGCGCATGGCGGCGATTACGGCATGGTAGTCCGCTTGGCCGAAAATAGCGGAGCCGGCTACGAAAGTATCGGCACCGGCGGCGGCGATGGCAGCAATATTGTCGACTTTCACCCCGCCATCGACTTGCAACAAGATGCTGCGGCCGGAATCATCGATGAGACGGCGTACTGCAGCGATTTTTTTCAAGGTATGCGGGATAAATGATTGACCGCCGAAGCCGGGATTGACGCTCATGAGCAGAATCAGGTCGAGTTTGTCCATCACATGCTCGAGTACATGCAAAGGCGTAGCCGGGTTGAGTACCAGCCCGGCTTGGCAACCGTGGTCGCGAATCAGTTGCAGGGTGCGGTCGATATGTTCCGAGCCTTCCGGGTGGAAGCTGATCAGGTTGGCCCCGGCTTTGGCAAAATCCGGGATCAGACGGTCGACCGGTTTGACCATCAGATGCACATCAATCGGTACCTGCACATGCGGGCGGATGGCCGCACAGACCAGCGGGCCGATGGTCAGATTCGGCACATAATGGTTATCCATGACGTCGAAGTGAATCATGTCGGCACCGGCGGCGACGACTTGGCGAACTTCTTCGCCGAGACGGGCGAAATCGGCGGAAAGTATGCTTGGGGCAATGCGGTAAGTAGTCATGATTGAGGCCTGGCAAAAAAAGATACGCTATTTTACTCCGCTTGCCGCAGCCAAGCCGCGCAGTCTTGCGCAAGCTCTGGCACAATAGGAGATTACTTGATGAAGTCAGTGAAAGAGGTTTTCCCTATGGCCGCCTATGAAATGCGTGTCACCGTCGTGACAAAGTATTTACCCGAACAATCAGAGCCTGATCGCGGCAGTTATGTATTTGCATACACAATCACGATCAAAAATACCGGAACGGTTGCAGCCCAAGTGATTTCGCGTCACTGGCTCATTACCGATGCCAAAAACCATGCGGAAGAAGTGAAGGGGCTGGGAGTCGTCGGCCATCAGCCATTTTTACCGCCCGGGCAAAGCTTTGAATACACCAGTGGCAGTTCGCTCGCGACCCCGCAAGGCTCGATGAAGGGGGTGTATTTTTGCGTGGCCGAAGATGCACATCGGTTTGAAGTCGAGATTCCCGAGTTCGTGCTTTCGATTCCGCGCACTTTGCACTGAGCTTGGGCTATTCCCGATTTGCCGGGTCGTGCAGTTGTTCTTGTTCTTCCTTGTGCGCCGACTGATCAGGTTTGCGCCCGCAATACATCGTCCACCAGACGATGAAGATCAATACGCTCAGTGCGCCGCAGGCTTCTAATGCTAATAGCCACATATTTCTTGTCCTTTGCCGTACAGATGTCAGTACGACGGTTAATTCGATTTTTCCTTACTATTATCCATACTATATAGGAGTCCCCATGGAATTCGCATGCATCTTGGTAGAAACCAAAGACAAAGTCGGCCTGATTACCTTGAATCGCCCGAAGGCATTGAATGCTCTCAATGATGAATTGATGAATGAGCTCGGCGTGGCACTCAAACATTTCGATGCCGATGAAGGCGTGCAATGTATCGTCATCACCGGTAGTGAAAAAGCCTTTGCCGCCGGTGCTGATATCGCCGCCATGGCGAACTACAGCTATATGGACACTTACAAGGAAGACTACATTACGCGTAATTGGGAAACGATCCGTCAGATACGTAAGCCCGTGATTGCAGCAGTGGCCGGTTATGCCCTGGGCGGCGGCTGTGAGTTGGCAATGATGTGTGATTTCATCATCGCGGCCGAGAATGCCAAGTTCGGTCAGCCGGAAATCAAACTCGGTACCATGCCTGGTGCCGGTGGTACTCAACGCTTGCCGCGCGCGATTTCAAAATCGAAAGCCATGGACCTGTGCCTGACGGCGCGCATGATGGATGCGGCCGAAGCCGAGCGTGCCGGTTTGGTATCGCGCATCGTGCCGGTGGAGAAACTATTGGAAGAAGCGCTGTCTGCCGCTAATACGATCGCGTCGATGTCTTTGCCGATGGTGATGATGATTAAAGACAGCGTCAATCGCGCCTATGAAACCAGTTTGTCCGAAGGTGTGCATTTCGAGCGTCGCCTGTTCCAAGCCAGCTTCGCCACTGAAGATCAGAAGGAAGGAATGCAGGCTTTCATGGAGAAACGTCCGGCCGTGTTTAAAAATAAGTAAATAATTTAGCTGAAAGACTTGCGTATGAGTAAGCGACTTGCTATAGTCCGACTCCCGCTGACGAGTGCAGCGAGATAGCAACAAGGCAAGCGTCTTACCCCGACAATGTTTGAATAAAACGGCGTCAAGTAAAACAGGGTATTGACAGCAGCCGGTAAGTACTGCATAATCTCGTTTCTCTGCTGCTGACGAACACAACGCTTCGTAGCAAACCTCGCAAGAGGAAGCGGAAAAGAATACGGTTCTTTAACAATTAACAGTCAATAAATGTGAGCACTTGATGAAAGCGCACCGACTAAATTTATTTAGTCGGCATGCTTAAAAAATATCAAATGCTTCACAAGAAATAAATAATAGGAAAGTCGCTCAGCAATGAGTGACGGAACTGTCAGTATTTTGAGTGAGCGATCTGTCGGCAACGACAGAGTTCAGAAATGAACACAAAAACAGAGATTAAACTGAAGAGTTTGATCCTGGCTCAGATTGAACGCTGGCGGCATGCCTTACACATGCAAGTCGAACGGCAGCGCGGAATGGGGTAACCCGGACTGGCGGCGAGTGGCGAACGGGTGAGTAATATATCGGAACATACCCTAGAGTGGGGGATAACGTAGCGAAAGTTACGCTAATACCGCATACGCACTAAGGTGGAAAGTGGGGGATCGCAAGACCTCATGCTCATGGAGTGGCCGATATCTGATTAGCTAGTTGGTAGGGTAAAAGCCTACCAAGGCGACGATCAGTAGCTGGTCTGAGAGGACGACCAGCCACACTGGAACTGAGACACGGTCCAGACTCCTACGGGAGGCAGCAGTGGGGAATTTTGGACAATGGGCGCAAGCCTGATCCAGCAATGCCGCGTGAGTGAAGAAGGCCTTCGGGTTGTAAAGCTCTTTTGTCAGGGAAGAAACGGCATGCTCTAATACAGCGTGCTAATGACGGTACCTGAAGAATAAGCACCGGCTAACTACGTGCCAGCAGCCGCGGTAATACGTAGGGTGCAAGCGTTAATCGGAATTACTGGGCGTAAAGCGTGCGCAGGCGGTTATATAAGTCAGATGTGAAATCCCCGGGCTCAACCTGGGAACTGCATTTGAGACTGTATGGCTAGAGTGTGTCAGAGGGGGGTAGAATTCCACGTGTAGCAGTGAAATGCGTAGATATGTGGAGGAATACCGATGGCGAAGGCAGCCCCCTGGGATAACACTGACGCTCATGCACGAAAGCGTGGGGAGCAAACAGGATTAGATACCCTGGTAGTCCACGCCCTAAACGATGTCTACTAGTTGTCGGGTCTTAATTGACTTGGTAACGCAGCTAACGCGTGAAGTAGACCGCCTGGGGAGTACGGTCGCAAGATTAAAACTCAAAGGAATTGACGGGGACCCGCACAAGCGGTGGATGATGTGGATTAATTCGATGCAACGCGAAAAACCTTACCTACCCTTGACATGTACGAAAGCCTGAAGAGATTTAGGTGTGCTCGCAAGAGAATCGTAACACAGGTGCTGCATGGCTGTCGTCAGCTCGTGTCGTGAGATGTTGGGTTAAGTCCCGCAACGAGCGCAACCCTTGTCATTAGTTGCTACATTTAAGGTGAGCACTCTAATGAGACTGCCGGTGACAAACCGGAGGAAGGTGGGGATGACGTCAAGTCCTCATGGCCCTTATGGGTAGGGCTTCACACGTCATACAATGGTGCATACAGAGGGCCGCCAACCCGCGAGGGGGAGCTAATCCCAGAAAGTGTATCGTAGTCCGGATTGTAGTCTGCAACTCGACTGCATGAAGTTGGAATCGCTAGTAATCGCGGATCAGCATGTCGCGGTGAATACGTTCCCGGGTCTTGTACACACCGCCCGTCACACCATGGGAGCGGGTTCTGCCAGAAGTAGTTAGCTTAACCGTAAGGAGGGCGATTACCACGGCAGGGTTCGTGACTGGGGTGAAGTCGTAACAAGGTAGCCGTATCGGAAGGTGCGGCTGGATCACCTCCTTTCTAGAGTAGCGCCGTAGTTGAGTGTTCACTTTTATTGACTGTTAAATTAAATAACGAGAAATGGTTTTGTCGGAATCATCGGGCAGTAACCTGTAAGGGTCTGTAGCTCAGTTGGTTAGAGCACCGTGTTGATAACGCGGGGGTCGTTGGTTCGAGCCCAACCAGACCCACCAAGAATTAATCAAAGTTTAGTTATGCCTCAGAAAGCGTAGCGAGCGCTTCAAGGTTCAATCGAGAAGCGCAGTCGCACTTCGGTACGACGAGCATCGGAGATTGAAGATTGAAGTGCGCAGTAGCTTAATGAGGTGTAAGAGGGGGATTAGCTCAGCTGGGAGAGCACCTGCTTTGCAAGCAGGGGGTCGTCGGTTCGATCCCGTCATCCTCCACCAAGAAATAGCAAACCTAAGTCAGCGAATGAGTAAGACGCAGAGATTTAGGTTTGATCTTTCAAAGCGAAAGTCAGAGTAATAAGTAGTATCTCGTTCTTTAACAATTTAGAAGAAGTAAAGTAGAAATAATCAAATTATTTCTGTAAAGGATAACATCGGAAGATGTTGTCGTTCGGTATGACGACAGTCATGCTGGATAATTTATGGAAGGGTTATGATTGTATCGAAACAAACAATGTATTAAAAAGAGTTTGATCAAAAGCAGCCGAAAGGCAGTTTTAGAAAAAAATAAATTCTTGAGATACGGCAAACGCTAAAGTAATACTCATAAGTAGTAAAGAACTATAACCGCTTTCTGGCGATGAACCTGGTTTCAGCAATGAAACGAGACGCCAGAAGCTAAAGTTATAGGGACAAGTGACTAAGTGCACATGGTGGATGCCTTGGCGATATCAGGCGATGAAGGACGTAGTAGCTTGCGATAAGCTGCGGGGAGTGAGCAAACACACTTTGATCCGCAGATTTCCGAATGGGGAAACCCGGCCGTAAGGTCATTGCATACTGAATACATAGGTATGCAAAGCGAACGTGGCGAACTGAAACATCTAAGTAGCTACAGGAAAAGAAATCAACCGAGATTCCCAAAGTAGTGGCGAGCGAAATGGGAAGAGCCTGCAAGATTTAGCATTTTTGATAGACAAACGCAATGGAAAGTGCGACCAAAGAGGGTGATAGTCCCGTAGTCGAAATCATCAATGTGGAACTAAGCTTGCGACAAGTAGGGCGGGACACGTGAAATCCTGTCTGAACATGGGGGGACCATCCTCCAAGGCTAAATACTCGATATCGACCGATAGTGAACCAGTACCGTGAGGGAAAGGCGAAAAGAACCCCGGGAGGGGAGTGAAATAGATCCTGAAACCGTGTGCATACAAACAGTAGGAGCGGACTTGTTCCGTGACTGCGTACCTTTTGTATAATGGGTCAGCGACTTACATTCAGTGGCAAGGTTAACCGCATAGGGAAGCCGTAGAGAAATCGAGTCCGAATAGGGCGAATCAGTCGCTGGGTGTAGACCCGAAACCAAGTGATCTACTCATGGCCAGGTTGAAGGTGCGGTAACACGCACTGGAGGACCGAACCCACTAATGTTGAAAAATTAGGGGATGAGCTGTGGGTAGGGGTGAAAGGCTAAACAAACTTGGAAATAGCTGGTTCTCTCCGAAAACTATTTAGGTAGTGCCTCTTGTATCACCGTCGGGGGTAGAGCACTGTTATGGCTAGGGGGTCATCGCGACTTACCAACCCATTGCAAACTCCGAATACCGACGAGTGCGAGCAAGGGAGACAGACATCGGGTGCTAACGTCCGGTGTCAAGAGGGAAACAACCCAGACCGCCAGCTAAGGTCCCAAAGTATAGCTAAGTGGAAAACGAAGTGGGAAGGCTAAAACAGTCAGGAGGTTGGCTTAGAAGCAGCCACCCTTTAAAGAAAGCGTAATAGCTCACTGATCGAGTCGTCCTGCGCGGAAGATGTAACGGGGCTAAGCTATACACCGAAGCTGCGGATATCCATTTATGGATATGGTAGGAGAGCGTTCTGTAAGCCTGCGAAGGTGTCTTGTAAAGGATGCTGGAGGTATCAGAAGTGCGAATGCTGACATGAGTAGCGATAATGGGGGTGAAAAGCCTCCACGCCGTAAGCCCAAGGTTTCCTGTTCAACGTTCATCGGAGCAGGGTGAGTCGGCCCCTAAGGCGAGGCAGAGATGCGTAGCTGATGGGAAGCAGGTTAATATTCCTGCACCGTCGTATGATGCGATGGGGGGACGGATCGCGGAAGGTTGTCCGACTGTTGGAATAGTCGGTTTCTGGCTCAAAGAAGGCGCTTAGGCAAATCCGGGCGCGGAATTCAAGGGGTTGGGACGAGTGCACTAGTGCATGAAGCAATCGGAAGTGGTTCCAAGAAAAGCCTCTAAGCTTCAGTCATACGAGACCGTACCGCAAACCGACACAGGTGGGCGAGATGAGTATTCTAAGGCGCTTGAGAGAACTCGGGAGAAGGAACTCGGCAAATTGGTACCGTAACTTCGGGATAAGGTACGCCCTTGTAGCTTGACTGCCCTGCGGCAGAAGGGTGAAGGGGTTGCAATAAACTGGTGGCTGCGACTGTTTAATAAAAACACAGCACTCTGCAAACACGAAAGTGGACGTATAGGGTGTGACGCCTGCCCGGTGCTGGAAGATTAAATGATGGGGTGCAAGCTCTTGATTGAAGTCCCAGTAAACGGCGGCCGTAACTATAACGGTCCTAAGGTAGCGAAATTCCTTGTCGGGTAAGTTCCGACCTGCACGAATGGCGTAACGATGGCCACACTGTCTCCTCCCGAGACTCAGCGAAGTTGAAATGTTTGTGATGATGCAATCTACCCGCGGCTAGACGGAAAGACCCCATGAACCTTTACTGTAGCTTTGCATTGGACTTTGAATCGATCTGTGTAGGATAGGTGGGAGGCTTAGAAGCGTGGACGCCAGTTTGCGTGGAGCCATCCTTGAAATACCACCCTGGTTTATTTGAGGTTCTAACCTTGGCCCGTTATCCGGGTCGGGGACAGTGCATGGTAGGCAGTTTGACTGGGGCGGTCTCCTCCCAAAGTGTAACGGAGGAGTTCGAAGGTACGCTAATTACGGTCGGACATCGTGATGATAGTGCAATGGCATAAGCGTGCTTAACTGCGAGACTGACAAGTCGAGCAGGTACGAAAGTAGGACATAGTGATCCGGTGGTTCTGTATGGAAGGGCCATCGCTCAACGGATAAAAGGTACTCTGGGGATAACAGGCTGATTCCTCCCAAGAGTTCATATCGACGGGGGAGTTTGGCACCTCGATGTCGGCTCATCACATCCTGGGGCTGTAGCCGGTCCCAAGGGTATGGCTGTTCGCCATTTAAAGTGGTACGTGAGCTGGGTTTAAAACGTCGTGAGACAGTTTGGTCCCTATCTGCCGTGGGCGTTGGAAGTTTGAAGGGGGCTGCTCCTAGTACGAGAGGACCGGAGTGGACGAACCTCTGGTGTATCGGTTGTCACGCCAGTGGCATTGCCGAGTAGCTATGTTCGGAAGAGATAACCGCTGAAAGCATCTAAGCGGGAAACTCGCCTTAAGATGAGACTTCCCAGAGACTAGATCTCTTTAAAGGGTCGTTCGAGACCAGGACGTTGATAGGCTGGGTGTGGAAGTGCAGTAATGCATTAAGCTAACCAGTACTAATTGCCCGTAAGGCTTGTCCCTATAACCTTAGCAGGTATAGGCTACGAGTGAGTATATGAAGTGTTTGCCGGAATGATTCGGTACAAATCATAACCAAAAAATAATAACAAGATTATTAAGACTTTACTTCTTCTGAATTGGATTGATTGCGTGCCTCAGAGTAAGGAGGTACACAATGAATCAACAAGTTATGCCTGATGACCATAGCTAGTCGGCCCCACCCCTTCCCATCCCGAACAGGACCGTGAAACGACTACGCGCCAATGATAGTGCTGCAACCAGTGTGAAAGTAGGTTATCGTCAGGCTTCTATTCTGCATGCCCCCGTTCTCTTGTGAGAGCGGGGGTTTTGCTTTTATAAAGTAGGAAGTATCAAGTAATAGAGTAAATAATAAAAATAATATGCAATGCTGCAGCGACCGATATGGCGCGGCAGAGTGAAGTAAAGAATTCGGGTGCTGGACTTGTCATGTATGGCATTCCAGCTACCCAGTAAGTTATGCCTGATGACCATAGCTAGTCGGCCCCACCCCTTCCCATCCCGAACAGGACCGTGAAACGACTACGCGCCAATGATAGTGCTGCAACCAGTGTGAAAGTAGGTTATCGTCAGGCTCTTGATATGAAAAAACCCCGTCTGTTGATATAGACGGGGGTTTTTTTATCAAAAATCTGACTAGGGTTTGAAACCCCGGCCGTCAGAGGCTGTCGCAAAAGCCTGATGGACGTTTTTTACACCTGAAACACCGCATACTTCGTCATTCCCGCATGCTTTTGGCGGGAACCCAGCGTCGTTTTTTACACTGAAAATGCCACAATTTCTGGCATTTTCAGTTAAGCACGAACGCCGCTGGGTTCCTGCCAAAAGCGCGCAGGAATGACGTGGCCACCAGTCAGGGTAATGATACCGACTCACTACCCTTTTGCGACAGTCTCTTCAGGCCGGAGAGCGACGAAGGAGCGACGCGATGGGAGGGGATGCAAACCCCTTCCAGAGTCTTTTCCATCGTCGCTTGCGACGATCCACTAAGTTGTTGGCGCCGGAGATTAGAAGCTGCGTCCGACTTTGATGACAGCCAGATTCGCGCCCGGGTTCGGGTGTTTGATTGCGCCATTCGAGAAATGTTGTATCTTCAGACCGATATCCCAACCACTGTTGAGCACATAGCCGACACCGATGTGGTCGCCGAATTGGAAGGCGGTCGAAAATTGACGGTTGTTATTGCTGTAGACATGGGAAAATAAATGCGCGCCGATACCGGCTTCGCCATACCAGCCCTTTTTATTATCATTTTGTAGACGGAAGACCGGCGTGATACCGATGTCGGTGATGTTTTGCGTGGCACCGCTGACGCCTTGATAGGCATTGTTGCGCCATTGAGTAAGCGTGACATCCCAATAGCCGCCGAGATGGGTGCCATTGGATTGGAACCAGGCTTTATCCCAGTTCCACTGTGCGCCGGCGCGCACGAATTGCGAACGATTTCCGCTGGCGAATTCGCCGGAAACCGAGTCAAGCGCGTAGGCGCTGGTCGTGCTCAACAACAGGCCGAGGGCGGCCAACAAAGCTTTTCGATTCATCGTTTTCATTGTGCAAATTTGCTGAAATAAAAAAATACTAGGGTAGCATGATTCGACCTCGCTGATCATCCTGCTCTACAATGGCATCTGTTTAATTTTTTCTTTTACTGACCAATGTCACCAACTCGCGACACAATTCACATTGCCTTTCTTGGCATCGGTTTGATGGGTAAGCCGATGGCGCAAACTTTGCTCGCTGCCGGTTATCGCTTATCGGTTTGGAACCGGAGTCCGGCCAAAGCGGCTGCACTCCAAGAGTATGGGGCAGAATTGGCGCTCGACGCTGCTACGGCGGTGGCTCAGGCCGATGTGGTGATCACCATGCTCGATGCCGGTCCGGTGGTACTTGAAGTGGTGCAGCAGATCGCTCCAGCGCTGCGCGCCGGCGCGATCGTCATCGACATGAGCTCGACCCGACCGGATGAAGCACGGCAATGCCATGCCATGCTCGCCGCGCGCGCGGTCGGCTTCATTGATGCGCCGGTTTCCGGCGGCGTGATCGGTGCCCAAGCAGGTACGTTGGCGATCATGGCGGGTGGTTCAGTGGCCGATTTTAATGCGGTTGCGCCGCTGTTTGACGTACTCGGGCGGGCCACCCATGTTGGTGCGGCCGGTACCGGGCAATTGGCGAAGTTGTGTAACCAGCTCATAGTCGGTGGCACAATTAATATCATCGCCGAGGCTTTATTGTTGGCACAAGCAGGCGGGGCTGATCCGGTCGCGGTACGCCAAGCTTTACGCGGCGGTTTTGCCGAAAGCCGGATTTTGGAAGTGCATGGTCAGCGCATGCTCGAGCGTGCCTTCATCCCCGGTGGCCAGGTCAAGACCCAGGCCAAGGATATGGAGAATATCTTGAGTGCCGCCGCTGCCGTCGGTCTGACGCTGCCATTGAGCCAGCAGGTGGCGGCGATCTATGCCGGCTTGCTGCCCGATTATCCGCAGGCCGATCATTCGGCCGCGCTGCTGGCACTCGAACAGCGCAATCCCGGGCTGCGCCTCGGATCTTTACCCGATCAATTACCATGAGCGGCGTGCGTCGCGATGGCTCTGTCATTTCACCAGGAATAAGCATGAGTTCAACCATAGTTCGCGGGGTTTGTCCGCATGATTGCCCCGATACCTGTGCCTTGTTGGTGACGGTCGAAGATGGCAAGGCCGTTGCCGTTAAAGGCGATCCCGATCATCCGACTACGGCCGGGGTGCTGTGTACCAAGGTGTCGCGCTATACCGAGCGTACCTACCATCCGGAACGACTGTTGTATCCGCAAAAACGGGTAGGAAAAAAAGGCGCCGGCCAGTTTGTCCGCATCAGTTGGGAAGAGGCGCTGAGTACTATCGCGGCGCGGCTCGCACCGCTGGCGGCCGAGCGGCCATTGGCGATCCTGCCTTACAGTTATGCTGGAACCATGGGCTTGTTGCAGGGTGATGGCATGGCGCAGCGGTTTTTTCATCGTATCGGCGCGTCGTTTCTCGATCGTACCATTTGCGCTACCGCCGGCGGTGTCGGTTACAAGTACACCCTGGGCGCGCGCGTCGGTACCGATACCGAACAGGTGCAGAATGCTCGCTTGATCATCATCTGGGGTGGCAATCCTATCGCCTCGAATCTGCATTTGTGGATGCGGGTGCAGGAAGCCAAGCGAGAGGGCGCGCAATTGATTTGTATCGATCCCTATCGCTCGTTGACGGCCGAGAAGTGTCATCAGCATATCGCACTCTTACCCGGTACCGATGCGGCGCTGGCGCTGGGCATGATGCATGTGCTGTGTGCCGAAGATTTGCTTGACCATGCCTATATCGCTGCGCATACCTTGGGCTTTGCCGAGCTCAAACAGCGTGTGGCCGAGTGGGATCCCGAACGTGTGGCGGCGGTGTGCGGTATTACTGCAGCAGAAGTGATTGGTTTGGCACGCGCCTATGGTCAGGCTGGTCAGCGCGGTGAGCCTAGTCTGATACGTATGAATTACGGCATACAACGCGTGCATGGTGGTGGCATGGCGGTACGGAATATCGCTTGTCTGCCAGCCTTGACCGGGGCTTGGCGGCACGCTGCCGGCGGCGTGCAATTATCGCTGTCCGATAGTTTTCCGCGTAATACCGCGTATTTGCAGCGTCCCGATTTGTTTCCGGCTGAGTTGCCGCGTCGGACCATTAACATGAGTACCATCGGAGACGATTTGCTGCGCCCGAGTTCGGCCGAGTTTGGCCCGCAAATTGAAGCCTTGTTTGTGTATAACTCCAATCCGGTAGCGATCGCGCCGGAATCGGGCAAGGTGATGCAAGGTTTTGCGCGTGAAGACTTATTTACGGTAGTGCTTGAACATTTCCAAACCGATACTGCCGACTATGCCGATCTGCTGCTGCCGGCCACCACGCAGCTTGAACACACCGATATTCACAGCACTTATGGTCACTTGTATATGATGGCGAACAATGCGGCGATTGCGCCGCTCGGTGAAGCCAAGCCTAACAGTGAAATTTTTCGCTTGCTAGCGCAGGCGATGGGTTATACCGAGCCGTGTTTTTCTGAGAGCGATGATGAGATGGCCAGTCGGGCCTTTAATAACAAGGATGAACGCGCGATTCATTTCGACTGGGCTTCCTTGAAAAAAACCGGTTGGCAAAAACTACGCGTGAAAGCGGCGCCGTTTGCCGAGGGTGGGTTTACCACGCCATCTGGTAAGTGTGAATTTTATAGTGCGACGATGGCGCGTGATGGTTTTGACCCTTTGCCCGGCTATACTGCGCCGCATGAGTCGGTGGCCAGCGCGCCACAGTTGGCGCAGCATTATCCTTTGGCGATGATTTCGCCGCCGGCGCGTAATTTTCTTAATTCGACCTTCGTCAATGTCAAGAGTTTACGCGATACCGAAGGCGAGCCGCATCTCGATATGCATCCCGATGACGCCACTGCACGCGCCATCGCTGATGGCGATATGCTGAGAATTTTCAATGATCGTGGCAGTTTCGTCGCGCGTGCGCGGGTGACCGACAAGGCACGTGCCGGCTTGGTGGTGGCCTTGTCGATATGGTGGAAGAAGCTCGCCAGCGACCATAAAAATGCCAATGAAGTGGTGAGCCAAGGCTTGACTGATATGGGTAAGGGACCGACGTTTTATGATGTGCTGGTGCAAGTAGAACGCCTGAACGAATTGCCTTGAGGCTCGTTTACTAGAGAACAGTTTCAATTTGCAGCTAAACCGCTTGCCATGTGCCCTCATTGTCGCTAGCATCAATGACGGCGCAGTACACAGATTAAAAAGAACGATCATGCTTTTTATTCGCTTGTGAGCAACAATATCGAGGCGAAAAAAATTTACGACGACATAACAATCAGAGACGAGGACGTATATGGACAAGTTTTGGCTTAAATCCTATCCCGAAGGGATTCCTGCAGAAATCGATGTGACCCGCTATGAATCGCTGGTACAGATGCTCGACGAAGCATTCAAAAAATTTGCTCCGCGTAATGCTTATGCCTGCATGGGGGCAGTTCTGACGTATGCTGAACTCGACCGCTTGTCGCAACAAGTCGGTGCTTGGCTGCAGAGCCGCGGCTTGTCGCAGGGTGCGCGGGTGGCGATCATGATGCCGAATGTCTTGCAATATCCGGTGGTGATGGCGGCGGTACTGCGCGCCGGTTATGCCGTGGTGAATGTGAATCCGCTGTATACGCCACGGGAACTTGAACATCAATTGAAAGATTCTGGCGCGGAGGCGATTTTTATTTTGGAAAATTTCGCCATCACGCTCGAGCATGTGTTGGCAAAAACCGCGATCAAGCATATCGTGGTGGCGAGCATGGGCGATATGTTAGGCGGCCTCAAAGGCATGCTGGTCAATTTCGTTGTGCGCAATGTAAAAAAAATGGTGCCGGCATTTTCGCTGCCAGGAGCACTGCGTTTCAAGCAAGTGTTGTCGCAAGCTGCGGGCATGAAGTTGAAACCAGTCATTATCAAGCATGATGATGTGGCGTTTTTACAGTACACCGGCGGTACCACCGGTGTCTCGAAAGGTGCGACGCTCACGCACCGCAACGTGGTGGCCAATGTTTTGCAAAATGATGCATGGCTCTCACCAGCTATGTCTGGTCATGAAGATGAAGCCAAGGTGATCGTCTGCGCCTTGCCGCTTTATCATATCTTCGCCTTGACGGTATGCAGTTTGCTCGGCACGCGCATCGGTGCGATGAATTTGCTCATTCCTAATCCGCGCGATATCCCTGGGTTTATCAAAGAATTGCAAAACTATAGGGTTAATATTTTCCCCGCCGTGAATACGCTGTATAACGGCTTGCTCAATAATCCCGAATTCGCCAAGCTCGATTTTTCTGGTTATGAAATTTGCAGTGGCGGCGGTATGGCAGTGCAAAAAGCGGTGGCCGACAGATGGCTCAAGGTCACTGGTTGCGCGATTGCTGAAGGTTACGGTTTGTCGGAAACCTCACCGGTGGCTACGGCTAACCCGGCGAATACCAAAGAATTTTCCGGCACCATAGGCATGCCGGTCCCATCGACCGATATCATGATTTTGGATGATGACGGTAATTCGGTACCACTTGGGCATGCCGGTGAAATTGCGATTCGTGGCCCGCAAGTGATGGCCGGTTATTGGAACCGTCCGGAAGAGACCGCCCAAGCCATGACGGCTGATGGTTTTTTCAAGACTGGTGACATCGGTATTATGGATTTTCGCGGTTACACCACGATCGTCGATCGTAAGAAAGATATGATTTTGGTTTCCGGCTTTAATGTCTATCCGAATGAAATCGAGGGCGTGGTCGCCATGCATCCGGGCGTGCTTGAGTGTGCTTGCATCGGCGTACCGGATGCCAATTCGGGCGAGGCGGTCAAATTGTTCGTGGTGCGCCGGGATCCGACTTTGACGGTGGATCAGTTGATGGACTATTGCAAAGAGCAATTCACCGCTTACAAAAAACCGAAGTACATTGAATTCCGTCTGGAATTGCCGAAGACGAATGTCGGTAAGATTTTGCGGCGTGAATTGCGCGACGAAAAAAATCAGCTTAAGCGCCGGCTGAGTGGAAAAAAAAGGAAGGCTGCGGCCTTCCTTTTTTGTTTTTCGTCAGTGCTGCCGTTCACGCCAAGCCGGGGCGGCCATCTTCGACGGTGAAACTCTTGAGCGTAGCGATGCCGGATTCCGGATTGGCGACGTCATCGAGTGCGAGGAAATGGCTGAGCATTTTTTTCTCGGTAATTTCCAACAGCATGTAACCACGTTTGTCGCTGCGACCATATTTCAGATGGGGGTTGGCTAGCACGATCTGATCAGTAATTTCTTGCGGACGCGAATTCGAGGTGATCGAGGTGCCGCAAAATTCAGTGGCGATGCGGGGATTGCTTGCGCTGGCGCGGGCGTTGAAGTCTCGTTTCAGATGGGCGGCATAAAACGTATGCACGTCGCCGGAAAGGACGACCGGATTATTCACTTGGTAGCGCTGTAAGTCATCGAGCAAGCGAGTGCGTCCGGCTGGATAGCCGTCCCAGCCATCAGTCCAAAAGCGTGCTTCGGCATTAGCGCCAAGCGGGCTTAAGTTACATTGTGCCATCAGGGTTTGCTGCGCGAGGATATTCCATTTACCGGGCGACTTTGCCAAACCACGCGCCAGCCATTGTTCTTGTTCGTAGCCGAGCAGGGTGCGAGTGGGATCGCGCAGCTCATTGCATTCGCCGTAGCTGACGAAATTCGAACCACCACGGCCGGGTTTGGCACAGGCTTGGTAGGAACGGTATTGGCGGTCGTCGAGCACATGCAAGCGTGCCAGCCGACCCCAATCGTAGCGATCATACAAGCGCATATGGGCAAACTGGGCCGGCGTGACGGTCGCTTGCTGCAGGCGTACCGGCATATGTTCGTAGAAGGCCTGATAGGCGGCGGCGCGCCGTGGCATGAAGTTAGGATCGAGCCGTTCATCGCGGTCATTACCGTAGTCATTACTCACTTCGTGATCATCCCAGGTGACAATCCATGGTGCGCTGTGGTGCGCCGCTTGCAGTTGCAGGTCGCTTTTGTATTGCGCATAGCGGGCGCGGTAGCCGGCCAAGCTGCTGCTTTCGATGTCGCGTCGGCGTGGGCTGTTCGGGTGGCGCAGGTCGTAGGGACCCCACTCGTAGATGTAGTCCCCGAGGAAGGCGACCAAATCGGGTGCGGCAGCGGCGATGTGGCGATGTGCCGCATAGGCGCCGTATTCCCAATGCTGACAAGAGGCCACCGCAACGCGTAACAAAGCCACGGCGGCGTCGGCAGCCGGTGCAGTACGGGTGCGTGCCGGTGGGCTGACGGCGTCGCCGAGCAGAAAGCGATACCAGTACCAGCGATCTGGGCGTAAGCCGGTGACATCGACGTGCACACTGTGCGCCAACTCCGGCAGGGCAAACGCCTCGCCGCGTGCGACGATGCTGGCGAAGGTATGCTCATCCGCGACTTCCCAGCGGACTTTGTAGACGGTATCGCCATAGACTGGTTCGGCCAGCGGCGCGGCGATCAGGCGGGTCCACAGCACCACGCTGTCCGGGCGTGGTGAGCCCGAGGCTACGCCGAGCGCAAACGGATAACCGCCGCTGTAGCGTTCGGCCGCCTGACCGGGAAACGCGCGTGCCAGCGCAGCGAGGGCGGCCAGTTTCAGTGAACGGTGCAGGAACCGCCGACGCGTCGCCATCTCAGCGTACCGTCGCCAGTGCGCTCAGCGGTGGGATCTGGCGCGGTTTGCGCTCTTCATCGGTAGCGACGTAGGTCAGAGTGGCTTCGGTGACTTTGACGGTGCTGGCTTGCAGACGGTTACGTTCGGCATACACTTCGACCGAAATGGTGATCGAGGTATTGCCGACCTTGACGACTTCGGCATAGAACGACAGCAGGTCGCCGACAAACACCGGTTGTTTGAACAGGAAAGAGTTGACCGCGATGGTGGCGACGCGGCCGTTGGCGCGCCGGGCGGCCGGAATCGCTCCGGCGATGTCGACTTGGGACATGATCCAGCCGCCGAACACGTCGCCATGGATATTGGCATCGGCTGGCATAGGCATGACCCGCAGGGTAGGCATGTGGGGCGGCAGAGTAGTTTGCATGAGATCAGACATCGCGAGCTTCCTTAAAACGTTACAATCTGGTTCGGCGTGGCGCATGATGCAGTTTCATTGGCACGCCATTCGGTACCTCATGATAAACCACTTCAAGAAAAGACTCCTACGATGCGTCGCAGAGAAAACACCGGCAACCGCAGCCTGCCCGCTGCCGACCAGCCACGCGGCGACTGGTCAACCATCAAAACCCTGTTGCCTTATCTGTGGGCCTACAAATGGCGGGTGTTATTGGCTTTGTCATTTTTGGTCGCGGCCAAGCTGGCCAATGTCAGCGTGCCTTTATTGCTGAAAAAATTAGTCGACAACATGACGATTTCGCCCAGCCATCCGGCGGCGCAGTTGGTCCTGCCGGTCGGTCTGTTGTTGGCCTATGGTGCGCTGCGCTTGTCGACGACGATGTTTACGGAATTGCGCGAATTTGTCTTCGCCAAGGTGACGCAGCGGGCGGTACGCACGATTGCCTTACAAGTGTTCCGTCATTTGCATGCGCTGTCGCTGCGCTTTCATCTCAATCGTCAAACCGGTGGCGTCACGCGGGACATTGAACGCGGCACGCGCGCGGTGTCGTCGCTGGTGTCGTATGCCTTGTTCAGCATTGTGCCGACTTTGTTGGAAATTACCATGGTGCTGATTTATTTGAGCACGCATTATGATAAATGGTTTGGCATCATTACTTTTTGCGCGCTGTTTTTGTATATCGCTTTCACGATTACGGTTACCGAATGGCGCACGCATTTTCGCCGCACCATGAATGAGCTCGATTCCAAGGCGCATACCAAAGCGATCGATTCCTTACTCAATTATGAAACGGTAAAGTATTTTGGCAATGAGGAATACGAAGCGCAACGCTATGACCAAGGCTTGCAGAATTTTGAGGCGGCTGCCGTTAAATCGCAGACCAGTCTGTCTTTACTCAATACCGGGCAGTCGCTGATCATCGCCACGGCCGTCACGTTGATATTGTGGCGCGCTACCGCCGGTGTGATCGATGGCAGTATGAGTCTGGGTGATCTGGTGTTGGTCAATTCTTTCATGCTGCAATTGTATGTGCCGCTGAATTTTCTCGGTGTGTTGTACCGCGAGATCAAACAGAGCATGGCCGATATGGAGAAACTGTTTTCTCTGTTGGAGCAGAATCAGGATATTGCCGACAGTGAAACAGCGCTGCCGCTGCGTATCAAGCACGATGCTTCGATCAGTTTCGAACACGTCAATTTCAGTTATGAGAGTAATCGTCAGATTTTATTCGATATCAATTTCACGATAGCCGCCGGTACGACGACGGCGGTGGTTGGCCACAGTGGTTCCGGGAAGTCGACGCTGTCGCGTTTGTTGTTCCGTTTTTATGATATCGAGAGTGGCGTGATTGCGATCGCTGGCCAAGATGTGCGCGCGCTGACCCAGGCCTCGGTCCGTGCTGCCATCGGTATCGTGCCGCAAGATACAGTTCTGTTCAACGATACGATTGAATACAACATCGGTTATGGCAAACCGGGTGCAAGCAAGGCAGAAATTATCGCCGTGGCCAAGGCCGCGTATATCCATGATTTCATCGAGTCGCTGCCGGATGGTTACCAGGCTATGGTGGGTGAGCGCGGCTTGAAATTATCGGGCGGTGAAAAACAAAGGGTGGCGATCGCCAGGACGCTGCTGAAAAATCCGCCGATTTTGATTTTTGATGAAGCGACCTCGGCGCTCGATTCGCAATCTGAGCAAATGATACAGGCGCAATTAAAAGAGATTTCACGCAGCCACACCAGTTTGGTGATTGCCCATCGGCTCTCGACCATCGTCGATGCACAGCAGATTTTGGTCATGGATCAAGGCCGTATCATCGAGCGCGGCACCCATGCGCTGTTACTGGCTCAGCAAGGCGCGTATGCACGTATGTGGGAGCGCCAACAAAGTGGTGCGAGCGAAGTCGCTGTCGCCGCATTGGCGGAAATATAAATGGAAACCAAGTGGCTGGAAGATTTTGTCTCGCTGGCTGAAACCAATAGTTTCAGCCGTTCGGCGGAGTTGCGTCATGTGACGCAGCCGGCATTTTCGCGCCGTATTCAATCGCTGGAAGCGTGGTTGGGCAGCGATTTGATCGACAGGACTTCCTACCCGACACGTTTGACACATGCCGGTGAAGTGTTTTACGAGCAGGCGCTGGCGATGTTGGGGCAGATTAATAATGCGCGGGCGCTGTTACGCGGTAAACGCACCAGCCCACAGACTACGGTCGATTTTGCCGTGCCGCATACGCTGTCACTGACCTATGTACCACGCTGGCTGACCGGCCTGGAAAGTGCCTTCGGCGAAATTCATAGCCGCCTGCTGGCGCTGAATGTACATGATGCCGTCATGACGCTGGTTGAAGGCGGCTGTGATTTGTTGCTGTGCTATCACCATCCGCGCCAACCCTTGTTACTCGATGCCAGTCAGTACGACATGATCAGCATGGGCCGCGAAGCGCTGCGCGCCTATACCCGTTGCAATAAGCAAGGACAGCCCGATTTTGTTTTGCCCGGAACGGCCGAGGCACCTTTGCCATTTTTGGCCTATGCGAATAATGCCTACCTCGGGCGCATGGTCGATTTGGTGCTTAATGATGGTCGAATTCCTTTGCATTTGGAAAAATGCTATGAAACCGATATGGCGGAAGGTTTGAAAATGATGGCGCTGGAAGGCCGCGGCGTGGCATTTTTACCGGCCTCGGCGGTCACTCGCGAAGTACGCCAAAAACTGTTGGCGCGTGCCGATGAAGAGAGTGGTGCTTGGGAGTTGGAGATGGAAATTCGTTTGTACCGCGAACGCCCCTCCTTGCAACGTCCGGGCAAGGCGGTGGTATCACGTTTGTGGGAATATCTTGAGCAAGTTCAGTCAAGAGATGATAAAAAAGTACAGAAGAAAAATCGAAAATAGCGATTGATAGCGGTACTTTATTTTGCTTTTTATGGTGTGAAACGGAAACTATGCGTTCATTGCATAGATTCATGCAAACAAAGCATTGGCTGATTTTTGAAGCGGAAGACTACACTGCGTGGGCTTTTCGGTGTGCCGGAACTATCCGGCTAGACCGAAAAAACCATTCTTGAACTTCCCCTATCAGAAGGCCTATTCAACATGAGCACACCGCATCAGATTCCCTCCTACCTCACCCCGAGCGAAACCGGCCCTTGGTCGGTGTATCTTGAGCAAATCGACCGCGTCACGCCGTATCTCGGTTCGCTGTCGCGCTGGGTCGAAACTCTCAAACGTCCGAAACGTATTTTGATCGTCGATGTGCCTATCGAGCGTGATGATGGCAGTATTGCCCACTTCGAAGGCTACCGTGTACAGCACAATACTTCGCGCGGTCCGGGTAAGGGTGGCGTGCGCTTTCATCAAGATGTGACACTCTCAGAAGTGATGGCCTTGTCGGCCTGGATGACGATTAAAAACTCGGCTGTCAATGTGCCATACGGTGGTGCTAAAGGCGGTATCCGCGTGGATCCGAAGACCTTGTCACGCGGCGAATTGATGCGCATGACGCGCCGGTATACTTCCGAAATCGGTATCATTATCGGCCCGGACAAAGATATTCCTGCACCCGACGTCAACACCAATGAGCAAACCATGGCGTGGATGATGGATACGTATTCGATGAATGAGGGGCGCAACGCTACCGGCGTGGTGACCGGCAAGCCGATTTCTTTGGGTGGTAGTTTGGGGCGGCGCGAAGCTACCGGGCGCGGCGTATTTGTGGTTGGTTGTGAAGCGGCGGCTAAGCGTGGTATGGCCATCACCGGTGCGAAAATTGCTGTGCAAGGTTTCGGCAATGTCGGCGGGATTGCGGCACGCTTGTTTGCCGAAGCGGGTGCCAAAGTAGTGGCGGTGCAGGATCATGGCGGGACGATTTTTCATTCCAACGGTTTGAATGTAGCGGCCTTGCTCGAGCATGTCGCTACGCATGGCAGTGTGGCTGGTTTCGCTGCCATCGAAGCGGTGCTGCCGGATCAGGAATTCTGGGCCGTCAATTGCGACATCATGATTCCCGCCGCACTTGAACAGCAAATCACGGCAGACAATGCCAATCAGATACGTGCCAAGATTATTTTGGAAGGTGCCAACGGCCCGACTACCCCGCAAGCCGATGATATTTTGCGCGACAAGGGTGTATTAGTGGTACCCGATGTGATCGCCAATGCCGGTGGTGTGACGGTATCGTACTTCGAATGGGTACAGGATTTCTCCAGCTATTTCTGGACTGAAGATGAGATCAATCAACGTCTCACTCGCATCATGACAGAAGCGTTCAATGCAGTTTGGCAAGTGACGGAAGAGAAGCAAGTGTCTTTGCGAACGGCAGCTTTCATTATCGGTTGCTCACGCGTGTTGCAAGCGCGTGAAGTGCGCGGTCTGTATCCTTAATCCGGTTTTTTTGCGAGGCCCAGCCTGGTTTCGGCCGCGCTCAGGACGATTGAGGCGGCTTGCTGAGCGGGCTGGATAACTGGCGCAAAATGTATGCACAAACAGGAAAATATGTTTTTTTTGCTAGATGAATAAACATTATTTCCACACTAATTTGTAACAAGTGCTAAAAAAAGTGCGTTGAATATGCTTTGTGGCAATAAAGTTCTTGAGTATAGAAGGATTTTTTCATTACCATCGTTGACATGATAAACGGAGGTGGTATGAGAATGCTGGACAAATGCTGGGCGGCAGGTTTGCTGTACTTGTTGGTGGCCGCTTTGCCGCTTACTGCTGCGGCCGACACGCTCGCGCACATCAAAGAGACGCAAACCGTGACGATTGCGTATCGCGAATCGTCGGTACCGTTTTCGTATTTGACGACGGGTAAAGTACCGATGGGTTACTCGATCGATGTCTGCCTGAAATTTGTCGACGCAATTAAAAAGGAATTGAAGTCGCCGGGCTTGAAAGTCAATTACGTTTCGGTCACACCGAGTACCCGGATTGCCATGATTGCCGAAGGCCATGCCGATATGGAGTGCGGCTCGACGACGAATAACGCAGAACGGCGTAAGCAAGTCAGTTTCATCATCCCCCATTTTTTCGCCGCGACGCGCATGATCGTGCGCAGTGATGCCGGCATCAAGAACTGGACCGATCTCAAAGATAAGAAAGTCGTGACGACCAAGGGCACTACCACGGTCAAGTTGCTCAATGACAGAGATAAGGCGCGCGGCTTGAACCTGCGCTTATTGGAAGGCAATGATCATGCCGAATCGTTTGGCATGGTAGAGAAGTTTTCGGCCGATGCGTTTACCATGGATGATGTGTTGCTATATGGTTTTCGTGCCAACAGCAGTCATCCCGACAAATTTGTCATCGTCGGCGATGCGCTGTCGACCGAACCGTATGGCATCGTCGTGCATAAAGAGGATGCGGCGTTCAAGGATTTGCTCGATCGCGAAATGGCGCGCATGATGAATGACGGCGAGCTCACGCGTCTGTATGATAAATGGTTTAAAAAAGCGATTCCGCCAAATGGCGTTAATTTGGCGATGCCGATGGGTTTTTTGCTGAGAGATAATATTCGCTTTCCTTCGGATAAAGTTGCCGACTGATGCGTAATTTTGAGGCTTTTTGGCGCTCGATTTTCTTTTCCAAGCACAGTAAAATTATTAAGATGTCTAGGCTTTGCTGTTTTGGTACGTGATAATACTTATCAAAACAGGTAAAAAAAGAAGCTTGTGACTGGCGTGCTTTGATAAACTGATTGTTATCAACTATTCTGATTTTACTTTGAGGAGACAGTATGAAAATGTTAAAAGTTTTGGCATTGATGGCGGCTGCGGGCTTGTTGGTCGGCACCGCTTCTGCCCAAGAAACAGGCACACTGAAGAAAATTAAAGAAACTGGCATCATTACGCTGGGCGTACGCGATTCCTCGATTCCCTTTTCGTATTTGGATGACAAACAATCGTATGAAGGTTATTCGATCGATTTGTGCATGAAAATCGTCACTTCGGTACAAAAACAACTGGGTTTGAGCTCACTCAATGTCAAGCTCAACCCTGTCACTTCCGCCACCCGTATCCCTTTGATGGCCAATGGCACCATCGATCTGGAATGCGGTTCGACGACTAATAACGTTGAACGCCAAAAGCAAGTTGCTTTTGCTCCAACCACGTTTGTCACAGCCAACCGGATTTTGTCGAAAAAAGCTGCGCACATCAAGACCTTGGCTGATTTGAAGGGCAAGTCTGTCGTATCGACTTCCGGTACCGCAAATCTGAAACAATTAACGCAGTTGAATGCCGATCAAAACTTGGGCATCACTATTTTGCCAGCCAAAGACCATGCGGAAGCCTTTCTGATGGTAGAAACCGGTCGTGCCGTCGCTTTCGTGATGGATGATATTTTGCTCGCTTCCTTGGCTGCCAATTCCAAGGCGCCAAGCGATTACGAAATCAGCAAAGAAGCTTTGTCGGTTGAACCATACGGCATCATGCTGCGCAAAGATGATCCTGCTTTCAAGAAAGCTGTCGATACAGCGATCAGCAATGTGTTGACTTCGGGCGACATCAACCGCATCTATGCGAAATGGTTCTTGCAACCGATTCCGCCTAAAGGCATTTCCATGAACTGGCCAATGTCTGATAATTTCAAGGCCGTAGTCGCCAAGCCAACTGATTCCGGTGAACCAGCAGCGTATGCTGCCGTACCTGAAGCACAGCAAGCGGTATTGAAAAAGAAAAAATAAAGCCGTTTTCGGTTAATGATCATCACAACGGGGGGCCTTGCTCGCTCCCCGTTTTGTTTGGTGCAAGCAAATGTCATCAATCTGAATCTGCCGTGCGCATGGTATGCGCTGACGGCAGTAAGTTTGTTTGGCCTGAGCGAGTGATGATGCTGGCAATCAAGGGAGGAGAGACATGAATTACAATTGGAACTGGAACATATTTTGGGAGGCGGCGCCAGATGGCGGCGGCAGCTATTTTGATTCGCTGATTTCAGGTTTGCTGTGGACCTTGGCAACAGCCGCCTTGGCTTGGATCATCGCCTTGGTCTTGGGTTCCATCGTCGGTACCATCCGTACGGGCCCCAACAAATGGGCGGCACGAATCGGCAATGCGTATGTGGAATTGTTCCGCAATATACCCTTGCTGGTGCAAATGTTCCTGTGGTATTTCGTCATGCCTGAACTGATGCCTACTGAGATAGGCAACTGGCTCAAGTCCATGCCGAATGCCCCATTCATCACGGCGGTATTGAGTCTGGGCTTTTTTACCTCGGCTCGCGTCGCGGTGCAGGTATCGACCGGCATCAATGCCCTGCCACGCGGCCAACGTATGGCTGGCACGGCGCTCGGCTTGAGCTTGCCGCAGACGTACCGCTATGTGTTGCTGCCTATGGCATTTCGCATCATCATTCCTTCGCTCACGAATGAAGTCGCGGCCATCATTAAAAACAGTTCGGTCGCCTTGACCATCGGTTTGATGGAATTGACGGCCAGCGCACGCTCGATGCAAGAGTTTTCATTTCAAGTCTTTGAAGCCTTTACTGCGGCGACCTTGATCTATCTGGCCGTTTCGGTGATCGCCATTGTCGCAGCGAATCTGTTGGAAAAATTCCTGGCGGTACCTGGCTTCATTACCTCTGGTTCTGCCAAATCGGGAGGACAATAAGCATGTTTGCCAATTTTGACTTTGATGTGATCCAGCGTTCCTGGGTCTATTTGTTTGCCACCGGCATGACGTTTACGCTCAAGCTGACTTTGATGGCGATGCTCGGTGGTACGGTACTCGGGACGTTTCTGGCGATGATGCGTTTGTCCAGCAATAAACTGGTGGCCGGTTTTGCGACCACCTATGTCAATATCATGCGTTCCGTTCCGCTGGTGTTGGTGATTTTTTGGTTCTACTTTCTGGTGCCGTATCTTGGTGCTTGGGTCACCGGTTCGAATGAACCGATGCAGGTGGGTGCCTTCTCTTCTTGCCTGATTACTTTCGTCATGTTTGAAGCTGCGTATTACTGCGAAATTATGCGCTCCGGGATACAGTCGATTCCGCGTGGACAAATTTGGGCTGGTTATGCGATGGGCATGAATTACTGGCAAACCATGGGGCATATTGTTTTGCCTCAGGCGTTCCGGAATATGATTCCGATTTTATTCACCCAAACCATCGTGCTGTTCCAAGACGTCTCGCTGGTGTATGTGTTATCGATTACCGACTTCGTCGGCGCCGCCTCGAAAGTGGCACAACGCGATGGCCGTTTGGTGGAGATGTATTCGTTTGTGGCCGTGGTGTATTTCATCATGTGTTTCGGCTTGTCGAGCCTGGTGAAAAAATTACAGCAAAAGGTAGCGATCATTCGCTAGATATTGGAGATACACATGATCAAATTAAATAATGTCAGCAAATGGTATGGTCAGTTTCAAGTTCTGACCGATTGCACTACCGAGGTCGCCAAAGGCGAAGTGGTGGTGGTGTGTGGCCCTTCCGGTTCCGGCAAGTCGACCCTGATCAAAACGGTCAATGGTTTGGAGCCGTTTCAAAAGGGTGAGATCACGGTTGAAGGTATTTCGGTCGGCGATCCTAAGACCAATCTATCCAAGCTGCGCGCGCGCATAGGCATGGTATTTCAGAACTTTGAATTGTTCCCGCATTTGACGATACGGCAGAATTTGACGCTGGGTCAGGTCAAAGTGCTCGGTCGTTCGGAAGATGAAGCGACTGAACGTGGTTTGAAATACCTTGATCGCGTCGGTCTGCTGGCGCAAAAAGATAAATTCCCGGGTCAATTGTCGGGTGGTCAGCAGCAACGTGTGGCCATCGCGCGTGCCCTGTCTATGGATCCGATCGCGATGTTGTTCGATGAGCCGACTTCGGCGCTCGATCCGGAAATGATCAATGAAGTGCTCGATGTGATGGTCGGCTTGGCGCAGGAAGGCATGACCATGATGGTGGTTACGCATGAAATGGGCTTTGCTAAAAAAGTCGCCAACCGTATCGTTTTCATGGATAAAGGTTTGATCGTTGAGGATTGTGCAAAAGAAGAATTTTTCACCAATGCGCGCTCCGAACGGGCTCGTGACTTCTTAGCGAAAATCATTACGAATTAAGTGGTGTAGAAAAAAATACTCCCGTGCCGCGCGCCCGGGAGTATTTTTTTTGAGCGCTCGCCACGATACGGGTAAAATATCGTACCACTCGTATTTGAACCGAAAGCTAGCCATGACTACTGCCGCTCCACTCACACTGACCCTCACCCGCCCCGATGACTGGCATTTGCATTTGCGCGATGGCGCGGCCTTGGCCAGCGTACTGCCGCATACGGCGGCGCAGTTTGCGCGGGCGATCGTCATGCCGAACTTGAAGCCGCCGGTCACTACGACGGCGCAGGCCGCAGCCTATCGCGAGCGGATCTTGGCAGCACTGCCAGCAGGCATGCAGTTTGAACCTTTGATGGCGCTGTACCTGACCAATGATACGCCGGCCGATGAAATTCGCCGTGCCAAGGACAGTGGTTTTGTCCACGCCGTGAAACTGTATCCAGCCGGTGCCACCACGAATTCTGCTGCCGGCGTGACCGATCTCACACAGTGCTATCGCACGCTCGAAGTGATGCAAGAACTCGGTATGCCGTTTCTGGTACATGGTGAAGTGACCGATCCCGACATCGATTTATTCGACCGCGAAGCGGTCTTCATCGAGCGTGTGATGCAGCCGCTGCGTCGTGATATGCCGGAATTGAAAGTGGTGTTCGAGCATATCACCACCAGCGAAGCCGCGGCTTACGTCAGTGAAGCGAGCGGTCCGGTGGCGGCGACGATTACGCCACATCATCTGCTGTACAACCGCAATGAAATTTTTAAAGGCGGCATCCGTCCGCATTACTACTGCTTGCCCGTGTTGAAGCGCGAAAGTCACCGGCTGGCGCTGCTGAAAGCCGCTACTTCCGGGAATCCGCGTTTCTTCCTCGGCACCGATTCCGCCCCGCACCCCAAGGGTTTGAAAGAACATGCCTGCGGTTGCGCCGGTTGTTATACCGCGTTGCATGCGATGGAATTGTATGCGCAAGCGTTTGAACAAGCTGGTGCGCTCGAACGTTTGGAAGGCTTCGCCAGTTTTCATGGGCCTGATTTTTATCAGTTACCGCGCAATACAGATACGCTGAGCTTGCAGCGTATCGATTGGGTGATGCCCGATGAATTGCCGTTTGCTGACACGAGCATCGTGCCGCTCAACAGCGGCGAGACGATACACTGGAAAATGCAGGCGGCATAAGCGCGATGTCGGCGCGTTTTTTTGATGGTATCGATTGGGCCGCACCGTGGTTTGACACCGTGCGCCCGGTCGCGCAACAAGTATTGGCGGCGGCCGATTGGCGCAGCGAGCTCAATCGCTTGGCGCAGACTATGCAATTGCAGAATCATGTAGGATTGCCGCTGCATTTTATCGCCCAGCAAGATTTACCCGAAGGCGTCGCTTATGAAGCGCATATCAGCGCCACCGGTGGCGTGCCGACGCGCGAGAATCTGCATGATTTTTTCAATGCCTTGGTATGGCTGACTTTTCCACTCATCAAACGCCAGCTCAATGCCTTGCAAGCGGCGCAGATTGCCGCCTTAGGGATAGGTAAATCGCGCGGCGCGGCGCGTGATGCCGCCACTATTTTTGATGAAAATGCCGCCGTGCTGGTGCTCGCCGATGGCGCGCTTGGCGATGCTTTGCTGGCTGCTTTACGCGCGCATCGTTGGCAAGAAGCGTTCATGGCGCAAGCCGAGGTATTCGGTCAAGCTGCCGAGCTGTGGAGTTTCGGTCATGCTTTGATGGAAAAGCTGGTGACACCTTATAAGGCGATTTGCGCCCACAGTTGGGTGCTGCGGGTCGATGCCGGGTATTTTCAACAAGCGCCCGATGTTCGCCTCGGCATCATCGATAGCGCCGTGGCAGCACAGTTGGCGCAGCATGCCCTGACTACCGCCGCGTATATGCCGCTGCCAGTGGCCGGCATTCCCGGCTGGGTGGCACAGCAGGATGCGGCATTTTATGCCGATGCGGCGGTGTTTCGGCCGGCTAAACGGATTGAGTGCGCATAATTCCCATGTCCGTGCCTTTGATGTGAGGGCGACAGATAAAAGTCTGTACGATCAAGGGGAGAACAGGAATATACGCTCAGTAGCAGAGGGCAAACAACTGAGCGCGGTGGTGGTGAGAAAATTGCTTCGATTACAGCTGATTGAGCAGCAACAAGTCATGGGCATGATGGATAGTGCCTTTGCCTTCGAGCCGAAACAGGCTGACCAATTGCGCTAATCCCTGCGCTTGGTCTTGCAAGGATACCGAAGCGGTAGCGGCTTCTTCTACCAGCGCCGAATTCTGCTGCGTGGTGTCATCCATTTCGGTGATCGCTTGATTGACTTGGGCAATGCCCAGGCTTTGTTCGCGGCTGGCATGGGTAATGTCATGCATGATGGTACTGACTTGCGCGATGCTGTCGACGATCTCACTCATGGTGCTGCCGGCTTGCGCGACCAGTTTGCTGCCGGCCTGCACTTGGGTGACTGAGTCGCCGATGAGGCGGCTGATTTCTTTGGCGGCGGCGGCACTGCGTTGCGCCAAATTGCGTACTTCGCTGGCAACGACGGCGAAGCCGCGTCCTTGGTCGCCTGCTCTGGCAGCCTCGACGGCGGCATTCAGGGCCAGAATATTGGTTTGAAACGCGATGCTGTCGATGACGCCGATGATCTCGGTAATTTTATGTGCGGACGCGTTTATTTCATGCATGGTTTGTACTACTTCGTGCACCACCGTTCCGCCTTTGGCGGCGACATCCGATGCCGAGGCCGCCAAGCGATTGGCTTGTTGCGCATTGTCGGAATTCTGTTTGACGGTGGCGTTGAGTTGCTCCATCGATGCCGCCGTTTGTTCGAGCGCGCTGGCTTGGGCTTCGGTGCGGGCTGACAGATCGAGATTGCCGGCGGCAATTTGATCGGAGGCGCTGGCAATGGTGTCGGTGCCGGACCGTACTTGACTGACCAGATGGGAAAGATTGTCGCGCATATGTTTCATTGTCGCCAGCAAGCTGCTGTGGTCGCCGTGGCGTAATTTGACTTCGACGCTGAGGTCGCCATCGGCAATGCGTGTTGCGATCGCTGCCGCATACGAGGGTTCGCCGCCTAGTTCTTGGAGCATGCTGCGAGCCAGCAGCCAGCTTGCCAGCGCACCGCACAGCAAGGCGCTGAAGCTGAGGATGAACAGCATGAGCTGGGTGCTCTGATAATTTTTTTCAATTTGCTGTGCCAAGTCATTCATGTGTGCGCGCTGCAGATCGAGTAAGTTTTTCAGCAGATTTTGATAATTGTTGGCCGCCGGTAGAAAAGCTGTGGCGATCAAGCCGTCGGCCTGCTGCGCATTTCCAGCCGCTTTTTCACTGACGATTTGTTCGCGTACCGCGATGTAAGCGCTGCGTTGTGCGCGAATTTCTTCAAACAGTTTTTTTTCGTCTGCATCGCTGAGCAAGGCTTCGACTTGATTTTGCATGGCCGTGGCACCATTGGCGGTAGCGGCAGCATCCTCAGCAAAAAAAGCGGCCAGCCTTGCGTCACTGCTCTTGGCAATGGCGGTGGTGCGCCGCACTGCTACTTGAATATAGCGATACCAGTCGGCGATCAAGCGTTCTTTCGCCAGCGGTTGCTGCATCATGATGCGGGTGTCATTGGTACTGGCGCGCAGTTTCCATTGGGCGAAACCGGTAGCAATAAACGATAAACAGAGAATCATGGCAAAGCAAAGGCCAAGCCGGGTGCTGATCTTGAGGTGTTGGGGCGTCATGGGTATTTTTGTTATTAGGTAGGCGTACCGAGTCGGGCGAATTTTTGTACGCAGGTGCGCGCATACCGCCGGGCATCGGCGGTCGTGCAGTAGACGTGAGGGCGATCAGGCGCCGGTGTCGGCGGCTTGTAGTAAAGCGTACAACTGATCTTTCAAACTGATACGGACTTTCTTCAGTGCTTCGAGGGCGGCATCGGCCAGATGCTCGACACCGGTTTCGGCACGATGGATAGCCTTATCGGTCTCATCATATTCGTCAAATAATTTGGCGAAATGGGCATTGCCGGTTTTGAGTGTATGGATTTGGTCTTTGAATTCTGGGAAATCAAGGGCTAATGAATGATTGTCAACTTGCATACCGACTCCTGATCAAATGAGGGAAATTCCTTGGGGCCGCACAGTGACTCCGTGCGCCCCAAGTATTTGATATCTTATTGGCATGTGTGAAACGGGTGCTGATCTAGATCAAGTTGAGCGCAAACAGTGCGCTCAAAGGGGATGATCGATTCAGACGCTGAGACGGCGCGCTTGATTTTGCTCTGACGGCAATTTGAAGATAGCCACCGCTTGGCTCAGTGAGAGCGCTTGATCTTTCATGCTCTCGGCCGCGGCCGCGGCTTGTTCTACCAGCGCGGCATTTTGCTGCGTCATTTCATCCATGTCGGCGATGGCGATGTTGATTTGTTCTATGCCATTGCTTTGTTCTGAACTGGCCGCACGCATATCGCGCATGATATCGGCCACGCGGCCGACGCTGCTGACGATGTCTTGCATGGTTTTACCGGCATCGTCGACGAGCAAGCTGCCTTGATCGACTTTGCCGACCGAATCATCGATCAATTGTTTGATTTCTTTGGCGGCGCTGGAGCTGCGGTGCGCCAGGTTTCTGACTTCCGAGGCGACGACGGCAAAGCCGCGGCCTTGTTCGCCGGCCCGCGCGGCTTCGACCGCGGCATTGAGGGCGAGGATATTGGTTTGGAAAGCGATGCCATCGATGACACTGATAATGTCGACGATTTTGCGTGAGCTGGCCTTGATCGATGCCATCGTCAACACCACTTGCCCGACTACTTGCCCACCTTTTTGCGCGACACTGCTGGCCGAGGTGACCAAGTCATTGGCCAGACCGGCATTGTCGGCATTCTTTCTGACTGTGTCGGTCAATTCTTCCATCGAGCTGGCGGTTTCTTCCAGCGAGCTCGCTTGTGACTCGGTACGGTTGGAGAGGTCGGAATTGCCGATGGCAATTTCTTGCGAGGCGACGGTGATGGCATCGGTGCCGGTTTTAATTTGAGCCACGGTGGTGAGCAGATTATTTTGCATCTGCGTCAGTGCACGTAATAATTCACCGATTTCATCGCTGGCCGAGGCATCGATGTGCAGGCTCAGATCGCTGTTGGCAATGCGGTTAGCCACGGTGACCGCCTGTTTGAGTGGGCCGATGATGCTGCGGGCAATCAGCCAAGCGGCGGCGGCACCGAGTGCGAGCGTGAGCAAGCCAACGATGAGCATGCTGGCCATGGAGCGATGATAATTGGTCAGCGATTCATCGTAAGCCGTTTGCATCGCCGTATGTTGTTGTTGCGCCAGCGATGACAGTTCGCCCGTCCATTTTTCATGCGGTGGCAGGAACTCGCTTTGCAGTGTTGCCGAGGCATCGAAGTAATTGCCTTCAGTAACCATGGTTTGGATTTTTTTGGCAATCCCCAGCACTTGTTGCTTGTCATCCAGCGCATGTTTCAAGGTGCTGATGCCGGCTTCATCGTCGATCAGCTTTTTCGCTGCTAACTCTGATTTTTCGTAGGCAGCCAGCAGTGCCGTCAAACGCTGTGATTCGCTTTTCGCTTCGGCCGAGTCGCGCGGCGCGCACATTTTTCGTAGCACCAGCGCCAGTCCGCGAGCTTGCTCGCGCATTTCGGTCGCGGCGGCCAGACTGGCGACTTTGGTTTGGAAAATGTATTCGGTCGAGGCATGTAACTGGCTCATTTTGAACAAGGCCAGCAGTAGCAAAGCACTGGTAAACAGCAAGACTGAACCGAAGCCAATCAAGAGGCGGATGCGAATGTTAACGTGAGCGAGTGCATTCATAATGAGTCTCAGTGTTGGGAAAAACAAACAATAAATTTTTTTTTGTGGACCAATCGGCACAGCAACAAAAAACCACCGCAATAGACTGTGAGCAAGGCTACCGGATGTACGGAAAACGATACGAAAAAGTCTGAATAATTATCTTATGCACAAAAAAAATTGTGCAATTGAATATAGAAAGCGTTTTCAGCGCGCGCAGTGATAGTTTGCGAAACGCAATACTTACTTTACTGGATTTTTCGCTAAATTGCTCAAATGAAAATCTGCTGAGGAGCGGGGGAGCGGGGGAGATGAGGTCGGCACCAGGCCGTCAGAGCGAACAGACAGCGCCGCCGTTGGCGGCACTGCGCAGGAAGTGCTGATTAATTATGGTTCGCGCAGCCAGATTTGCGAACGACCGAACAAGGGTGCCCCGATGTAACCACGCACATTGAGTTTTGTGGCGTTTTCCAAAAAGGACAGTTTGCTGCGATACAGCTTGCCGTTGGCCGGGTCGAGAATTTTTCCGCCGGTATATTCATCGCCATCTTTTTTCAAGCCGAACAAAATGGTCATGCCGATGATGGGCTGGTCTTTGTTCGCGCCTTCGCATTTGTCGCACTTCGGGTTGCTGTCGGCACCGGGTTCGAGAAACAGTTTTTCGATTTTTCCTTGTAATTCGCCAGCGTTGTCGCTGATGCGTATCAAGGCTTTCGGCTTGCCGCTTTTATCGTCTATGCTTTTCCACAACCCGACCGGAGAGTCTTGGGCATGTGCAGCGGGCGCGGTGGCCAGCGTTAACAACAAGGGAAGTATCAATGCCGGCAATGCGGCGGAGCGGAAAGTTTTCATGATGTCTCCAAGTGTGTGGATGTGATATATGGGAACGCCTGAGATCAATCTCTGATGCGCCCCTTGTCTCTTCAATCATTGTACGTGGCAGCACAGGCTGACCACGTACAAGAATTTTAGAGCAAGTCCTTTAAACTTGGTTCCGTCACAAATTATGCCGCCGCTAATTTGGCGTATTGCTCACGCAATTTCACCAGTGTTGCGGAGAAATTAGCCATGCGTTCTTTCTCTTGCTCGACTACCGCAGCCGGTGCCCGGGCGACGAAACTTTCATTGCCGAGCTTGGTGGCAGCTTTGCTGATTTCATTATCGAGGCGGGTGATTTCTTTGCCCAAACGCTCGCGCTCGGCAGCGACATCGATTTCGACCTTGAGCATGAGTTTGGTTTCGCCGACGATGGAGGTCGGTGCCGGTGATTCGGGCAATTGATCGACGACGTGCACCTCGGATAATTTCGCCAGTGCCAGCAGATATGGTGCGAAGGATTCCAAACGCAGCTTGTCGTTGGCATTGGCAGCTTGCAATAACAACGGTACCCGTAAGGCCGGGGATAATTGCATTTCACCGCGCAGATTGCGGCAGGCATCGGTCATGATTTTCAGCGCTTGCATCCAGGCTTCGGCTTCGACATCGATGTTGGCGGCCACGGCCAGCGGATAGGCTTGTAACATGATGGTGTCGCCGGCTGGATTGAGTTGTTTGCCAGCCAGCGGTGCCACGGTTTGCCACAGTTCTTCGGTGACAAATGGAATTACCGGATGGGCCAGACGCAAAGTGACTTCGAGTACGCGCAACAGTGTGCGGCGGGTGGCGCGTTGTTGCGCTTCGCTGCCGTGCTGTACCTGAACTTTGGCCACTTCGAGATACCAGTCACAATATTCATCCCAAACGAATTTATATATGGCTGAGGCGATGTTATCGAAACGGTAGTCGGCGAAGCCTTTTTCGATCTCACTTTCGCTGCGCTGCAAAGTCGAGATGATCCAGCGATCTGCGGCCGAGTACTCGAGTTCCGGCGCATTCTGCTCGTAAGCAAATCCGCAGTCTTTGCCTTCGGTGTTCATCAATACGAAACGCGTGGCATTCCAGAGTTTGTTACAGAAATTGCGATAGCCTTCGCAGCGACCGAGATCGAAATTGATGTTACGACCGAGCGAGGCATAGCTGGCCATGGTGAAGCGCAGCGCATCGGTGCCGTAGGCTGGAATGCCATCGGCGAATTCTTTGCGCGTGGCTTTTTCTATCGCACTCGCTTGCTTCGGATTCATCAAGCCGACCGTGCGCTTGGCCACCAGGGCATCGAGTTCTATGCCGTCGATCAAATCGATCGGGTCGAGCGTATTGCCCTTCGATTTAGACATTTTCTGGCCACTGGAATCGCGCACCAAACCATGGATGTAGACGGTGTTGAACGGTACTTTTCCGGTGAAGTGAGTGGTCATCATGACCATGCGCGCGACCCAGAAGAAAATGATGTCGAAACCGGTAACCAGCACCGAGGAGGGCAGGAAGTGTTGCATGTCCGGGGTTTCGGCTGGCCAGCCCATGGTTGAGAATGGCACTAAGGCCGAAGAGAACCAGGTATCGAGCACATCTTGGTCGCGTGTGAGTGTGCCGTGATAGCCAGCTGCTGTGGCTTGACTGCGCGCCGCTGCTTCATCGCGGGCGACGAACAGTTCGCCGTTGTCGCCGTACCAAGCTGGAATCTGATGGCCCCACCACAATTGACGCGAAATACACCAATCTTGGATATTGTTGAGCCAGTGATTGTAGGTGGTGGTCCAATTTTCCGGGACGAATTTGATTTCGCCATCGGCAACTTTTTGCAATGCCACTTCAGCGATCGATTTGCCGGGAAAGTGTGTGCCTTCCGGGGCGGCCTTACTCATTGCCATGAACCATTGATCTGTCAGCATCGGTTCGATGATGGTATTGGTACGATCACCGCGTGGCACCATGAGTTTATGTGGTTTAACTTCAGCCAACAAACCTTGGGCATCGAGGTCGGCTACAACTTGTTTTCTGGCAACGAATCTATCCATGCCTTGGTAGGCCAGCGGGGCATTCTCGTTGATCTTGGCTTCGAGTGTCATGATGGAAATCAATTCCAAACCATGGCGCTGTCCGACGGCATAATCGTTGAGATCATGCGCCGGGGTGATTTTGACGCAGCCGGTGCCGAATTCTTTGTCGACATAGCTGTCGGCGATGAGAGGGATTTCGCGCTCGGTCAGTGGCAATTTCAGCAGTTTGCCGACCAAATGGGCGTAGCGCTCGTCGGTCGGGTCGACCGCCACGGCGACGTCGCCGAGCAGGGTTTCCGGCCGTGTGGTGGCAACGGTCAAGTGGCCGCTGCCATCGGCGAATGGATAGCGGATGTGCCACATGAAGCCATCTTCTTCTTCCGAGATGACTTCGAGGTCAGAGACCGCCGTGCCGAGTACCGGATCCCAGTGTACCAAGCGTTTGCCACGGTAAATCAGACCTTGTTCGACCAGACGCACGAATACTTCCGTCACTGATTGCGAGCGTTCGGCATCCATGGTGAAGTATTCACGGTCCCAGTCGGCCGAAGCGCCGAGGCGGCGCATTTGGCCGGTGATGCTGGAACCCGATTTTTCTTTCCATTCCCAGACTTTTTCGAGGAATTTTTCGCGGCCGAGATCGTGGCGCGATATTTTCTGGGCATCGAGTTGTCGTTCTACTACGATTTGGGTAGCGATGCCGGCGTGGTCGGTGCCGGGAATCCAGGCGGTATTGTAGCCACGCATACGGTAATAACGTGTCAAGCCATCCATGATGGTTTGGTTGAACGCATGGCCCATGTGCAAGGTGCCGGTAACATTCGGCGGTGGCAGTTGGATTGAGAACGATGGTTTGCCGTCATCCATGCTGGCAGCAAAATAGCCGCGCTGTTCCCAAGTAGTACGCCAGTTTTTTTCTATGTCGGCCGGTTCGAAAGACTTCGCTAGTTCCATGATTGTCTGCTGTTAGTGTGGGCAATCGTTGATTATAAAGGACAGTGGCGCTGCACATACCGCTATCGGCACGGTTTTGCGCGTCTGAGCGTGGGAAAACTGTGGGACTTTGACGACGTGAACGCGGCAAACCCTGCGTTTCGCAGCAATTTTTTTACCTTGTTCACGTATGATGTTAGGATGAAAACTCGGCGTTCCCCATTTATTGTTTGTCTATTTCTCCATGCTCAATAAAAAGTTTTCGTTTGTGCCCGCGTTGTGCCTACTGTTCTTACTCAATTTGGCAGTATTGAGTCAGACGGTACGCGCCGACGAGCAGGCGGAAATTGCTTATATTGCCACGATGATGAGTTTGGCCGATACCGATAACGCCGAAGCCTTGAAACGTTTGGATGCGTATCAGCGCAAGCATGCCGGGGCTTCTGCGCGCTTGCGCTTGGAATTACTCAAAGCCTTGGCCAGCGTGTATTTCGACGCCGGCAATATGAGTGCTGGCGCGCCAGTCTTGCAAGAGTTGGCCAGTCTGGCCGAGCGTGAACATGATGAAGATGGCCGCAACTTGGCGCAAATCATGGCGAGTTACCAAGCGATCGATGGCAGTGAACCGGATAAAGGTTTGAAGCAATTGCATCAAATCTTGGCCAATCTTTCGGCTAAGGCCAGTCCCGAAGTGCGCATGTATTTGCATAGCGCCTTAGGACGTGCTTACTATGTGATGGGCAATTTCGATCTTGCGCTCAAGTATTATCTGCAAGCACTGAGCTTGACTGATACCTTGCCGTATCATCAGGTTGAGAGCCGTTTACGACGTCTCGACGCCATCGCCAAGCTCTATACCAGCATGAAAGATCCGGAAAAAGCCTTAGCCACAGTCGAAGAGGCATTTGAGATTTCACCGCTGGCACGCACACCGAAAATTCTGGCCTCGCTGAGTATCAGTCAAGGTATTGCCTACACCGATTTACATCGCAACAAGGAAGCGATTGCTGCGTATCAACGGGCTTTGAAAATTTCGCGTGAAGCCGGCATGGCTTCGTTGGAAGTGATGAGCCTCCTCAATATCAGTGATTACTATCTGGTGTTGGCCGATTACAAAAATGCCGAATTGTATGCCCGCAAGAGTCTGCCGAAAGCCGAAACTATCGGTGATTCGCACATGATTGCCGTAGCCAAAGCTAACCTCGGCTTCGCTCTGGCTGGGCAAGGCAAAGTCGAGCAGGGGGTGGAATTGATCAACGCGGTCGTGCAAGCATTTCTTGCCGCCGATTTGAAAACCGATGCCGAGTCTTTGCTCGGTGAATTGGCCGGTACCTATGAAAAAGCCGGCATGTATCGCGAAGCGCTGGCGCGCTTGCGCCAGCAACAAGCACTCAGTGATGAATTATTTCGTGCCGACCGCTCGAAAGCAGTGGCCAGCTTGCAAGAGTCGTTCAATGCCGAGCAGCGGCAAAAGCAGATTCAATTGCTGGCGAAAGAAAATGCTTTGAAGGACGCCGATATCCGTAACCATCGCTTGCAACAACTGGTCGCTTTGCTGGCCGCCGCTTTGATGGTGCTGGTCGCTTGCTGTGGATTTTTACTGTATCGGCGCGTGCAGCGTATCAATAAGCAATTGCGTGAAGCCAATACTCAGCTGGAATTTCATGCCATTCGTGATCCGCTGACCGGCTTGCATAACCGCCGCGCATTCTTGGAAATGATGAAGCTCCGTGTGGCCGAGGCTCAAGCCGAGCGGCGTGACGGCAGCGACGATTATCCGGCTTGTTTGATTTTGCTCGATATCGATCACTTCAAGCAAATTAATGACAGCCTCGGCCATGCCGCTGGGGACACGGTATTAATCGAAGTGGCGGCACGTTTGCGCAAGGCGGTGCGCGATACGGATATGATTTTGCGTTGGGGAGGAGAAGAGTTTCTGGTATTTTCACCGAAATCGAACCCGGCACAGATAGCCGGTTTGGTCGAGCGAGTCTTGTACTCGGTCGGGGCCGAAACGATCTGCGTTAGTGAGCGGCAACTTCAGGTGACGCTGACGGCTGGGTTTATTTTACTGCCATTTTCTGATGTCGATGAAAACTTGTTCGGTTGGCAAAAAGCCTTGCAGATTGCCGATATGGCGCTGTATTTGGGCAAAGCCAACGGCCGTAATCGCGCGTATGGGGTAACGGCCTTGCTGCAGCCGGCCGCCATCGTGTTGCCACTGTTGGAAGAAGATTTGGCGGCGGCGGTGGCGGCCGGCATGCTCGAACTCGTGGAAGTCGCCGGGCCGATGAAGCTCGATTTGGCACAAATAAAAAGCGCCTGAGGCAAACAAGGGCCTGGCACATTTGCGCTATTGTTTCTAATTGCGGCTATAATGCGCTCTGTTGTGACAGACCAGTCCGTACTGGGCGGTTTGAATTTCAACAATGCTAGGGGTCCTGACATCATGCTGATGTCGGGTGAGAAATACCCTCGAACCTGATCTGGATAATGCCAGCGAAGGGAAGCCGCTGTAAGCGAACGCACGCATTGGTAACACGTGCTTGACGGTCGCCCAGAACCTCCTTTGCTGGCTCCATGCCAACAAGCAAACGGAGCCAAAAATGAATGACCACTCTCAATTTTCATCTGCCACCGCGACGGTCGACCAAGCGGCGATTCAGCCCTTACCGAATTCTCGCAAAATCTATTTAACCGGCAGCCGCCCCGACCTGCGCGTACCGATGCGCCAAATTACCCAGTCCGATACGCCGGCCATGTTCGGCTCGGAAAAAAATCCACCGATTTACGTCTACGATACTTCCGGCCCCTATACCGATCCGGCGATTGCCATCGATATACGCTCAGGCTTGCCGGCGCTGCGCGCAGCCTGGATTGCCGAGCGCAATGACAGCGAAACCTTGAGCGGACCAAGTTCCGAATACGGCGTGGCACGCCTGAATGATCCACAATTGGCAGCCTTGCGTTTCAATTTGCAAAGGCAGCCGCGGCGTGCTTTGGCGGGAAAAAATGTCAGCCAAATGCACTATGCCCGTCAAGGCATCATCACGCCGGAAATGGAATTCGTGGCGATTCGTGAAAATCTCAATCGGCGCCAGTATCTGGCCGAGTTGCAGGCGTCCGGACCGCTAGGTAATAAGCTCGCTGAATTGATGGGGCGGCAACATCCGGGGCAATCCTTCGGTGCTGCTATTCCGGCGGAAATTACGCCGGAATTCGTGCGCTCTGAAATCGCCCGCGGCCGTGCGATTATTCCGAATAATATCAACCATCCGGAAAGCGAACCGATGATCATCGGCCGCAATTTCCTCGTTAAAATTAATGCCAATATCGGTAATTCTGCCCTCACTTCTTCCATTGGTGAAGAAGTGGAAAAAATGACTTGGGCGATACGCTGGGGTGGTGACAATGTGATGGATCTGTCCACCGGCAAGCACATTCATGAAACGCGTGAATGGATCATCCGCAATTCGCCGGTACCTATCGGTACCGTGCCGATTTACCAAGCGCTGGAAAAGGTCAACGGTAAGGCCGAAGATTTGAGCTGGGAAATTTTCCGCGACACCCTGATCGAACAAGCCGAGCAAGGCGTCGATTACTTCACGATTCACGCCGGGGTACGCTTGCAGTATGTGCCGTTGACGGCCAAACGCATGACTGGCATTGTTTCGCGCGGCGGCTCCATCATGGCCAAGTGGTGTTTGGCCCATCATCGCGAGAGTTTTCTCTACGAGCATTTTGAAGATATTTGCGACATCATGAAAGCCTATGATGTCTCGTTCAGTCTTGGCGATGGTTTGCGGCCCGGTTCGATTTACGATGCTAACGATGAAGCCCAGCTCGGCGAATTGAAAACCCTCGGTGAACTGACCCAAATCGCGTGGAAACATGATGTGCAGGTGATGATAGAAGGCCCAGGCCATGTGCCCATGCATTTGATCAAAGAGAATATGGATTTGCAGCTTGAGCAATGTCACGAAGCGCCGTTTTACACCCTTGGCCCTTTGACTACCGATATTGCTCCCGGTTATGACCACATCACCTCGGGTATCGGTGCCGCGCAAATCGCTTGGTATGGTACGGCGATGTTGTGCTATGTCACGCCGAAAGAGCATCTCGGCTTGCCCAATAAAGCCGATGTCAAGGATGGCATCATCACCTACAAAATCGCCGCGCATGCGGCCGACTTGGCCAAAGGCCATCCGGGCGCGCAGATACGCGACAATGCCTTGTCGAAAGCGCGTTTCGAATTCCGCTGGGATGATCAATTCAACATTGGCCTCGATCCTGATAAGGCGCGTGAATTCCACGATGAAACTTTGCCCAAGGATTCTGCCAAGGTAGCGCATTTCTGTTCGATGTGCGGGCCGCATTTCTGTTCGATGAAGATCACCCAGGAAGTACGCGATTACGCCGCCAAACAAGGGATTTCCGAGATTGCTGCGCTGAAGCAAGGGATGGAGGTGAAAGCGGTGGAATTCATCCGCTCCGGCGCTGAAATTTATAAGAAGCAATAAGCATGATGGCGCTGCAATTGAACGGGGCGCCGCATCGGCTGCCCCTCGGTAGCCGTCTCGACCAGCTCATCGCCAGTTTGGATTTGGCGCAGCAAGCGATTGCGGTGGCTGTCAATCGCCGCATCATTGCGCGTTCACTGTGGAGCACGCACTTGCTGCAGGACGGCGATCAGGTCGAGGTGGTGCGTGCCATCGGCGGCGGTTGAGTGCGCAAGCCATGACTGAAAATACAAGGATACCCCATGCAAAACAATGATCCCCAAGCCGGCTTGACTATTGCCGGCAAGACTTACCGCTCGCGCCTCTTGGTTGGCAGCGGTAAATACCAAGACTTGGCGCAAACGCGCGCGGCCACGCTGGCCAGTGGTGCTGACATCATCACGGTGGCGATTCGCCGTGTCAACATCGGCCAAGACCCGCATGCGCCGAGTTTGCTCGATGTGGTGCCGCGCTCGGAATTCACGATTTTGCCGAATTCAGCCGGTTGCTACAACGCTGACGATGCGGTCTACACGCTGCAACTCGGTCGTGAACTCTTGGGCGGACACAAGCTGTGCAAGCTCGAAGTGCTCGGTGATGAGCGCAGCTTGTTTCCAAATATGCCAGAAACCCTCAAGGCTGCGAAAATTCTGGTGCAAGATGGCTTCGATGTGATGGTCTATTGCAGCGACGATCCGATTCAAGCGCGCATGCTGGAAGATCTAGGCTGTGTGGCGGTGATGCCGCTGGCCTCGCTGATCGGCTCCGGCATGGGCATACTTAATCCGTGGAATTTGTCGCTCATCATCGAACAGGCTACGGTACCGGTGCTGGTCGATGCCGGTGTCGGTACGGCGTCTGATGCGGCACTGGCGATGGAGCTTGGTTGCGATGGCGTGTTAATGAACAGTGCTATCGCTTTGGCGCGTGAGCCACTGCGCATGGCACGCGCGATGGGCTTGGCCGTCGAGGCCGGGCGCGAAGCGTTTTTGGCCGGACGCATGGCGCGCAAATTTGCCGCTTCGCCCTCGTCGCCGATGGCCGGGCGGGTGGTCGGATGAGTGCTCCTCAGCCTGCGCCGCAGCGTCCCTGCGTGTTGGTGTTTGCCGGTCATGATCCCAGCGGTGGGGCCGGCATTGCCGCCGACATCGAAGCCATCGCGGCGCAGGGCGCGCACGCGCTCACGATCATCACGGCGCTGACGGTGCAAGATAATGAACACGTGTATGCGCTGCAGGCGGTCGATACGCAGATCATCTTGCAGCAAGCGCTGACCTTGACGGCCAAGATACCGTTGTCGGTGATCAAAATCGGCATCGTCGCGCATCAGCAAAATGCCGCCGCGATTGCCCGTTTTATAATCGCCTTGCGGCAACGTCAGCCGGCTCTGCAAGTGATACTCGATCCGGTGCTCGGCAGTGGTCGTGGCGACAGTTTGTCGCTCGACGATGCGGTAGCGGCGCTGGCCCCGCTGTTAGCCGTTGCTACGCTGATCACGCCGAACTTGCCGGAATTGGCGCGGCTGGCAGCCAATGCTGAGGGTACGGCCGCGCAGGTGGCGGCCTTGATGCGGCAAAGTCCTGCCGATGTGCTGGTCAAAGGCGGTCATGCCGATGAAGCGCAGGTACACAATGTGTTCTATCGCTCGCAACAATTGACGGCCGCACGCAGTTGGCAGTGGCCGCGTCTGGATAGGCAATTTCACGGCAGCGGCTGTACCCTGGCGGCGGCCATCAGCGCTGCGCTGGCTGTCGGTATGTCACTCGAGCAAGCGCTTGATACGGCGCAAATTTTTACCCAGCGTAGTTTGGCACAAGCGTATGCGATTGCAGACGGTCAATTGATTCCGGCACGTCATTTTTAAGGACCTCCTTTATGTACCCATTACGCGGTTTGTATCTGGTCACCCCCGATTGGGACGATACCGAACAATTGCTCGCCGTGAGCGAGCAGGCTTTGCAAGGCGGCGCGCAGCTTTTACAGTATCGCCACAAAACCGCCGGTCTGGCGCAGCGGCGCGAGCAAGCTGCGGCCTTGTTGCGCTTATGCAGACGTTACGGCATAGCCTGCATCATCAATGATCATCTGGACTTGTGTCAGGAACTCGATGCCGATGGGGTGCATGTCGGTGGCACCGATCTGGCACCGGCGCAGGTGCGCGCGGCACTCGGACCCGATAAAATCGTCGGCGCTTCCTGTTACGGCGATCTGGCGCTGGCGCAGCAGGCCGCGGCAGCCGGGGTCAGCTATCTGGCCTTCGGCGGCTTTTATCCCTCGCGGGTGAAACAGTATGCGGTCGGTACCCCGGCCGACCTCGTTAGCCAGGCGCAACAGCGCTGGAATCTGCCCTGTGTGGTCATAGGCGGCATGACGGTAGATAATTGTCAGCCCTTGATCGCGCGCGGCAGCGCGATGGTGGCCGTGATCAGCAGCGTGTATTCGGTGCCCGACCCGGGTGCCGCCGCGCGCAGCTTCGCCGCCTTGTTTTGAGGCGCGCAAGGGCGGCGCAGTCCCGTATAATCGGGGGATGCAAAATTTACTTCACAATTTAAATCCTGAGCAGCTCGCTGCCGTCACCCTGCCGGCGCAATCGGCGCTGATACTGGCCGGTGCCGGCTCCGGCAAAACCCGCGTGCTGACTACCCGCATCGCTTGGCTGATACAAACCGGGCAAGTTTCCTCGGGTGGCTTGCTGGCCGTGACGTTTACCAATAAAGCCGCGAAAGAAATGCTGTCGCGCTTGTCGGCTATGTTGCCCATCAACACACGCGGCATGTGGGTCGGCACCTTTCATGGCTTGTGCAACCGCTTGTTGCGCGCCCATCATCGCGATGCCGGTTTGCCGCAAAGCTTTCAAATCCTTGATTCCGGTGATCAATTATCATTTATTAAACGTTTGCTTAAAGCAAATAACATCGATGATGAAAAGTTCCCGCCCAAGGCCCTGATGTACTTCATCAATGGCGCCAAAGATCAGGGTTTGCGCGCGGCGCAAGTCGATGCCTATGATGATTTCAATCGCAAGATGGTCGGTTTGTATGACCTCTACGATGCCCAGTGTCAGCGCGAAGGGGTGGTCGATTTTGCCGAATTGTTGTTGCGCACCTATGAATTGCTCAGTCGTCACCAGCCGTTGCGCGAACATTATCAAGAGCGTTTCCGTCATGTGTTGGTCGACGAGTTTCAAGATACCAATGATTTGCAATACAAATGGCTCAAGCTCATGGCTGGTGCCGGCACGGCACGCGCGGCAGCGGTGTTTGCCGTTGGCGACGATGATCAAAGTATTTATGCCTTCCGCGGCGCTAACGTTGGCAATATGTCGGCGTTCGAGCGCGAATTTCAGGTGGAAAATCTGATCAAACTGGAACAAAACTACCGTTCCCATGGTCATATTCTCGACAGTGCAAATATTCTCATCGCCAATAACAGTAAGCGTCTCGGGAAAAATCTGCGTACCGATGCCGGGCACGGCGAACCGGTGCGGATTATGGAAGCGAGCAGCGATATCGCCGAAGCCAATTGGATCGTCGAAGAAGCGAAAAATTTACTTCGCGACGGCGCAACGCGCAGCGAAATCGCGGTCTTGTACCGTTCCAATGCGCAGTCACGCGTGATTGAACATGCCTTGTTTACGGCCAATATTCCGTATCGTGTGTATGGGGGGCAGCGCTATTTTGATCGTGCCGAAATCAAACACGCGATCGCCTATTTGCAATTGATGGATAACCCGCACAATGACTCGGCTTTCATGCGCGTGGTGAATTTTCCCGCCCGTGGCATCGGTGCTCGCTCTATCGAGCAACTGCAAGACGCGGCGAAAATTCACGGTGCCTCGATGTATGCGGCAGTCCCTCATGTAGGCGGTAAAGCCGGCAACTCGCTGGCTAATTTTGTGAAACTGATAGAAGGCGTGCGCTTCGAAACGCAGCATTTGTCTTTGCCTGAGACGGTCGGCATTGTGCTCGATGTCAGCACTTTGCTGACGCACTATGCGAATGAAAAAGAAGGTGCCGATAGAATTGAAAATTTGCAGCAACTTGTCAATGCCGCGACCCAATTTGTTTCGGAAGAAGGCTTCGGGCGTGATGCCCCGGCCTTTGCCGGTCCGGTCAGCGTCGCTACGCCTTTATTGGGCAATGGCAGCGCCGATGTGATCATCGATGCCGATGCGGCCTTGCCGACCTTGATGTCGCCGTTGTCGGCATTTTTGTCGCATGCCTCGCTGGAAGCCGGGGATAACCAGGCGCAGGCCGGACAAGATGCGATGCAATTGATGACCGTGCACTCGGCCAAGGGTTTGGAGTTTGATGCGGTATTCATTACCGGTCTGGAAGAGGGTTTGTTCCCGCATGAAAACAGTGCGCAAGAGGCCAGCGGCGTGGAAGAAGAGCGGCGTCTGATGTATGTCGCCATCACGCGCGCACGCCAACGTTTGTACTTGAGTTTTTCGCAAACGCGCATGTTGCATGGCCAAACACGCTACAACCTGCGCTCACGCTTTTTCGACGAGTTGCCGGAAGAATCATTGAAGTGGTTGACCCCGAAAATTCAGCCCTCTTGGTTCGGTAACAGCAAGAAGTCGGCGTGGGATGACAATGGTAATGAGGCGGCCAACCGGCTGGCCCAAGCCATACAGGCACCGGCCGCCGGACATGGCTGGCGCAGCGGTCAGGGTGTGTCACATCCGAAATTTGGCGAGGGTGTGATCGTGAATATAGAGGGCAGCGGCAGCAATGCACGGGCCCACATTAATTTTGGAAAATTCGGCATGAAGTTGCTCGACCTGAGCATTGCCAAACTCGAGAAAATATAGCCGGCCAGCACGCTGTTCCGGACTGATATAAAGGAAGTAACGATGGTAACAGAGCAATTGCTGCAATACATAGGTGCCGGTTTATTCGGACTGGCAGTGCTGCACACTTTTTCGACCAAATATTTTCTCCACCTCGCGCACCGTTCCTCGCGCCACGCCGGGCTCTGGCATTTGCTCGGCGAAGTGGAAGTGGTGTTCGGCTTTTGGGCCTTCGTACTGGTCGGCTTCATCGCCTTGTTATCGAATCAGGCGCAGGCGATTGAGTATCTGGAAGGGCAGAATTTTACCGAACCCTTGTTTGTGTTCGTGATTCTGGTGATGGCCGGCACGCGTCCGGTATTGTGGGCGGTGCAGCAACTGGTGTCGCGGATCGCTATCGTCTTGCCAGTGCAAACGCAATTATCGAGTTATTTTCTGTGTCTGACCCTGGTACCCTTGCTCGGCTCCTTCATCACCGAGCCGGCGGCGATGACCTTGGCGGCGCTGATGTTGCGCCAACGCTTTTACACCAAAGATATTTCCAACCGCATGAAATACCTGACGCTAGGCGTTTTGTTCGTCAATGTCTCCATCGGCGGCGTGTTGACACCGTTCGCCGCACCACCGGTCTTGATGGTGGCGGAAAAATGGGGCTGGGATATGGCTTTCATGAGCAGCACCTTCGGTTGGAAAGCCGCTTGTGCCGTGTTCGTCAATGGTTTGCTCGCCACGCTGTGGTTCCAGCGTGACTTGCTGCGCCTGCCAACACCCGCAGCCGATGAGCCGGGTAGTGCCGTACCCTTGACGGTGGTGGCGATTCACTTCGGCTTCCTGGCCGCGACCGTGTGGTTCGCCCATTACCCAGTGATGTTTCTCGGTTTGTTTTTACTGTTCCTCGGCTTTACCAATGCCTATCAACGCTTTCAAGATAGCTTGATGCTGCGCGAAGGCTTGCTGGTGGCGTTTTTTCTGGCTGGTTTGGTGGTGTTGGGCGGTATGCAACAGTGGTGGTTGCAACCGATTTTGGCCGGCCTCAATCAGACCGTGCTGTTTTTTGGTGCCCTCTCGCTCACGGCAGTGACCGATAATGCCGCACTGACTTACCTAGGCTCACTGGTCGAGGGGCTTTCGGACGGTGCCAAATACGCCTTGGTAGCCGGTGCCGTCAGCGGCGGCGGCTTGACCGTGATCGCCAATGCGCCGAATCCGGCCGGCTATGCGATTTTAAAAGACTGCTTCGATGAACAAGCGATCAGCCCCTTGGGCTTATTACTGGCTGCGCTGGTGCCGACCGCCGTCGCGGCGTTCTTTTTTATTATCTTTTAAATAGGTATTCTGTTAAATGTAATAAGCGGTGCCGGTCATCACTTTCGACATCGCCTGCATCGCCAAGCGCACGGCTGTCGGCATGCTGCTGGCACCGAGCGCCGCCGCCGCCGCACCATGGGCTACTTCATCGAGGCGCATTTGCTCGACAATCGCGCGCGAGCGCAGGTCTGCTGGCGGCAAGTCGTGCAAATGCCCGGCCAAATGGGCTTCGACTTGACGTTCGGTTTCCACCACAAAGCCTAAGCTGGCGGCGTCGCCGCAGCGTGCTGCGATGACGCCGCAGGCATAGGCCCCGGCATACCAGAGTGGGTTCATGAAGCTGGTATGCGAATTCAATTCCTTGAGCCGTTCCGCCGTCCAGGCCAGATGATCTTCTTCTTCCCGACACGAATGCTGCAATTGCTGCGCCACTTGCGGCGTGTGCGAAAACGCGCTTTGCGCATCGTATAGCGCCTGCGCGCAAATTTCTCCGACATGATTGATACGCATCAGCGCCGCGCTGTGGCGCTGCTGGGCATCATTTAGTTGATCGGCCGCACAGAGCTGCGCCGGATAGGGCCGCGCACTGTGTGCCTGCGCCGTCACGGTACGTAAAGCGCGGTCTACAGTGAGGATGAAGCGGTCTAGTCTGGCGAAGGGCATGGCAGTGTGGAGGCGTGATCGATGGAGTGGCTATTGTAAAACACTTCAGCGCTGGTAGTATTTTGTGCAGGCGCAATAAAACTTGTTTCAAGTCAATTTCGTGGCGATTGATACTGCGTGCTTCCATGCATCGCGTTTGTAAAGCAAAAAATTGTCTTTTGATAAATTAAAGTATTTGGTCAGAAGCCACTTTCTGGAAATTTAATTTGCTTAAAAGCACGTAAATCACCTGCATTGTTGCTGTTAAGCGACGCATCTGACATTTAGAAACGATCGTGCGCAAATTATCTTTGCTGAAACGCAAGGAGTTTGGTTCAATCAGTTTTAACTTCTGAATCAACAGGTTTTGAAGTTTTTTTGCAAGACCGTGACAAATTAAAGCCGCCACCTAGAGCCGCTTCTTTCGCCGGATATCACAATAAATTTGGAGACATGACAATGAACAAATCACTTATCGCCTTGGCTGTACTGAGCGCTTGTGCAGCCACTGCATCGGCTCAATCGAGTGTTACCGTCTATGGCATCATCGATGCGGCAACGATGTACAACACCAATCAAACCGCGACCGGCGGCAGCAAGGTCACGCTCGATGCCGGTCAGTTGCTGACTTCGCGTTGGGGCTTCAAAGGCAGCGAAGATCTTGGCGGCGGCATGAAAGCCATTTTCAATTTGGAAGGCACGCTGGCCAATGATACCGGCGTAGGCGGTGCTGGTTTCGGTGGTAATTCGTTTACTCAAGGCGGCAACGGCACATCCTTGTTCGATCGCCTCGCCTGGGTTGGTTTGTCGGGCAACTTCGGTACGGTGACCATGGGTCGCAACAATATTCTCGGCGTGGATTCGGTCGGTTTGGCCGATCCGATCAGCCTGGCGCATGCCGGCAGCAACCCGAACGTGATGTTTAGTGCCTTGAATGCCGGTTCCTTGTTCGGGGGCTTCGGTACTAACCAAGGCGGCACGGCTTTGCGTCAAAATAATTCGATCAAATACGTTTCTCCATTCCAAAACATGTCCGGCTTCGGTGCCGCCGCCATGTATGGCTTCGGTGAAAAAGCCGGCGATACCGGTGCCAGCAGCTATGCCGGTTTGTCCGGTTTCTTCACCGATGGCGTCAATGGCGCGGCCTTGTCGTATGCTAAGCTGAAAGACGTCACCGGTACTTCGGAGTTGGCTGGTTGGGCTGCTGGTTTGAAATACATGGTGGTGCCGGGTGTTACTTTGCGCGCAACCTATTCGCACAACAAAATCGACGGTGCCATTCTGATTCCGGTCAGCGCAACCCTGGCTTTGAATGCCGATAAACGTAAGATCGCCGTCACCGGCCTGGGGGTTGATTACGCTTTCACGCCGCAAGCAACGATTACCGGCGCTTACTACGGCACCAAACGGTCGGGCGACATGAACGGTTTGCTTGATGGCAAAGCAGACCAATACATCGTGCTCGGCAAGTATGCTCTGAGCAAACGCACCATCGCCTATGCATCCTTAACCTACGCTAAAGCCGGTTCGAGCAATGCGCAAGACACGGCCTTGTCACTCGGTATCATTGCCGCTGGAAATAGTTCTGCCACCCGTACAGCACTTGGTGTTTTGCATTCATTCTAAGCATTGCCCTGTATTTCGCTTGGAAAAAAAAGCTGCCTGCGGGCAGCTTTTTTAATTGTATAAAGGCAACTTTTGTTGCTAATTTGCGACAATATCAGCCTGTAAACGGCCAAAACTGTCGATTTCACTTGGTGCTAGGGGCGCATTTTTGGTCAAATACGTTTAGTTCTTATCACGCAGAATTTGTAGTTTTCAAGTATCAACGCGTTTCTTGCTCACATCTGTATCTGATCTGCGCGTTTCGTGCTTACTGTAGTTAAAATTAAATCGATATCCTTTGGAGAAATATATGAAAAAAACACTGATCGCTTTGTCCGTTCTGGCTGCCATCTCAGGTGCCGCTCAAGCCCAATCCAACGTGACCGTGTACGGTGTACTGGACATGGCTTTGCAAGGTGAAAACAACGGCGGCAACGGTGCCGGCAAAACTTTCTCGCTCGATAGCGGTGTGCAATCGGGTTCGCGTCTCGGTTTCAAAGGTTCCGAAGATCTGGGCAACGGTTTGAAAGCAAATTTCAAATTGGAAATGGGCGTCAATGCTGACACAGGTGCTTCCGCTCAAGGCGGTCTGGCATTCGGTCGCGCTGCTTGGGTTGGTTTGTCCGGTAACTTCGGTGCCGTACAACTCGGTCGTCAAAACAAGCCTATGTTTGATGCAGTCGATTCCATCGACCCGTTCAGCACAGGTATCATCGGCGGCACTGCGCATCAAAGCACCAGCGCAACCGGCTTGGGTAACTTGTTCTTCGCAACCAACCCACGTTCGACTAACACCATCAACTACACGACAACTAACCTGAGCGGTTTCACAGGTTCGGCTGCTTACACTTTCGGCGAAGCCGCTGGTGATGCAACTAAAGGCCGCGGTATCGGTGCTTCCGGTTCGTACGCAGCGGGTCCTTTGTACGCTACTGTTGCTTACCATGCTGAAGATGTTGCTGCAGTTGGCGTCGCCAACAATGTAATCAAGCATGTTTTCGCCGGTGCAACTTATGACTTCGTTGTCGCCAAAGCTGCTGCTTCCTACGGTAAAGTTTCTTCTGACGACAACAAAACAGCCTACAAACTGTGGAGCTTGGGCGTCACAGTACCAGTCAGCGCAGCCGGTGCGGTTGTTGCTTCGGTTACTGGCGTAAAGAACGATGTTGTGACTACAGCCAACAAGAGCACACAATTGGCTCTCGGTTACACACATTCTTTGTCGAAGCGTACTAATGTCTACACATCCGTTTCGCGCGTAGCGAACGATGCTGGCGTCAATGCCGGCGGTCTGGCATCTGGCTTGGGCTTGACTGATTCGATGGTCAACGTCGGTATCCGTCACGCATTCTAATCACCGGCAAGCGCAAGCTTGCTGTTGAACAGAGTATAAAAAAAGCACCTTCGGGTGCTTTTTTTTTGTTTGCTGCTTCAGCCGGGCGGTTCGCCACCGGGTGGCGGCAGGCCGAAGTGGCTGTATGCCAGCGCCGTGGCGATACGGCCGCGTGGCGTGCGCTGCAGGTAGCCTTGCTGGATCAGGTAGGGTTCGAGCACGTCTTCGATGGTATCGCGCTCTTCGCCGATGGCCGCGGCGACATTATCTAGCCCGACCGGGCCACCGCCGAATTTGAACAAAATCGCTTCGAGCAGTTTTCTATCCATCAGATCAAAACCGACCTGGTCGACATCGAGCATGCACAGCGCCGCATCGGCGATCGCTTTGCTGATTGCGCCATTGCCTTTGACTTCGGCATAGTCGCGCACGCGCCGCAACAAGCGGTTGGCGATACGCGGGGTGCCGCGTGCGCGTTGCGCGATCTCGTGCGCACCCTCTTGATCGATCGGTGCTTTGAGCAGGGCGGCCGAGCGGATGACGATACGCGTCAATTGTTCGGTGGTATAAAATTCCAAGCGAGCGACGATGCCGAAGCGGTCGCGCAGCGGATTGGTCAGCATGCCGGCGCGGGTGGTGGCGCCGACCAAGGTAAACGGTTGCAAATCGAGTTTCACCGAGCGCGCCGCCGGTCCTTCGCCGATCATGATATCGATTTGATAGTCTTCCAAAGCCGGATACAGAATTTCTTCGACTACCGGGGAGAGCCGGTGAATTTCATCGATGAACAAGACATCATTGGCTTCCAGATTGGTCAGCAGGGCGGCCAGATCGCCGGCGCGCTCGAGTACCGGGCCAGAAGTCTGGCGCAGACTGACCCCCATCTCGCGCGCGATGATGTGTGCCAGCGTGGTTTTGCCTAGCCCAGGCGGACCGAACAACAGGGTATGGTCGAGCGCTTCGCCGCGCTGGCGCGCGGCGGTGATGAAAATTTCCAGCTGGGCGCGGATTTTTTCTTGGCCTACGTATTCATCGAGTTGCTTCGGTCGCAGCGCGCGTTCTACCGCTTCTTCGGTCGATGAGCTGGGGGTGGCGGCGATGATGCGGGTTTCGCTGACTTCGGAAAACAGGTTTTCGGTTTGTATGCTCATCGCAACATCACGCTTTCGAGAGCGCTTTGAGCGCGAGTTTGATGCCGTCTGACACGCCGCTGCCGGCCGTGACCGACTTCATCGCCAGCGTCGCTTCTTTGTCGGAATACCCGAGTGCCAGCAGGGCATTGAGAATATCGGGGCTGTGGTCGCCGGCGCTGCCGCTCGGTTTGCTGAAGAGGTCGGCACCGAGCTTGCCTTTGAGTTCGAGCAGCAGACGTTCGGCGGTTTTTTTGCCGATACCAGGCACACGCGTCAAGCGCCCGGCTTCTTGCAGGCTAATCGCTTGCGCCAAGTCGGCCACCGACATGCCCGATAAAATCGCCAGCGCCATGCGCGCACCGACGCCGCTGATCTTGATCAATTGGCGGAAGGTGGTGCGTTCTTCGGCGCTGCCGAAACCGAACAGCACGTGGGCATCTTCGCGGATCGCCAGATGGGTCAGCAGCGTGACTTTCTCACCATTGGGTGGCAGATTGTAAAAGGTACTCATGGGAACATCGACTTCATAGCCGACACCATGACAATCGATCAGCAATTGCGGCGGATTTTTTTCGAGCAGGATGCCTGCGATGCGACCTATCATAAGACGACCTTCATACTGTATGCATAAGCAGTGATAGTAAACGATTCCGGCGCGCTTGACGAGTTTCTGTGCCGACTTTTCTGCATCAGTTCTTGCCGTGTTATCCGATCAAACGGCCGGCTTTGACGCGCACGCCTTTTTTTGCCAATTCCGGTGCAAAGGCGGCGAGTATCGCCAGCGCTTCACCACTGTGGGCATGACAAATCGCCACTGCCAGCGCATCGGCGGCATCGCTGCCGGGGGTACCGGAGAGCAGCAACAGGCGTTTCACCATTTCCTGCACTTGCTCTTTACTGGCGCGGCCCTGACCGACCACGCCTTTCTTGACTTGCAAGGCCGTGTATTCGGCTACACACAGGTCGGCTGATACCAGCGCGCAAATCGCCGCGCCACGAGCTTGGCCGAGCAACAGGGTCGATTGTGGATTGACATTGACGAAGACTTTTTCGATGGCGGCGGTATCGGGCCGGTAAGTGCGTACGATTTCAGAGACGCCGGCCAAGATGGTTTTCAAACGTTCCGGCAGCGTGCCGTCGGCGGTTTTGATCGTGCCGGAAGCAATGTAACTGAGTTTGCTGCCATGCTGTTCGATGAGTCCGAAGCCGGTGGTACGTAAGCCGGGATCGATGCCGAGAATTTTCATTGCTGCTGGTCCGGCCCGGCCGGCAGCGATGGCTGCCGGCCGGGCATGGGTTTAATGGCGGAAGTGACGTGTACCAGTATAGACCATGACGACGCCGCGTTCGTCGGCGGCATCGATGACTTCTTGATCGCGCATCGAGCCACCCGGATGAATCACGCACGTCGCGCCGGCATCGACGACGACGTCGAGGCCGTCACGGAATGGGAAGAAGGCGTCCGACGCCACGGCCGAACCAGTCAGGCTCAAACCGGCATTGTCGGCCTTGATCGCGGCGATGCGCGCGGAATCGATACGACTCATTTGGCCGGCACCGACGCCCAAGGTCATGCCATTGCCGCAGAAAACGATGGCATTCGATTTCACATACTTGGCCACGCGCCAGGCGAACATCAGATCGGCCATTTGTGTTGGTGTCGGTTGTAACTTCGAGACCACGCGTAATTCTTCTTGCGTGACATGTTTAGCGTCCGGTGCTTGTACCAATAAGCCGCCGACGACGCGTTTGAAATCGTATTGATTGAGGCCGTCACCGAGTGAAATTTCGAGCAAACGAACATTTTGTTTGGCGGCGAAAATCTGCTTCGCTTCGGCGCTGAATGATGGTGCGATCAACACTTCAACAAATTGTTTGGCGACGATTTCCGCCGCTGCGCCATCGAGCTCGCGATTAAAGGCGATGATGCCGCCGAAGGCTGAGGTTGGGTCAGTTTGCAATGCCTTGCTATAGGCTTCAAACGGTGTGGCGCCAAGCGCGACGCCGCAAGGGTTGGCATGTTTGACGATGACGCAAGCCGATGCGTCAAACGATTTAACGCATTCCCAAGCCGCATCGGCATCGGCGATATTATTGTAGGACAACTCTTTGCCCTGCAATTGGCGATAATTGGCCAGGGCGCCGGCAGTCGTATGCAGATCGCGGTAAAACGCGGCCGACTGATGTGGGTTTTCACCGTAACGCATTTCCTGCACTTTTTCGAAATGCAGGTTCAGGGTTTGCGGATAGGCGCTGCGGGTCGCATGTGCTTTGTCTGCGCCCAAGCTGGTCAGATAGTTGGTAATGGCACCGTCGTATTGGGCGGTGTGAGCGAACACTTTCTTGGCCAGTGCAAACTTGGTTTCGTAGCTCACTACATTGGCGGCGGCTTTCATTTCGGCCAGCACCACGCTGTAATCGGCCGGGTCGACGATGACGGTAACGTCTTTATGGTTTTTCGCTGCCGAACGCAACATGGTCGGGCCGCCGATGTCGATGTTTTCAATCGCATCTTCGAGGGAACACTCGCCTTTGGCGACGGTTTGCTGGAATGGGTAGAGATTGACCACTACCATGTCGATGGTCGGGATGGCGTGTTCCGCCAAGGCCGCGGTGTGCAGCGGAAAATCGCGGCGCGCCAGAATACCGCCGTGGACTTTCGGGTGCAGGGTTTTGACGCGACCGTCGAGCATTTCCGGAAAACCGGTGTAGTCGGCCACTTCGGTCACGGCCAAGCCGTTGTCGGCCAATAATTTGGCAGTACCGCCGGTGGACAACAGTGTGACGCCGAGCGCCGTCAGTTCACGTGCAAAATCGAGCACGCCGGTCTTGTCGGAGACGGATATAAGGGCTTGTTTAATCATGATTAAAGGAGTGAGAGAGTAAAGAAACGGGTGGCGTGCAATCGGTGGCGTGCTGCTTACAGCAAGCCGTGCTGCTGCAATTTTTTGCGCAGGGTGTTGCGATTGATGCCCAACATGTCGGCGGCTTGCGACTGATTGCTGGAGGCGCGCGTCATCACCATTTCCAACATCGGTTTTTCTACTGCCAGTACCACCATATCGTAGATATTTGATGCCGGTTGCTCACCGAGATCGCGGAAATACTTTTCCAGGTTTTTATGGACGGCGTCTTGAATACTATCTTTGCTCATGCTGTTTTAATCACTGTTCGGTTATGCCGGGCGGATGGCGTTGTAGACAAACGGATGCTTTTGTCGATTTTGTTTATGCCGCCATTTTCTCTTCAAAGGGCCGGTATTGTAACCGTTCCCCTGCCATGCCATCAAAAAAATGACTGACTGCGGCCAGTTGTTGTTCGCAGTCGGTTAATAGATTCATTTGTTGGCGGAATTGTTCGCCGCCGATGAGGTCTTGCACATACCAACCGATATGCTTGCGCGCCGTGCGCACACCGAGATAATCGCCGTAAAACGCATAGTGGGCGCGCAGGTGGCCATCCATCAAAGTGCGCACTTCGCTGATCAGCGGTGGCGGCAAATGCACACCGGTGCGCAGAAAATGTTCGATTTCGCGGAAGATCCATGGCCGGCCTTGCGCGGCGCGGCCGATCATGATGGCATCGGCACCGGTCACGGCCAGCACGTGGCGCGCTTTTTCCGGCGTAGTGATGTCGCCATTGGCCACCACCGGTATGCGCACCGCGCTTTTGACGGCGGCGATGGTGTCGTACTCCGCTTCACCGCGGTAAGCGTCGGCGCGCGTACGGCCGTGCAGCGTGAGCATTTGTATGCCGGCCGCTTCGGCGATGCGCGCGATGTTGAGGGCATTCTTGTTGGCGCGGTCCCAGCCGGTACGAAATTTCAACGTGACCGGTACATTGACGGCCGCGACCACGGCATCGAGTATCTCGGCGACCAAACTTTCATGCTGCAGCAAGGCCGAACCGCACCAGGCATTACAGACTTTTTTGACCGGACAGCCCATGTTGATATCGATGATCTGCGCGCCTTTGTCGACATTGAACTTGGCACAGTCGGCCAACATGCGCGCATCGGCACCGGCGATCTGCACCGCCTTCGGTTCCATTTCGCCGCTGTGATTGGTGCGGCGGGTCGACTTTTCAGTTTCCCACAGTTTCGGGTTCGAGGCTGCCATTTCGGAAACGGCATAGCCGGCCCCGAGTTCCTTGCACAATTGGCGGAACGGCCGATCCGTCACACCGGCCATGGGTGCGACAAAAATATTATTCCGCAAGACGTAAGGGCCGATTTGCACGATGGGTTGCCGGAGAAATTTGAAGAAGCACTATTTTACCTGAAACCTGCTTAAATAATTAGCATAAATCGTCGCTGAAGAGAGAATTGTCGATATCGATCAAACTTGGGCCCTCGTTCCCGCAAGGGGGAACTCAGTTAAGGCAGCGCTTGTCACTCAAGCGATTTCATCAATCGTGTCAGCACGGGAAAGATGCGCGATATCGCCCCAGCTCAGCAGATGCAGTTCACCATTGTCATCACAACTGAAGCGATTGATACTGGCATTGTAAATCGTTACCTCGCGCGGTGCGTCGAGTGGCAAGCGGTGGGCGGCGCGGTAGGCGCATTCAAGCACGCCGCCGTGCGCGACGATAGCGATTTTTTGACCGGCAAACTGGCGCGCATAGTGTTGAATATGGCTGATCACGCGGGCATGAAAGCGCCGCGTGCTTTCGCCGGCGTTTTCTCCAGGTGGAAATTCGGCATCCGGGTCTTGTGTTTTCCAGGCGGCATATTCGTGCGGAAACAGTTGCGGTAAATCGCTGTATAACTGTCCTTCAAAACCACCGAAACAGCGTTCTCGCAAACCGGCATCGAGCCGGGTGCTGATTCCTTGCAGGCGCGCGATTTCGCCGGCGGTTTGGATGGCGCGCTGCAGGTCGCTGGAAATGATGGCGGCCAATTTTTCAGTTTGTAGTGCCGCGGCCAGCGCCTTGGCTTGGCTGGTGCCGACTGCATTCAAGGGAATGTCGAGATGCCCTTGCAGACGACGGACGGCGTTCCAAGCGGTTTCGCCGTGGCGTATCAAGAGGATGTCAGTCATTAGTTGCTTGTGGTGGGGAGATTTGCAGCCAGAATGTCACCGGTCCATCATTCGTCAGCGAGACTTGCATGTCCGCGCCAAAACGACCGGTTTCTACCTGAGGGTGGGCCGCGCGCGCGCGCGTGACGAAGTAATCAAACAGCGGTTGCGCCAATTGGGGCGGTGCTGCCGGGGTGAACGAGGGCCGCGTACCGGAGCGGGTATCGGCTGCGAGCGTGAATTGCGGCACCAGCAGCAAGCCACCGCCGCACTGCTGCAAGTTCAGGTTCATTTTGCCGGCGGCATCGGCAAATACGCGGTAATTGAGCAATTTGCTCAGTAAGGCATCGGCTTGCGTCGCGCTGTCGCCGCGTTCGGCGCACAGCAAGACCAACAAGCCGGGGCCGATCGCACCGATGCTGCTGCCGGCGACGCTGACTTGTGCCGCCGTGACACGCTGAAGCAGTGCAATCATGCCTGCAAACTCACGCGCGCAAATTTACGCTTACCAACTTGCAATACCAGCGTGCCGGCTGCGACTTTCAAGCCCTTGTCGCTGATGACCACGCCATCGATACGCACGCCGCCTTGGTCGATCATGCGCAAGGCTTCCGAAGTCGAGGCGCACAGATTGCTTTGTTTCAGCAATTGCGCAATCGCCAGCGGCGCGCCGGACAGGCTGACTTCCGGTACGTCGTCGGGAATACCGCCTTTGGAACGATTGACGAAATCGCTGAGCGCTTCGACGGCAGCGTGATGGCTGTGAAAACGCGTGACGATTTCCTGCGCAATCGCAACTTTGATGTCGCGCGGATTTTGGCCATCGGCCACCGCTTGTTTATGTGCGGCAATTTGCTCGATTGAACAGAAGGACAGTAACTCGTAATAGCGCCACATCATGGTGTCGGAGATACTCATGATCTTGGCGAACATGGTATTGGCCGGCTCGGTGATGGCGATGTAATTGTTTTTCGATTTGGACATTTTTTCCACGCCATCCAAACCTTCGAGCAAAGGCATGGTCAGTATGCATTGCTGCTCTTGGCCATAATCTTTTTGTAGCTCGCGACCAACCAAGAGATTGAATTTTTGATCGGTGCCACCAAGTTCAAGGTCAGCATGCAGGGCCACGGAATCGTAGCCTTGCATCAGCGGGTAGAGAAATTCGTGTACCGAAATCGGCGTGCCGGCCTTGAAGCGCTTGGTAAAGTCATCGCGTTCCATCATGCGCGCGACCGTGTACTTAGACGACAGTTGTATCATCCCGCGTGCGCCAAGGGCATCGCACCATTCGGAGTTGTAACGCATTTCTGTCTTGCTCGGATCAAGCACCAAGCTGGCTTGCTTGAAGTAAGTCTGGGCATTGTCGGCAATTTGCTCGCGCGTCAGCGGCGGCCGGGTGGCATTGCGGCCGGATGGGTCGCCGATCATCGAGGTGAAGTCGCCGATCAGAAAGATCACTTGGTGCCCGAGGTCTTGCAACTGCCGCATCTTGTTCAGTACCACGGTGTGGCCGAGGTGCAAATCAGGGGCGGTCGGGTCGAGCCCGAGTTTGATACGCAGCGGTTTGCCACTGGCTTCGCTGCGAGCGAGCTTTTGGGCGAACTCGGATTCGATGAGTAATTCGTCGACGCCACGTTTGCTTACGGCAAGAGCGTGCTGTACTGCATCGGACAAGGGCAGCGCGGTCGGCGCAGCGGATTTGCTTGATGGCACGACATTGACGGAGGAGGACAGATTTTGAGAGGAAGTCATAGTTTATTTACATCAAATTTTTTGTAACACCGCTGGTCAGGGTTCCATTTCTGAATCCATAATCACCGATTCGCCAGATTTCATCGCAAGATTTGATCGATGTAATCTGGTTTAGTTGTTTATAATTCGGTCTGGTTCTTCACTGCGAATGTCGTTCGCGCCCTGTCAGGCGTGGCTGTGCATGGAGGTGAAGAACGCGAATTGTAGATAAAAACAGTCAATTTTAACTGATCGCATGCGTCCACCTATAGATAAATTACTTCGTCTGGTCTCGGCCAGCCGTTTATTGTTCGGTTCCCGTCGGGTTTCACGCGCCGTTTCTTTGTCCGCCCTGTTTTGCGCCGTTTGCGCGGTCGGTGCAGCGGCGGTCGCGCCTTTGGCACCAGATGCCTCCGACTTGCCGGTCAAACGTATTCACACCGACTTGCCCTTACCATCACTCGATGAACAAATCGCCGCCTTGGCTGCCAATGAGCAGCATTTCGTGCGCGAAGAAAATGTACGTCGCGGCGATACCCTGAACGCCTTGTTATTGCGTTTAGGCGTAGATGATGATGAGGCGAATCAATTCATTAAATCGGACGCCGTGGCCCGCAGTCTGTTGCAATTACGTATAGACCGAGCGGTGCGGGCAAAGACGAACGAGGAAGGCGAGCTGGAATGGCTGCAAACCACGGTCATCGATGGCCCAGATAAAACCGCGCGTAACCTCGAAGTCAAACGCGATGCGGCCGGCCACTTAGTCGCCAGCACCAGCGCAGCCACCTTAGAGCGGCGTGTGGAAATGGCATCGGGCAGTATTTCATCGTCCTTGTTTGCTGCCACCGACGAAGCCAATATTCCCGATAATGTTTCGACCCAAATTATCGGCATGTTTGAAACCAACATCGATTTCCGAAAATTGCAGCGTGGCGATCATTTTAATGTTGTGTTTGAAACTTTTTGGCAAGATGGCCAGATGGTCAAGAGCGGCCGTGTACTCGCCGGTGAATTCAGTAATGCTGGCAAGGCCTACCAAGCGGTGTGGTTTGATGAAGGGGCCGGGCAGGGTGGTTACTACACCTTTGACGGCAAGTCGCTGAAGAAAGCTTTCCTCAAGTCACCATTGGAATTTACCCGTATTTCTTCGGGTTTTTCGATGCGCCTGCATCCGATTTCGGGACAATGGAAACAGCATAAAGGCGTCGACTTTGCCGCCGTGGTCGGTACACCCATCCGTGCCACCGCCGATGGCGTGGTTGATACGGCAGCGATGAGCGGCGGTTACGGCAACCTGGTCGTGATCAAGCACTGGTCGAATTACAGCACCGCGTATGCACACATGAGCCGTTTTGCCGCTGGTATACGCAAGGGTTCACGCGTGAGTCAAGGCGAAGTCATCGGCTATGTCGGTACCACCGGCTGGTCGACCGGTCCGCATTTGCATTATGAATTCCGCGTCAATAACGCGGCGCGTGATCCGTTGTCGGTGGTGGTGCCGGATGCGCCTGCATTGGCCAGCAATGAAACCGCGCGTTTCAAAGCGGTGGCCGGTGACATGCATCATCGCTTCAATTTAATGCGGCCGGAACGAGCCGAAAGTATTAACGTAGCAGCGCGCTGAGTCATTTTCTTGCGCTGGTCGGGCCGAACCCAGGTTCGGCCTTTTTTTATTCTTGATAGACGCAATTTCACATGCACCTTGATGACGCACTGTATATCGGTTTGATGTCGGGCACCAGTCTCGATGGGGTCGACGGCGTGTTGCTGCGCTTGCCAGAACATGCCACTGGCGAGCTTGAAATTCTGGCCAGTAGGCATTTGCCTTTCGATGCCGCGCTGCATGCGGCAGCACTGCAATTGCAGCAGCCAGGGCCGAATGAAATCGAACGCGAAGCCGAGCTGGCCAATGCCATCGCGCGCATCTATGCCGATTGCACGGCGGCTTTGCTGCAGCAGCATCCGGCGCAGAATGTGCGTGCCATTGGCGCGCATGGGCAAACGATACGGCACCGGCCGGAAGCCGGGTTTACCCGTCAGAGTTTGAATGCGGCTTTGCTGGCGGAATTGAGCGGCATCGATGTCGTGGCCGATTTTCGCAGCCGCGATGTCGCCGCCGGCGGCCAAGGCGCACCCTTGGTACCGGCCTTTCACCGCGCTTTGTTCGGTGCGCCGGGCGCATGCCGGGTGGTGGCGAACATCGGTGGCATTGCCAATGTCAGTGTGCTGGCCGCCGACGGCAGTACCAGCGGTTATGACACCGGGCCTGGCAATGTGCTCATGGATTACTGGATTGCTCAGCAGCGCGGCGAACCTTACGATGCCGACGGTGCTTGGGCCGCGCAAGGCCAGATTTGTGCCGGTCTGTTGGCGCGCATGTTAACTGAACCCTACCTGCAACTGGCCGCACCGAAAAGCACCGGGCGTGATTTATTTCATGGCGCTTGGTTGCAGCAGCATTTACTGCATTGGCCTGCGGTGGCGGCCGTTGATGTGCAGGCGACCCTGTGCGCCTTGACCGCGCACAGCCTGGCTGCCGCTATCAGTAAGGAAGTCAGCGCCGTGTATGTGTGCGGCGGCGGTGCTTATAATACCTGCTTGATGACGATGCTGGCACAGGCCATCCAAGACCAAGGCGGGCGCGCCAGCTTACACAGCACGGCGGCTTTGGACATGGATCCGGAGCAGGTGGAAGCGTGCGCCTTCGCATGGTTGGCGCAGCAATTTTTTCAGCGCGAGCCGGGAAATCTGCCGGCAGTGACCGGTGCGCGCGGCGGGCGTGTCCTCGGTGCTTTATATCCACGCTAATCTCCACGCAGTTGCCGACACCGGCACCTGCCAACTCCACTGGGATTGATCAACGATGAGTCACAACTTACTTTCTCCGCGCCGACAATTGGCGGCAAATGGTCCGGATTTTTCTCGTATTGTGCTCGGTTTATGGCGCCTGGCTGATTGGAATATGACGCCGCAGCAGCGCGTTACTTTTCTCGAAGAGGCGCTGGCGCTGGGGATCACGACGATCGATCAAGCCGATATTTACGGTGACTACCAAAGTGAAACCTTGCTGGGTCAGGCCGTGCAACTGGCACCATCCTTACGTCAGCGTTTGCAGTTCGTCAGCAAATGCGGCATCAAATTGGTGTCGTCGGCGCGGCCGGCACATAGCCTGCAGCATTACGATACCAGCCGCGCGCATCTCATCGCCAGCGCCGAACATTCACTGCACGCCATGCAGATAGAGCAGCTCGACCTGCTGCTGATCCACCGGCCCGATCCCTTGATGGATGCCGATGAAATCGCTGCCGCCTTCAGTCATTTGCAAGACAGTGGCAAGGTGCGGCATTTCGGGGTGTCGAATTTCACGCCGGCGCAATTCGACTTGCTGGCAGCACGTTTTCCCTTGGTGACGAATCAGCTTGAATTATCGCTCATGCATTTGCAGCCGCTGCATGATGGCAGCCTCGATCTGTGTCAGCGCTTGCGTTGTGCGCCGATGATTTGGTCGGCACTCGGTGGTGGTGCCTTATTCGCTGAGCCAGCCACTCCCGCGGTTCTGCGGGTGCGCAGTGTCTTGGAACGTCTGGCCACCGAGTATGCGGTGTCGGTGACGACGGTGGCCTTATCATGGATCTTGCGCCATCCTTCACAGCCCTTGGTATTGACCGGTTCCGGTCGGGTTGCCGCTTTGCGTGATGCGGTACGCGCTTGTGATCTGGAACTGACACGCGAGCAATGGTTTGCACTCTGGAGCGCGGCGGCCGGTAAATCGGTCGATTGATTTTCAGAAAATTCCTACCACAAATTCATTCCTAGGTTGGCGCAGGCTGTTTAAAATCAGTTTTCATACTGATGAAAAAACGGTGTTTCTCTATCATGCGCAAACTGACTGTTTCTCTGTATTCGCCAAAGCGGCTGGTGGCCGCCGCACTGTATTGCGCCGGCGGTCTACCGGCGTATGCCAGTGAGCTCACGCTGTATGGCGTCATCGATGTCGCCATGCGTTATGATAGCAAGGCGCAGCGCAGCGAGCTCGGTAGTGGCCAAATTCAAGGCAGTCATTGGGGGCTGCGCGGGCGCGATGGCTTAGGGACTGACAGCAGCTTGATCTTCGCACTCGAGGCCGGGTTTAACCCCGATGACGGCCGCAGCGGCCAGCAATCGCGCCTGTTCGGCAGTCAGGCTTGGCTTGGTGTCGAAGGCCCGGCCGGCAGCTTGCGCCTTGGTCGCCAGTATGGCGTCATGTTCGATGCCATGTCGGCCATCGATCCATATGGCATAGCCAACGGCGATGCGATTTCCTGGCAGTACAATTTGTTCGGCTTGCGGTTTGATAATACGCTCAAATACCAGCAGACACTGGCGAACTGGCAAGTCTCCGTTGCCTATAGTTTTTCTGAACAAGCTGCGAACAGCCGCGCCGGCCGAACGCTAGGACTCAGTCTGGCACGCGATTTCGGCGGCGTGCTGGCTTATGCTGCCTGGCAGAAAAGTGCCGATCTGGATGGCCGCAGCGCCAGTGCCGCCATGCTCGGCGCGACCGCCGAGTATCGTGCAGTCAAATTGTGGGCCGGGTATTTGCAACTGCGGCGTGAGCAGGGTTTCCTGCAGTGCAGCGCGGTCGTTACGCCAGGTTCAGTGGCGGCTCCTTGCCATGCAGAGCCACTTGCCAATGCCAGTTTTGCAGCGGGTTTCGCCAGCGGCGCTGCCGTCACAAACTACCTGCAGTTCGCACTCAGTTATCGGCTGCAGCCGCAGCTCGAAGTGGTGGCTGCTTTCATGGAAGACCGCACGGCGGTGGCCGGCAGCGAAGGCCGATTCGGGCGGCGCAGTCGCTATCTGATGCTCGATTACGCCTTATCTTTACGCACCGATTTGTATGCGGCCATCGATCATAGCCGGCTCGACACGGCCGGCTTGGAGCACCCGGCTTATGAGGCGCAAAACGATGGGGCCAAGGGCTACCATATTGGCTTGCGCCACCGCTTCTGACGCGCATTGTTTGACCGCGCCGCGCTTGCCTAATAGTGCAGAGTGCGTTTGTTGGTGGGCGCGCTGTCGCGTACCACCAAGCTGACTGGCAAGACTTGTTGTTGCGGCGTATCTCCATGGTTTTGCAACAGTAAGCGCACGCCACTGGCACCGAGTTTTTCTTTATCGATACGTATCGTGGTCAACGGTGGATGGGCGAGTGCGGCGGCGGCGATATCGTCGCAACCGACGATGGCGATGTCGTTTGGAATGCGGATGCCGGCATCGATGCAGCAGCGCATTGCAATCAGTGCGCAACTATCGTTGTAGCAAACTATCGCATCCGGGCGTGGCAGCAGCGTCAGCAGGTGGTGCACCGCCTCGGCCACTGCTTGTTCCAGATCGATGATGTGCGGCAGGACGATTTCGAGCTCGGGGTCGGCCAATAAGCGCGCTTCAAACAGCGCTTTGCGAAAGCCGCGGGCGCGTTCGCCGACGCTGTAGTGTGCCGGCGAACCCGATAACCAAGCGATGCGACGCCGTCCGCTGGCCAGCAAATGGCGGGTCGCCAAGTAACCGGCCATCTGGTTATCGGGATTGACAGAATCAAAGCCTTGCACGCAGGTGTCGATCAAGGCTATCGGTTTTTGCGTAGCGCGCAGCAATGATAATAACTCGGTTTCAAAATAGCCGGCACACAGTATGGCATCGGTGCCGTGGCGTTGAATTTGCTCAAGTACCGGATCGGCCGGGCCGATCGCCATGAAGGAAGGCACAATGCCGTAATGTCGACAAATTTCTTCTACGCCGTGCAGCATGGGTGAAAAAAACGGGCTGCTCGCCAAGGTATTATGTTGCCTATGCAAGAGAAAGCTCAAGCGTCTGATTTTGCGTGGCTTGAGTTTGCCAAAATCGTAGTTCAGTTCATGTGCGATGCCGACGATAAGGCGGCGGGTTTGCTCGGTTAATCCGGTTTGATTTTTCAGTGCGCGTGAGACCGTGCCGATGGAAATTCCAGCCGCTTTGGCAATGTCGCGCACGGTGGTGGCTGCCTCGTGCCCAGCTTCATGCTTAGTCATGTCGTACATACCGGTTCGGTTGACGCGCAGCGAGTCGGTATGCCAGCTTGACCGGACCGAGCTGGTACGGCCGCAGCCTCAGGTCGTTGATGAGCGGAAGAAAATACCCAAAGCTGAACATACATTGCTCCAATCGAGTCATTACTAAGAGGTTGTTTTTTATCGGTTTTCGGCTCGATTTATATCTGTCTGAAAAAGGCAAGTCAATCAAATGCCATACTGTGCAGATAGTTTATTGTGTTTAGTAAAATGCATTACAACTGACGGCTGGCAAGCTGGTCGGACGTAGGGGGATAGGGGAGGTGACGCTAAGTCATCAGTCAGTGAACAATGGCTGGCTTATCGGACAAATCCGTGTAAATTTTTTATAAAACTAGGATTAATTTTAATAATGTATTGTTTTCTATCTGATATAGATGCATTTCAGCATTTAATTGGCCTAGTCTTTTTTTGCGTCAGTGTGTCATTTATGCCGCATGCGCAGCGGCAAATTGATTCGGCAGATCCTGTGTTGTTTTTGCCTTTTTGCCGGTATTTCTCTCGATAATCGCCATTAGCTGGTATACAATTATTGCAACATTTTAATCTACGCTGCCTGAGCCCGTACTTGCGCAGATGTGGTGGCGTTGCCGGTATTCGGGGTTTGGCCTACCCTGTGTGAGTGCTGAAGGAAACGATGCCGTGAATGTTTTCCCCTTGTCCCGCCGCCTCTTTTTGCGTGCTCTCAGTCCCACTGCGGCAAGCTCGCAATGGCGTGAAAGTATACTTTCTTCCATTTTGTTATACGTGCTCGTGCTCGGCACACTGGCAGCCATTCCCAGCATACTGTTGGCCTTCAGCGAACGCTTGTGGTCGCTCATTGCAGTCGATCTGCTGGCGCTGGCGTGGGTGGCAGCGACGCTGATTTCGGCGACCCTGAGCTTTCGGGCACGCGCCTGGCGCTTCCTGATTCTGGTTTATTTGCTCGGCATTTACTTCCTCCTCAAGGTCGGGGTAACCGGTTTGATTTACCTGTTGGCGTTTCCCGTCATGGTGGCATTTTTTTGCCGCTTGCGTGAAGCCGTCGCGGCCCTGTGTTTAGCCGTGGCGACGTTGCTCGTGATCGGCTATTTCGATATGGCTAACATCGGCGATATCGGTGTGCACGAGACGGCGTTTCGCCATTGGCTGATCGTTATCATCAATTTTTCCTTGGTTTGTGCAGTGTTATCGATTTCTTGTGGCGTTTTGTTGCGGCGACTCGAAATCTCGCTCAATCATCAACAATTGATCAGCCAATCGCTGCTCGATGGGCAGGCATCGCTGCGTGTGGCCAATGAAGACTTGCGTCTGACTGTAGCCGCAGTAGCGCGACTGACCGATATTGTCGTCATCATCGAAAACGATGCACCGATGTATCCCGTTGGCAATGCTTCCGGGGCTACCCCGCATTTGTGTATCGTCTTCGTCAATGAAGCATTTGAACGCCAAACCGGGTACTTGCGCAGCGAAGTACTCGGGCGCATGCCGCACTTTTTGAGTGGACCCGAAACGCAAATAGCCGAGCTTGACAGACTGCGTGCCGCCCTCGTCGCGCTCGCGCCGGTGCATCTGGAACTGATCGTGTATACCCGCGTCGGCCAGGCATTTTGGTTGGAGGCCGATCTGGTTCCGCTGGCCAATGAGCGCGGCGAATTCACCCATTGGGTGGCAACCGGGCGCGATATCAGTGAACGTAAAACAGCCGAAGCCGATATTCACCGCTTGGCGTATTTTGATTTCTTGACCGGTTTGCCGAATCGTCGTTTGCTGTTGGACCGGCTGGGAATGATACTGGCCAGTGCGCGCCGCAGTGGCCAAGTCAGCGCAGTGTTGTTCATTGATCTCGATAATTTTAAGATGATCAATGATGCACGCGGCCATGCGGTCGGTGATGCTTTGCTGCAGCAAGTCACGCAACGTTTGTTGGCTTCGTTGCGCGAGAATGATACGGTGGCGCGTATCGGCGGCGATGAGTTCGTGGTCTTGCTGGCCGATATTTCACACGAGGTGCAACATGGCGCGCAGATCGCCTTGCATGTGGCGGAAAAAATTCGTGTATCGATGAGCGAGTTATTTGATGTGCGCGAATTTTTGTATGCCGTCACCTGCAGCATAGGCGTGACCTTGCTGCCGCATGAAGAGCAGAGTGCCGACGATGTGCTGCGCGAAGCTGACACCGCCATGTATCGCGCCAAGGCCGGTGGTCGCAACCAGATTGCTTTCTATGAAGCCGGCATGCAGCTGGAGATTGAACAGCGCTTGACGATGGAGCGCGAACTCGGCCAAGCCTTGGGCAAACAAGAGCTGCAAATGTATATGCAGGCACAGGTAGATAGCCGTGGCCATCCGGTTGGCGCTGAATTGTTGATGCGCTGGCATCATCCTCTACGCGGTATGGTGTCGCCGGCCGTATTCATTCCGCTGGCCGAAGAGTCCGGTCTCATTATCGAGTTGGGCGATTGGGTCTTGCGCGAGGCCTGTCGCAGCGTGTTGGCACTGACGGCGGCCGGTTGGCAGATACCGGTCTCGCTCAATGTCAGTCCCAAGCAATTTCGACAAATCGATTTTGTTGACAAGGTCAGACGCATGCTGGCCGATAGCGGTGCCGATCCACATCGCTTGATCTTCGAGGTTACCGAAGGATTATTGATCGATAATTTGAGTGAAACCATCGCGCGCATGCGAGAGCTGACCCAGCTTGGCATTCGTTTTTCCATCGATGATTTCGGCACCGGTTATTCGAGTTTTTCTTATCTGAAAAAATTGCCTTTGTATGAATTGAAAATAGACCGCAGTTTTGTCCGTGACATTCTCGATGACCAAAGCGGTATGGCAATCGTCCAATCGATTTTATCGATGGCCGAGCACCTCGGCTTACGTGTGGTGGCGGAGGGAGTGGAAACGGTGCAGCAAGCGGAATTTTTGATTGCCAACGGTTGCGCTTCGCTGCAAGGGTTTTTGTACTCTCAACCTATGCCGATGGCATTGTGGATAGAGCAACAAGCACTGCGGAGCGTACTGATTTGAACTACGCGATGTCGCCGGTGTTTGTGCCGGCAATGCCTTATCATCCTTATGGTGTTTGGCGATGGCGGCGAACAACGCGCTGGCCGCAGCGGTAAGTCAGCATCAGACTGCGGCTGTTAAGGCGTGGTCTGAAACGTCGCCTGCATCCAGTCGATGAAAATCTGTACTTCGGGACGCAGGCTCGGCTGTGCTTCGTGCACCAGATGGTAGGCGTGCGGCGGCGTGGCCAGTTGGGTATCGAACAGCCGAACGACTTCGCCGCGTTCTATCAATTCTTGGGCAAAATGCTGGCGCGTCAAACCGACACCATGGCCGTGCTTGACTGCTTCGAGCAACAAACCCAGATCATCGATGCGTAAGCCGTGAGTCGGTTCGGCCCAGTCGAGTGCCGCGACTTCAAACCAAGGCTGCCACGGCTCGAGCGCGGAACGCAGCAGGCGCGCGTGGCGCAGGTCGGCCGGCAGCTTGATCGGTGCGATCGATTTCAAATATGCCGGGCTGGCAACGGCGAAACTCGGTTCGACGAATAATTTTTTAGTCACCAAATTCGGGTATTCACCGGCACCGAAACGCACTTCCACATCGCTTTCCGATAAGCTCAGATCATACAACGGCACGAACAGATAGACTTCGATTTCGATATCGGGATAGCGGCGCGCAAAGTCGGCCAGGTGCGGCATGAACATATAGCGTGCAAAGGTAGGCGGGACGGTCACCTTGACGCGCATCTGATGCTGCGGCACTTTATTGGGCAGCGGGAAATCTGCCAAGGCGCGCAAGGCATTTCTCACCACATCGAGATAGCGTCGGCCGAATTCGGTCAAGGCCACGCTGCGGCCCTCGCGCACGAACACGCGTTCGCACAGATGTTCTTCTAACAAGCGTATGCGATGTGATAAGGCCGATGGCGTGATGCAAAGCTCTTCGGCCGCGACGGCAAACGAGCCGAAGCGGGCCGCTGCTTCAAAAGCGGAAAGTGCGTGAACCGGGGGTAATCTGGTGGCCATTCTGTATCCTGATGTGGGTTCGGCCGGGGCAAAACCATGCGCTGTATAAGTATGCCGACTATTATGATGCGTTGCGGCGGTTTTTGGCTTATGCTCAGCGACTTCTCATCAAATTATCTACATTATGGGCAATCGACTCTCAAAAATTGCAACACGGACCGGCGACGCCGGCACCACCGGCCTGGGCGACGGCAGTCGCGTCGACAAAGATGGCTTGCGCGTGCACGCCATGGGCGATGTCGATGAACTCAATTCGCACATCGGTGTGCTGTTGTGTGAATCCTTACCGGAACAATTGACACATGAATTAATGTCGATACAGCACGACTTGTTCGATATGGGGGGCGAGTTGTGCATACCCGGTTATACCCTCATCACCGAAGCGCAAGTCATACGGCTCGATGGTTTACTGGAAAAATACAATGCCGATTTGCCGCCGCTGCAGGATTTCATTCTGCCTGGCGGTTCGCGCGCGGCCGCTATCGCCCATGTCTGCCGTACCGTATGTCGCCGTGCCGAACGCGCCCTCGTTACTTTGGGTAAAAGCGAAAACGTGGCAGAGCATCCGCGTCAGTATATGAACCGCTTGTCGGATTTATTGTTTGTTTTGTCGCGCGTGCTCAATCGTTTCAACGGCGGCAATGATGTCTTGTGGGAGCACGGGCGCGCACGTTGAGCGCGCGATTTCAGCGTTGACCGTGGCGTTCCAGCAGGCGCGCCAAGGCGGCGCGCAGCGCTTGGTTTCGGCTGCTGTCTTCGATGTTGCTGGCCAGCTTGCCCAGCGCTTGCAAGGCGATGCCGGAGAGCGCCAATTGCTTCGGTGGTGGGGGTTTGTCAACCATGCGGCTGACTTGTACTTTGATACGGATTGCGTTAATCTGCCAACCACGCTCTTGTAAGTTGCTCTGTAATTTAGGGCATTGTTGCTTGAGCTTGGTTGCCAGCGCGGCATTGGCGGCCGACAGAGTCAGCAAGCCTTCACTGAGCTGCATGATTTCGCAGCTGTCAAAAATAGCCGGTAGCAGCGCCGCACAATCTTTTTGCAAAGATGAGTTGCGCTGTATGGTAGGCAGCAGCGGCGAAATCGAGGCGTTGCTGCGTAAAAAGTCAACCGCACCATGTACGATTTTCGGCGTATGGCTGCGGCGAATATTGATGGTTTGCGTCGTGCCGGAAAGTCGGTAGCGGTCGGCTGCAGCGACTTGGCTGCCCCGCGGCTTGGCGCGATAAGAAGGAGGTGCAGATGTTGACATGGCCTATACCTTACCACAAACTGATTGCGTCGGCCCCGGCTGGCGTGACTGAGGATTAGTATCGATGCAAATCATTGTCATGCATGCGCGGTTTACCCAAGCCAAATCGGTGACTTTGTCGTCGCATCATCTGCTGTTGGCTGTGCTGGCTTTTCTGGTGCTGATGGTGGTAAGCGGCGCACTGATGGCAGCCTTGACCTTACGCTTGGCCAGTGCCGATGTGCCGGGCGTGCGGATGTTGCTGCCGCAAGCAAGTATGCTGAGCGGCGATGCGAATCAAAAAGACCGCTACCTGAAAGAAAATCTGGCGGCGATGGCCGTGAAACTCGGCGAAATGCAGGCGCAACTGATGCGTCTCGATGCTCTCGGCGAACGGGTGCAAGGCTTGGCCGGCGTTAAGCCGGAAGAATTCAATTTCAAAGAATTACCACCACGCGGTGGCCCGGAAATGTCCTCCGACACTTCGCATGCGCTCAATATGTCGGAGTTTCAGGCCGCCTTGGATGCGTTGCAGAAAGATGTAGAATCGCGCTCTGACTACATGAATGTGGTGGAAACCAATTTGATGGGTTTCAAAATCCAATCGAAATTATTGCCGACCGTGCAGCCGGTGAATGTCACCTACAATGCCTCCGGTTTCGGTTGGCGGCTCGATCCCTTTACCGGTCGCAGTGCCTTTCATGAGGGCATAGACTTTCCAGCTCCGACTGGTACGGCCATCGTGGCAGCGGCCGGTGGCGTGGTGGTAGCGGCCGAATTTCATCCGCAATTTGGCAATATGCTGGAAATCGATCACGGCGGTGACCTCATTACCCGCTATGCCCATACCTCGAAAATCTACGTCAAGCTCGGCGATATCGTTAAACGCGGCCAACATGTCGCCGATATCGGTTCGACCGGACGCTCCACCGGCTCGCATCTGCATTTTGAGGTGCGCATCAAAGACGTGCCGCAAAATCCCAATAAATTCCTCTCTGCCGGCGCGAACCAAGCGAAATTGTATGCATTGAGTCAAAAATAGCTTGAATTTGTGCATTAAGACACCAATTGCTGCAGTGTAGTCGGGTTTACATCGGTGTTTTTCCTGATCTGGACAGCGCAGCATGGTAAAATCGAGAGCTATCCCATAAGTTGCTGTGCAAGCAAGTTTTTGCCGCGGCGTTTTTCAGAATTTAACTTACCGTTCATAGCATGTCATTCCTGACCAAGATATTCGGCAGCCGTAATCAACGGCTCTTGAAGCAATACCAAAAGACGGTGCGTGACATCAACGCATTGGAACCCCAGCTGGAAGCCCTGTCGGATCAGGCTTTGCAGGCCAAAACGGCGGAATTCAAAGCGCGCGTAGCGGCCGGTGCCAGCCTCGACAGCCTGTTGCCGGAAGCGTTTGCGGTGTGTCGCGAGGCCAGTAAACGGGTGCTCAAGATGCGTCATTTCGATGTGCAGATGATAGGCGGCATGGTTTTGCATTTCGGTAAAATTGCTGAAATGGGTACCGGCGAAGGCAAGACCCTGATGGGAACGCTGCCGATTTACCTCAATGCCTTGTCGGGTGAGGGCGTGCATGTGGTTACGGTCAATGATTATTTGGCACAGCGCGATGCGGAGTGGATGGGGCAGCTCTACAGTTGGTTGGGGCTCACGACCGGTATTAATTTGTCGCAACTCGATCACGATGCCAAGCAGCTCGCTTACGGTTCCGACGTTACCTACGGCACCAATAATGAATTCGGTTTCGATTATTTGCGCGACAACATGGTGTTTGAAGCCAAAGACCGAGTACAACGTCGTCTCAATTTTGCCGTGGTCGATGAAGTCGATTCCATCCTCATCGATGAAGCGCGTACGCCGCTGATCATTTCCGGCCAAGCCGAAAATCATACTGAACTGTATTACAAAATCAATGAAGTACCGAAGCTGCTGACTCTGCAGATCGGTGAAGAAACCGCCGACGGCAGCGGAAAAGTAGACGTGCCCGGTGACTACACCAAAGATGAGAAAGCCCATCAAGTCTTGTTGACCGAAGCCGGTCATGACAAGGCCGAGCGCATACTGACGGAAATGGGTTTGCTACCGGAAGGCGCATCGCTCTACGATGCCGCCAATATCACGCTGATCCATCATCTGTATGCGGCGCTGCGCGCGCATGCTTTGTATTTCAAAGATCAGCATTATGTGGTGTTGGATGAGGAAATCGTCATCGTCGATGAATTTACCGGCCGCATGATGACCGGACGCCGTTGGTCGGATGGCTTGCATCAAGCGGTAGAAGCCAAAGAAGGCGTGCGCATTCAGAATGAAAATCAGACGCTGGCGTCGATTACCTTCCAAAATTATTTCCGCATGTATACGCGCTTGTCGGGCATGACCGGCACGGCCGATACCGAAGCGTATGAATTCCAAGAAATTTACGGCTTGGAAACCGTGGTCATTCCACCGAATCGGCCATCGCGTCGCCTCGATCGTCAAGATCAAGTCTACAAATCGGCGCAGGAAAAATACGGTGCCATGCTCAAGGATATACAAGATTGCTACGAGCGCGGTCAGCCGGTCTTGGTCGGTACTACCTCGATAGAAAATTCAGAATTACTGTCGGGCATCTTGAGTGAGGCGAAACTGCCGCATAATGTCTTGAATGCCAAGCAGCATCAGCGTGAAGCTGAAATCATTGCCCAAGCCGGCCGGCCGCAAGCTATTACCATCGCCACCAATATGGCTGGTCGTGGTACCGATATCGTGCTCGGCGGGAATGTCGCCAAGCAAGTGCAACTGATCGAAGCCAATCCTGCTTTGGCTGCTGCCGACAAGGCGACGCAATCGCAAACCTTGCGCGACGAATGGAAGTCGCTCAATGAGCATGTGGTGGCGGCCGGCGGTTTGCATATCATCGGTACGGAACGGCATGAATCACGCCGCGTCGACAACCAGTTGCGTGGTCGTTCGGGTCGTCAGGGTGATCCTGGCTCCAGCCGTTTCTATCTGTCGCTCGACGATCAATTGCTGCGCATTTTTGCCGGTGACCGCGTACGCGCGATCATGGAACGCTTGAAAATGCCGGAAGGCGAACCGATCGAAGCCGGCATCGTCTCGCGCTCTATCGAATCGGCGCAGCGCAAGGTGGAAGCACGTAACTTTGATATTCGTAAGCAATTGCTGGAATATGATGATGTTGCCAATGATCAACGCAAAGTGATTTATCAGCAGCGCAATGAATTGCTCGAAGCGCATGACATGACCGAGTTGATGACTTCCTTGCGTCACGGTATGTTCGCCGATCTGGTACACGCCCATGTACCACCGGAATCGGTGGAAGAACAGTGGGATGTGGCCGGTCTGGAAAATGTCTTGGCCAATGAGTGGGCGATCGACTTGCCATTGACGAAAATGTTGGCTGACGAAGCCAGCTTGAGCGGTGAAGACATACTCGAACGCGTGCTTGCTGTCGTCAATGAAGCGTATGAAGCGAAACTGAGCTTGGTCGGCAAAGAATCGTTTGCCGGTTTTGAGCGCAGCATCATGTTGACCGAGATTGACAGCCATTGGCGCGAACATTTGGCCGCGCTTGATCATCTGCGTCAGGGTATACATTTGCGCGGTTATGCGCAGAAAAACCCGAAACAGGAATACAAGCGTGAAGCCTTCGAATTGTTTGCACAAATGCTGACGATGATCAAAAACCAAGTGGTGCGTACGGTCGTGACAGTCAGAATACAGTCACGCGCTGAAATCGACGCCGCCGAACTGCAATTGGCGCAATCGCAGGTAGAGAATGTGCATTATCAACATGCTGATTTTGATGCCGATGCCACGCCCGAAGACATGCTGGCACCACAAGCTTTCAATGGCATCGAAGCACCCGAAGGCAGCTATGCCTTGAAAGTCGGGCGTAACGATGTCTGTCCTTGCGGCAGCGGTAAGAAATTCAAGCAGTGCCACGGCAAGCTGGCGTAAGCGCGTAGTTTGGTAAAAAAAGAGGCAGCTGCGGCTGTAATGCCGTTCAGTCTTAACTGAACGGCATTACTCATAAAGAGGGGAATTCAATGAAAAAATCGGGAAACTTGACAAGTTTCTCGATTTTTTTGAAATGCTATAAAAATTTTTGCAGAATAGCTGTCCGGGTGAGTGAAGTTTGAATTGATCTGCGCTTCCCTAAATGGATCGTCGCAAGCGACGATGGAAAAGACTCTGGATTATGACTATAGAAACCATCGGCGTAAGCACGATCGACGACACCGCAACGGATGCTGCTGTGCTGCGCGAAAAGCTGGTCGATGCCCTGACGCAGGGCTACCAAGTTGCGTTCGACCCCGACGAAGCCGAGCGCGCCGGTGCCTTCGTCGAAGATGCGTTGACCGAGCTGGACGCCGCAGAAAGCTGCGAGGATCTGGCGGAGGTCTGGGAAGAGCCGGCATTTTTAGACGACGACGGCCCGAGCGCCGACATCCCCCCTTTCATCACCATAAGCAATGCGCGTGAACTGTACGATCTTCGTCCGGGCGAAACTGTGTCCGAGGCTATTGCTCGGCGGGACGCCAAGGGGGCGTAAGCGATGTCAGTGAGCGAAGCAGTAGCCCGAGTTATCACGCGGCGGTTTGCCCGCTACCACTGAGGCGCACTTTATGACACATCCGATGACGAAATACGTGACTTTGGGCAATTGATGTACTGCTTTAGGGTGGACGGCGAGGTATAGCGCTGCCAAAATCTGTCCTCGCTCAAGCGATTTTCGCTTCGATTCCCTAAGTCCGACAGACTCCCGGATGAATTTTTGACACATTTATCGTTGATCATTTGGCGTGCGACAAAGCCCGCACGAGCATTAAGTGGCGCTGCTATTAATGGACTATAATAAAAGCCATCAGGAAGTTAAAGGTAGACGATTATGAAACTCAAAGTCCGCAGCAACTTGGGCAGGTTCAGTTCCCCGACAGTATTGAGGGGCGATGCCCCGTTTCTCGGCGCGACCGTTGAGGAATGGGATAAAGCGATTACTGGTAACATGGACCAGACCCTTGCCCAAGTCAAACTACTCGCAATGGGTAACGGTCCCAAGCGAGATGCTTCCAAGGCCACCTCGTTCGATCTGGCGAGTTTCGCCGGAAAACGTTTGGCCAACGCCAAATAATTTTCCTTCCTCTTACTTGAAAACGCGGTATTGACCGCGTTTTTTATATGTCCGACGAAAAAAAAGACAATACGCTCGATCTGCATGTGGTGGTGTTTGCCGGCCCGAACGGGTCTGGGAAGACCTCGTTGATCGACGAAATCAAGCAGACCGGTCTGGCCACCATACGAGGCGTCTACCCTCTTCCTGCCTACTTTATTAACCCTGATCAAGTGGCCAAGGATCTGCCGGGTGACTATCCCAACCAGAACGCCAGGGATGAGGCCGCGCAGAGAGCCGCCATGCGCATCCGCGCCGAGGCGACGGCGAGTAAGTTGCCTTTCGCCTTTGAGACCGTGATGTCACACCCATCGCGTATCAACGAAATGCTGATACTCAAAGAGCAAGACTACCGCCTGTTCCTGACCTTTATCACCACGGACAATCCGGAAAAGAACGTAGAACGGGTGACGCAGCGCTATGAAACGGGAACCACCACGGGGCACTACGTCGCGCCTGACAAGGTGCGCGAACGCTACCACCGCACGCTTGCGCTGCTCCCTCGCGCGGCCGAAATTGCCGATGCGGTCTACATCTACGATAATTCCGCCGATTTCGAGAAGCCCAAGTTGCAGGCCGTCATTGAGCGCGACGCGCAGTTCTCGGTCTCACCCGACGCGAAGGATTGGGTCATTCAGCGCCTGGTCCATCCGCTACAGCAGCGCGAGCGGGAATTAGGCCAACTGATCGCCACGCTTGAGAAGCACGGTCACCAGGTTGGCGACGCGGACGAGCTCAACGGGACCTATCAGGGTGCGGTTCTATTAAAGACTAGCTACTATCTGGCCCAGCTGGACGACTCAACCAAACAGGCCGTAATCCACGACCGGCTCATGCTAGACACCGGAAACAAAGGTGTCGACAACGCGCCGCCGACGTACAGTGAAAAAGAAAACCTGACGATCCAGTATTCGCAGGCGAATGCCCCACGAGTCGAACGCCACGGGAAAAGGCTTGATGTTAATCTTGATAGACGCGCGGACTGATAATGCTCAGGATTTTTTGTCTTGGTATGAAAATGAAGATCTGCATCCAGAATTAATTATCATTTTACCGGGGCGTCAGGGGCGGCTCATACAAGCCAAATTTTTTGAAAAGCTTTTCGATGTGATTGAGCCTTTGTCGGACATCATTAATAAACTCGTTGATGTCGACATTAAGGAAGCGCAGATTTAATCCAAGCGGTTTGTCCGCTGCCACTGAGGCGCACTGCTGTGTTGCCTTACGCTGTCAATAGTCGACTATTGACAGCGTAAGGCGCCTTGCATTGCATCCTCATTGGCAACGGCCAATTCCACTGCGATTAAATCTGCGCTTCCTTAACGGTGCAAAAAAATCCGAAATTTTTTTCCTATGCTTGTAAGAAAATCCTTGCCGCCAGCGACAGATGCATAAGTTCTGCCACTCGGCGCTGAAATGCCAAGGCAGCACTTATCCCTTTTACTGTCCTTCCCTTACTTTCGGAGATCATCATGAAAAAAACTATCCAAACCGGTGCCCTTATCGCTGCTGCTGCCGCTGCCATGGCCTTGTCCGGCGGCGCCTTTGCGGCCACGACTACAGCCGCCATGGCGGACACCGTGCATTGTGCCGGCATCAACAGCTGCAAAGGCACGAGCGACTGCAAAACCGCAGAAAACGCTTGCAAAGGTCAGAATGTATGTAAAGGCCACGGTTTCTTGGCAACAACTGCAGCCGATTGCCAAGCCAAAGGCGGCAAGATCATCGACGCTAAATAAGTATTGTTTCAGCTATCCCGGCATCAGGATTGTGAATGGTGCCGGGCATCACGGAATTCACCACTATGCGCGCTCCTCTTTCCCCCAGCCCTGGCTATGGCCTCGGTCTGCGTACCGATCACTACCATGCGATGCTGGCCGATAAGCCGGCACTCGATTGGCTGGAAATTCTGTCAGAAAATTATATGGTACCGGGCGGTAAGCCGCTGGCCATGCTCGAGGCGATTCGGGCCGATTATCCTATGGTCATGCATGGCGTATCGATGAATATCGGCGCGGCCGCCGGCCCTGATCTGGCGTACTTGCAGTCGTTACAAGAATTGATCACGCGGGTAGAGCCGCTCTGGGTATCCGATCATTTGTGTTGGACCGGCGCACATGGAAAAAATATGCATGACTTACTGCCACTGCCTTACACCGAAGAGAGCATCGCCATCGTGGTCGACAATATTGGTCGCGTGCAAGATGTACTCAAGCGTCAGTTGGTGTTGGAAAATGTGTCGAGTTATTTATCCTACAGTCACGACAGCATGCCGGAATGGGAATTCGTCGCAGCGGTGGCCGAGCGTTCCGACAGCCTGATTTTGCTGGACGTGAATAATGTCTATGTCAGCAGCGTCAATCACGGCTTTGCCGCCAGTACTTATCTGGCTGCCATGCCAGTGCAAAGGGTGCGCCAGATTCATTTGGCCGGGCACAGCAATCATGGCCACTACATTATCGATACCCACGATCAAGCGGTGGCCGAACCGGTGTGGGATTTGTATGCTGAGGCGGTACAGCGCTTCGGCGCGGTCGCCACCATGATAGAACGTGATGATGCGATCCCACCCTTGGCCGACTTGTTGGCTGAGTTGGATTATGCGCGCGCCGTGGCGGCGCGGGTACAAGCACAGAGTCCGACGCGACAGCAGGTGGCGGCATGAGTTCCTTAGCGCAAATTCAAAGTGATATGCAAGAATATTTGCTTGGCACTTTGCCGGCCAGCGCACTGTTACCCTGTATTGCGCCCGGCACCGGCTTAACGGGAACGGAACGTTTATCGATCTATCACAGCAGTTACCGGGCGCGTTTGCAAGAAGCCTTGTCGCAAGCCTTTCAAAAAACGCATAGCTATCTCGGCGATGCCATGTTCTATGCGGCCGCCACGGCTTATATCGAGGCTTACCCGTCGCAGCAGGCGAATTTACGTTGGTTCGGCGCGCATTTTGGCACGTTTCTGAATCTGCATCTGCCGGCACATCCACAAGTGGCCGAACTGGCGCAGTTCGAGTGGAGTTTGGGCTTGGCCTTTGATGCCGCCGATGCCGCGCCACTGGCGCTGACGGCGCTGGCCACGGTTACCGATTGGGAAACGGCTGGATTTGCCATCACGACGAGTTTGCTGTTTCTGACGTTGCACAGTAATTGCATCGCCATTTGGCATGCGCTGGATAAGGACCGCACACCACCGCCGCCGCATACGCTGCCGGTGGCTAGCACGCTGATGCTGTGGCGGCGGCAATTGCAGCCGCATTTTCGTACCGTCGTCAGTGCCGAGGCAGCGGCTTTGCAACAATTACGTGAAGGGCAAAGTTTTGCCAGCATCTGCGAACGGATAGTCGAGGCGTATCCTGAGGCGGAAATCGCTAGCTGGTTGCAAATTTGGCTAGCTGAAGAATTATTGACGGCGATCGTGTCCTAAGCCCTGTCGACGGCGCGCTGCGAGAATGATTGGTCGCGCGCTGTTTTTGCTACATCGCAGTGCAATAAATTGTCTTACAATGGCGGCTTGATTTCACTGCAAGGAAACTTGATCATGGCCGTTAATTCACCTCTCCCCATCGCTGCTGATTTGAAGCCGGTCGCCGGTATTCGGCTCGGCCATGCCGAAGCCGGTATTCGTAAAGCGCATCGCAAAGATTTACTGGTCATCGAATTGGCTGCCACCGCTACGGTGGCCGGCGTGTTTACCACCAACCGCTTTTGCGCCGCCCCTGTACAGGTGTGCAAGGCCCATCTCGATGGCTTGCACATGGCATCCGCGCCGATACGCGCCTTGGTGATCAACACCGGCAATGCCAATGCCGGCACCGGCGACGCTGGCTTGGCTGCGGCCAATGCCACTTGCGCCGCCTTGGCGGAATTGCTGCATTGTGAAGCCTCGCAGATCTTGCCATTTTCAACCGGCGTGATTCTCGAACCTTTGCCGGTCGATCGCCTGATTGCCGGTTTGCCGCAGGCATTATCGAATTTGCAGGAAGATAATTGGTTTTTGGCCGCCGAAGCGATCATGACCACTGATACCCAAGCCAAAGCAGCTTCGGCCACGGTCGTCATCGATGGCAAAACGGTGCAAATGACCGGGATGAGCAAAGGGGCTGGCATGATCAAGCCGAATATGGCTACCATGCTCGGCTATCTGGCGCTCGATGCCAAAATCACACAGCCAGTACTCGACCATTTGGTGAAACAAGCGGCCGATCAATCCTTCAATTGCATCACCATCGATGGCGATACCTCGACCAATGATTCCTTCATGCTCATCGCCACCGGTGCCGGCGCCGTCGAGATCAGCGACATCGACAGCCCCGAGTACGCCTTGCTGGCGCAAGCAGTGAGCGATCTGGCACAAAAGCTGGCGCACATGATTATCCGTGATGGTGAAGGTGCGACCAAGTTCATCTCGATTATCGTCGAAGAAGGCAACACGCGCGAAGAGTGCCGCAAGATCGCCTATTCGATCGCTCATTCACCGCTGGTGAAAACCGCTTTTTTCGCCTCCGATCCGAATCTCGGGCGTATTTTAGCCGCCATCGGTTATGCCGGTGTCGATGACCTTGATGTCAGCAAACTTAATCTTTATCTCGATGAGGTGTGGGTCGCTAAAAATGGCGGCCGTAACCCCGATTACCGCGAAGAAGATGGTCAGCGCGTGATGCAGCAAAGCGAAATCACGGTGCGCGTCAAGCTCGGTCGTGGCAAGGTCGCGGCCACTGTGTGGACTTGCGATCTCTCACATGAGTATGTGACGATTAACGCCGATTACCGGTCCTGAGCGAGGTATTGCATGACTGAACTGGCTCATTTTTTGTTGCGTGCCGAACAGCTGCTGGCACGGGTAGAACGCTTGTTGCCGGCAGCCATGCCGACCCCTGATTGGGAGCTCGGTCACGCTTTTCGCTGGCGCAAGCGCGGTGGCATAGGATATTTGCAAGTGGTGCGACATGCCAGTGTGATTGCGCTGACAGATTTGCACAATATCGAACAGCAGAAAGCACAGATCACGCAAAATACCGCGCAATTCGTGACTGGGCGGCCGGCCAATAATGTGTTGCTGACCGGCGCACGTGGCACCGGCAAGTCCTCGCTGATCAAAGCTTGCCTGCAGCAATTTGCCGCCCAGGGCTTGCGTTTGATTGAGGTCGATAAGGCCGATCTGGCCGATTTGCCGGATATGGTCGATCTGGTGGCCGAGCGTCCTGAACGGTTCATTATTTTTTGTGACGATTTGTCGTTTGAAGAGGGCGAGGCCGGCTACAAGGCGCTGAAGGTAGCGCTCGATGGTAGTATCGCCGCCACCTCGGACAATGTTTTGATTTACGCCACCTCGAACCGCCGTCATCTGTTGCCGGAAAAAATGTCGGATAATGCCAGTTATCGCCATGGCGATGACGGTGATTTGCATCCCGGTGAAACCGTCGAGGAAAAAATTTCCCTGTCGGAACGTTTCGGCTTGTGGGTGTCGTTCTATCCATTCAAGCAAGACGATTATCTGGACATCGTCGCGCATTGGCTGGCACATTTCGGCTGCGACAGTGCGCAGATCAGCGCTGCCCGTGCCGACGCCTTGCGTTGGGCCTTGCAACGTGGCTCGCGCTCGGGTCGCGTGGCTTGGCAATTCGCGCGTGACCATGCCGGTAAGTTTGATGTCTGAGCCTAAGTCTGCACCTCGCTCCGCTGGTGTGCCGCAAGATGTCGCGGTCGGCGTACTCATGCGTGCCAATGGCGATGTACTGTTGGCGCAACGTCCAGAGGGCAAACCGTATGCCGGCTACTGGGAATTTCCCGGTGGCAAAGTGGAAGCGGGCGAGAGTATTTTTGCTGCTTTGCAACGCGAATTTGTCGAAGAGCTCGGCATTGCCATCATCAGCGCCGAAGCCTGGTGTTGTGTCGAGCATGTGTATCCGCATGCCCATGTGCGCCTGCATTTTTATCTCAGCCGCGAGTGGCAAGGGCAAGCGCAGAGCTTGGAAAATCAAGCCTTTGCTTGGCAAGGCAGCGTAGGATTAACGCCCTTACTACCGGCTACCATCCCCTTACTCGATTGGCTTGCTTTATTGCAAAGCGATGCCGCTTTGGCGTACGCAGCACAGCGCAGCGCTACTACTTAATCACCACTCCCTTTTTTTTGCACCATTTATGCCCGGTTGACCACTGTCAACCGGGCATTTTTCTATGTCTGTTTATTACAACTTTGTTGGCATTAGGCTGCAGAGTCTGGTATTTTTCGGGCTGAGATGTAATTGCCTTGAATCAAAATCATCAGCTGTATTAAAAATAATACGGCGTATGAATTTTGATACACTGTCTGAATTTACATACGCACACAGGGAAAGTCCTGCAAAGGAGTGTCCAAATCGATGTGCGGTGTATCTGAATTAATACATCACTGCGAGACCGCTGCACGAATTTTGTGTAAGTGATTGAATTGATTAAAAAAAATTTAGTGGCACGCGTATTGCTATAGAGAAGTGAAATTTATCTTTAGCGATGGAGTGCGAAAAATATGCAACAAATGTCAGGAAGAGCCGGTGCGGTGCTGCAGATAGACTTGCAAGCAATCCGCGATAACTATGCGCTGCTGTGCGCTCAGCTTGGCCCTGCCCGTTGCGGTGCGGCGGTCAAGGCGGATGCCTATGGCTTAGGTGCCGTGCCGATTGCCAAGGCCTTATACCAGCAAGGCTGCCGTCATTTCTTTGTCGCCCATCTCGAGGAAGCGATCGCCTTGCGTGCGCACTTGCCGGCCGCGGCCGCGCTCATCGTCATGCATGGCGCTCCAGTCGGCTACGAAGCCGAATTTCTCGAATACCAATGTACGCCAGTGTTGAATAGCTTAGAACAAATGCAAGCTTGGCAAACGCTGGCCTTGGTTCAACAGCGTGCGCTTGCCGCCATCGTGCAGGTCGACACCGGCATGGCGCGCATGGGTTTGTCAGCAACGGAAGTGACACGCTGCAGCAGCGATGCGGCCTTGTGGTCGGGCATTACGGTCACGCATCTGATGAGTCACCTGGCTTGCGCCGAAGATCAGTCGCATCCTATGAACCACGAACAACTGGCGCGGTTCACGGCCTTACGCAAAATTTTTCCACACAGCTTAGCCACTCTGGCGAATTCATCCGGCATCTTCCTCGGTTCCGATTTTCATTTTGATTTAGCCCGTCCCGGTGCCGCCCTGTATGGCGTGGCACCGATCGCTGGTGCGCCGAACCCGATGCGGGCTGTGGTGAGCTTACAGGGACGCATCATCCAAACGCGCGACATCAGTGCCGGTACTGGCGTCGGTTATGGCTTGAGCTGGCAGGCTACCGAGTCCACCCGCATCGCCACCGTGGCCGTCGGTTATGCCGACGGTTGGCTGCGCAGCTTGAGTAATCGTGGCCTCGCCTATATCAACGACGTGGCGGTGAATATCGTTGGCAAAGTGTCGATGGATACCATCACGCTCGATGTCACGCATATCGCGCCAGAATACCTGGTAGCCGGCGCACTGGTGGATTTGATTTCCCCGACCCACACGGTCGATCACGTGGCAGCAACGGCACAAACGATCGCTTATGAAATTCTGACCAGTCTCGGGCAGCGCTACGCGCGCCATTATACGAACTGACAGACCCGCGACAGCACACTAGAAACAGACAAGGAATACCTATGAAAATCATCATTCTCGGCGCCGGCGTTATCGGCACAGCCTCCGCCTATTTTCTCGCCAAAGCCGGCCACGAAGTCACGGTGATCGAACGTCAGCCGGCCGCCGCGCTGGAAACCAGTTACGCCAATGCCGGCGAAGTCTCGCCTGGTTATTCGGCCCCTTGGGCTGGCCCCGGTGTGCCGCTCAAGGCCGTCAAATGGTTGATGATGAAACACAGCCCGCTGGCGATTCGTCCTACTTTTGATTTGCATACTTGGCGCTGGGTCATGCAAATGCTGATGAACTGTACTGCTGCGCGCTATGAAACCAATAAAGGCCGCATGTTGCGTATGGCGGAATACAGCCGCGATGTATTGCAGCAACTGCGCGCCGATACCGGTATCTCGTATGATGAGAGAACCCAAGGTACGCTGCAATTATTTCGTAATCAGGCACAACTCGATGGTGCTGCCGCCGATATCGCTATTTTGCAGCGTTACGAAGTACCGTATCAAACTCTGGACAAAGCCGCTTGCCTGCAGCATGAACCGGCACTGGCGAATGTACAGGAAAAATTTGTTGGCGCGCTGCTGTTGCCTGGTGATGAAACCGGCGACTGCTTTAAATTCACACAAAATTTGGCCAAGCTGGCCGAAGGCTTGGGAGTGCGCTTCCGTTATGGTGTGAGCATAGAGAAGCTACGCTATGAAGGCGATGCGATTACCTCGGTATTGACCTCGGAAGGCGAATTGCAGGCTGACAGCTATGTGTTGGCGCTGGGCAGCTATTCACCGCTCATGTTGCGCGAACTCGGCATCCACATTCCGGTCTACCCGATCAAGGGTTATTCGCTGACCGTGCCTATCATCGATGCCGCGCGCGCACCGGAATCGACCGTCATGGATGAAACCTATAAGGTCGCCATCACCCGTCTGGGCGACCGCATTCGTGTCGGCGGTACGGCTGAAATCACCGGCTACAACCTCGATTTACGCAAAGACCGGCGCGACACCTTGGAATTTTCCGTCACCGATCTGTTCCCAGGTGGTGGCGCGGTCGAGTCGGCCGAATTTTGGACTGGTTTGCGGCCGATGACGCCGGATGGCACACCCATCATCGGCCCTACGCCTTACCGCAATTTGTTCCTCAACACCGGCCACGGTACCCTGGGTTGGACCATGGCTTGCGGTTCGGGACAATTCATTGCAGATTTGATTTCCGGTAAAAAACCTCAAATTTCCACTGAAGGTTTGTACATGGACCGTTACGGCAGCAGCAGCAAGCGGCCGCTTATTCTTCCTAAGGAGTTGGCATGAGCCAGTTCGACCAATTGCTGTCATCAACACAAGTATTTGCCGATCCGCATTTAAATACGCGCTTTTATACCGCGATTGAATTGTTGGCGCAAATCATGCTGGTCATGCCGCGCGCCACCACGGTGGATAGTTTGGCGCAAGCTTGTGAACGTACGCCGCGCTTGATCAGGTCGATTTTATCGACCTTGAGCAAAGATGGCTTGGTTGGCCGTGATGCCAAGGAAAAAGATGCTTGGCATTGTCGCGATTGTAATGGCATCATCACCCTCGCCGATGTGTATCGCTGTTTTGCCGATGCGGAAGAACGTGCCATCGCCAAATCAGCCACGCGCGCGGCGGTGCTGCCACTGTCAGAAGAAGTCGCGGGGGCGGAAACGCCATCGCGCAGCTCTAGTCAGCAAAGCGTCGATTTATTGATGATGCAAATTAAAATGACCGTTAACCGAGCTGTGCTGCAACAATTAGAACACTTTGATTTGAATCGTCTGCGCGGCCTGGCAACGACTGCGGCCTTCCGCAGCCAGTATGCGCGCCCGCGCGGTTATATCCCCGAACCGTATTGATGCCGGGGTGCATTACCCCTTATTGAGAATTTTTCCCTCATGCGCATCGATATAGAGTTTAAAGACCGGGTCGGCATTGCCCACGAAATTCTGGCCGTATTGGCCAAGCGCGGTTTGAATGTGGTGGGTGTCGAAGTCGACCCGCCGCATATCTATATCGACAGCCCGGAGTTGCTGGAATTCATGCTGCCTGATTTGCAAAGCGATTGCCAGCAGGTACGCGGCGTCGGCAGCATCGGCGTGCTCGATGTCTTGCCAGGCATGCGCAGACGCTTACACCTCGATACCATGATGGCCGCCATGCAAGACCCGGTGCTGGCCATCGATGGTGCTGGCCGGGTAGTGATTGCCAATGCCGCAGCGGCGGCCGTAGCCGGGCTTTCTGAAGCGCTGCTGTGCCAACGGCCGCTGCGCGAAGTCTTGGATGACGAGGGCATCGAAGCCGAGCTCATCAGCGCCGGCTTACGCCTGCCTAGTCGCGAAGTCAGCTTCAACGGCGAACCTTTCTTCATGGACGTGACACCCGTGGCCGATCCCGACCAAGCGGCCTTGGCACGTTCAGTCGGTGCGGTGCTGACATTTCATACGCCGGCGCGCATTGGTGGACGTATCCATGCTTTGCAAAATACCAGCGGTCATGGCTTTGATCTGATCATTGGCGAATCCGAACCTATCCGCGCGCTCAAGATCCGCGCCGCGCGCGTGGCGGCGGTCGATGCGCCGCTGCTGATCACCGGTGAAACCGGTACCGGCAAAGAATTACTGGCGCAAGCTTGCCATGGCGTCAGCAGCCGCTGCCATGCCTCGTTTTTAGAACTCAATTGCGCGGCATTGCCAGAGAGCTTGGCCGAAAGCGAATTGTTTGGCTATATGGCTGGGGCTTTTACTGGTGCTCAGCGTGGCGGCAAGCCGGGACTGTTTGAAATGGCCGATGGCGGCACTGTGTTTCTCGATGAAATAGGCGAGATGTCGCTGTATTTACAGGCTAAATTGCTGCGTTTTTTAAATGATGGCAAATTCCGTCGTATCGGCGGTGACAAAGAAGTGCGCGTCAATGTGCGCATTATCAGCGCAACCCATAGAAATTTGCGGAAAATGGTGCAGGAAGGCTTGTTCCGCGAAGACTTGTTTTACCGCCTCAATGTCTTGCATTTGGAAATGCCGCCCTTGCGCGAGCGTCCTGACGATGTGCTGCCGCTGGCGCGGCACTTCATTGAGCGCGCCTGTACGCAAGCTCAAAAATCTGTTTGTCGCCTCAATACCGCCGCCTGCGCCGCCTTGGTGTCGAATCGTTGGCCCGGTAATGTCCGGCAATTGCAGAATGTTGTGTTCCGTGCCATCACCATGTCGGATCAACGCGTGCTCGACGTCGCCGATCTCGATTGGGCGGAAGACAGCATCAGTGCTGAAGAAGTGAATCAAGAAATTACCGACACCTGGGAGCTGGCGCTGCAAGCATTTGAGCAATCTTTGCTGTCGCGCTTATATCCACAGTACCCGTCCAGCCGCAAACTGGCGGCGCGCTTGGAAACCTCCCATTCGGTGATGGCGACCAAGTTGCGCAAGTATGGTATCGGGCAGAAACGCTGAATCTGCGTTTTCCTAGACAGTCTCTTCCGGATCTTCCGGCAAGTTGACGGCTGGGATAGTGTATTTTTCCTCGGCCCAGGCACCAAGATCGATTTGTTTGCAGCGCTGACTGCAAAATGGTCGCCAAGTATTGCTTTCTTTCCACTCGACCGCTTGTTCGCAGGTCGGACAATTGACAACTGTAGCCATAATCAGAAATTACACAGAGTGAGATCGAAGGGGATATCGTTGTCGAAGGCTTTCGGCTTCATATCACCGTCTTGCGACATATAGCGTATCCAGAGCATGTATTTGTTGGCCGAAATTTCAGGAATCGCACCTAATTCACGCACCACGCTCACGCGCAGCAATTGATACACTTTTCCTTGCAGCATTTGCTGATAACTGCCGGCTTGGGCAATCACCTTCGTGGTCGAGCCCGATTCGCGCAACAGGCGCAGTACGACATTGATGGCGTCGAACAAGGGAGCGATTGGAGCAAACCAATTCGAAATATCGGCAAAACGTTTCTCTGCGGAATTTTTTTGCCACGCATAATAGCTCGGCAAATCAAATTCACAGGCACCGCCGGGAATAATGGTGCGGCCGCGTATGCTCATGAGCCACTCGTTATCGCGCACATTCTGGCCGGTTTTGCCGGTGCAGGCAACGAGTGCGCTGCTGGCACGATCGACATCGTCGAGTACTTTATCAAGCATGTCGGCTTCGACATTGGGATTGGATTTGAAACCGATCAGGGTATGCTTCTGCCGTTCCAATTCTTGAAACAGGTCAGATTTCAGATCGGCGCGACCGGCTACTTCTAACATTTCGAAAATGGTTGCGAGCGCGACATGATGTTGCAAAGGGTCAGACTGATGCAAGAAAAATATGAATTTTTCATACAGGTCTTCCAACCGCAGCAGCGTGCGAATGCGCTCGTTGAAAGGGTACTCGTAAACGATCAAAATAGTGTCCCTGTAAAATTGTTGCAACTCAGGCCTGAGCTTGACGTGATTCTGAACCATACTGTCAAAAAATACAAACTTCCGATGAAATTTTTTTGGCTTGTGTTCAACTCTGCTGGGCGCGCGCTGCGGCCACATAGCGCTCATGCAATACATCGACCTGCTGTACTACGGCTTCCATGCCAGCTTGATTGTCGATCATATCATCGGCAGCAGCCAGTCGGTCGGCGCGGCTGGCTTGGCTGCGCATGATGGCTTCGACTGCGGCTCGGCTCAAATTATTGCGCGCCATGACGCGCGCGATTTGAGTTTCCACACTGCAATCCACCACGACAATTCGATCAACGCGCTGGCGCCACTTGCCCGATTCGACCAGTAAGGGTACCACGTACATCAGGTAGGCACCGCCGGCCGCTGCTGCCTCGGTGTGCGTTTGCCGGCCGATCAAGGGGTGCAGGATGTGTTCCAAGCGCTGTCTTTGCGCCGGGTCGGCGAATACCAGTTCGCGCATTTTCTGGCGATTGAGCGCCCCTTGCGCGGTGAGGAAATCGGCCCCGAAGGCGGCCTCGATGGCTGGAATAGCCGCCCCACCAGGCGCGCTCAGTTGATGGGCGATCAGATCGGTATCGATGATGGCGGCACCGCGTGCGGCAAACAGATCGGCCACCGTGCTTTTGCCGCTGCCGATGCCGCCGGTGAGCCCGATTGCGTAACGCGCAGACATAGTCAACCTAAAAAAGCTTGCTTAACTGGGGACCCCAGAACAAGGCGATCAAGCCGGCACCGGCTAAGTAAGGGCCGAATGGCAGTGGGGTATCGCGCCCGATCTTACGCAAGGCCATCATGGCCAAGCCGATCACGGCCGCTACCACCGAAGACAACAGTATGATGATCGGCAACATCGCCCAGCCCATCCAAGCCCCGAGTGCCGCGAGCAGTTTGAAATCGCCATAGCCCATGCCCTCTTTGCCGGTAGTCAGCTTGAAGAGCCAGTAAATCGACCATAGGCACAGGTAACCGGCGACGGCCCCGATGACTGCCGACGACAGCGAGGTAAAGGTGCCGTTGAGATTGACCAGCAAGCCCAGCCATAGCAGCGGCAGCGTCAAATCGTCGGGCAAGAGCTGGGTATCGGCATCGATGAAAGTCAGGGCAATGAGAATAAAACCGAATACCAGCGCGGCCAAGCCGGCCACACCGCTGCCGAAGTGCCAGACCATGGCTGCCGACAAGGCACCGGTCAATAACTCCACCACCGGATAGCGCGGTGAAATCGCTGCTTTGCAGCCGCGGCATTTGCCGCCGATTGCCAGATAGCTGAGCACCGGGATATTTTCCATTGCGCCAATCTGGTGGCCGCAGTGCGGACACGCTGAACGCGGCAGCATCAGATTGAACTGGTCGGTGTGCGGCAGCGGCAAGCCGCTCTCGCTGGCGACGTAATTATCCGATTCGCGCTGCATCATTTTCGGCAGCCGATAAATGACGACATTGAGAAAGCTGCCTATCATCAGGCCGAAAACCGCCGCGCACACAGTGCTGAGCAGATTGCCCGGTAAGTTGAAGAAAATTTCGCTATTCATCAGACTACATTACCCAATTTAAAGATAGGCAGATACATTGCAATCACCAGCCCGCCGATGATCACGCCGAGTACCGCCATGATGATCGGCTCCATCAGACTGGCCAGCGATGCCACCGCTTCATCGACTTCTTCTTCATAGAAGTCGGCCACTTTGCTCAGCATATTATCGAGTGCACCCGACTCTTCACCGATGGCCACCATTTGCGTCACCATACTCGGAAAGACATTCGAATTTTGCATCGCCACAGTCAGGCTGGTACCGGTGCTGACCTCGGTTTGAATTTTAATCGTGGCATCGAGGTAGACCGCATTGCCCGCCGCGCCGCCAACCGAATCCAATGATTCTACCAAGGGCACGCCGGCCGCGAACATGGTGGCCAAGGTACGCGTCCAGCGCGCGATGGTAGCTTTGCGGATGACCGAACCGAAGATCGGGGCTTGCAACAGCATGCGGTCCATGAAGCGTTGCATAGGCAGCGAGCGCTGCCAAGTTTGCATGAAAAAGTAGATGCTGCCGAACAGCCCACCGAAAATCAAATACCAATACGCGACGAAAAACTCCGAGATCGCCATTACCACCAGCGTCGGTCCCGGCAAATCGGCACCGAAACTGCTGAACACCTGTTTGAACGCCGGTACCACCCAAATCATGATCACGGCCGTGACGATGAAGGCGACCGACAGAATCGCGATCGGGTAGGTCAGTGCTGATTTGATCTTCTTTTTCATCAGCATGGTTTTTTCTTTATAAACTGCCAAGCGGGTGAGCAGATCATCGAGAATACCGGCCTGTTCGCCGGCACCAACCAAGTTACAGAATAAGGGATCAAAATACAGCGGGAATTTACGGAAGGCCTGATTCAAACTGGTGCCGGTTTCGACGTCACCGCGTATATCTTGCAGCAGCTTGGAAACGGAGGGGTTGGCATTGCCCTTGGCGACGATATCGAACGATTGCAGCAAGGGTACGCCGGCCTTCATCATCGTCGCTAATTGACGGGTAAACAGGGTGATGTCGGCATCGGTGATTTTTTTCCCCGAGGTGTAATTTTTCTTCTTCAGCTTGGTGACCAAGATACCTTGGCGACGCAGTGTGACATTGACGATCGCCTCACCGCCGGCGCGCATTTCACCCTGTACCAATTTGCCGTGCTTGTCTTTACCTTCCCAGGCATACAAGACTTCTTTGATCGGCTTGGGCGCTCGGCCGGAATTAGTTGCCATGTGAAAGTCTCCGCTTATTCATTGGTACATCCCAATACTTCTTCCAAACTGGTCATGCCTTGTTTAACCTTCATCAAGCCAGACTGGCGCAGATTGCGCACGCCTTCGCGCTGCGCTTGCTCTTCAATATCCATCGCCGTGCCATTCGAGAGAATGATGCGTTCGATTGCGCTGGTAATGGGCATGAGTTGATAAATGCCGACGCGGCCTTTGTAGCCGCCGCCGTTGCAGCGCTCGCAGCCAACCGGTTCATATGGCTTCCAACTGCCGTCGAGTTCTTCTTCTTTAAAACCGGCTTGCAGCAGTACTTCATCGAGTACCTCGGCCGGACGCTTGCAGGTACACAGACGGCGTGCCAGCCGCTGCGCCGTGATCAAAATCACCGATGAGGCGATATTGAACGGTGCCACGCCCATATTCATCAGCCGCGTCAGGGTCGACGGGGCATCATTGGTATGCAGGGTAGAGAACACCATATGGCCGGTTTGCGCCGCCTTGATGGCGATGTCGGCAGTTTCCAAGTCGCGAATTTCACCCACCATGATGACATCCGGATCCTGCCGCAAAAATGATTTCAGTGCGGCGGCAAAGCTCAGCCCGGCCTTGTCATTGACATTCACTTGGTTGACGCCCGGTAAATTGATCTCGGCCGGATCTTCGGCCGTCGAGATATTGATACCCGGCTTATTGATGACGTTGAGACAGGTATATAGCGACACCGTCTTGCCCGAGCCGGTAGGGCCGGTCACCAGCACCATGCCGTAGGGGCGCTGAATCGCATTCATCAGAATTTCTTTTTGATCCGGGTCGTAGCCGAGCGCATCGATACCCATCTGCGCTTGCGAGCCATCGAGAATCCGCATCACGATTTTTTCGCCGAACAGCGTAGGCAGCGTGCTGACGCGGAAATCGATGGACTTATTGGCGTTGAGATGCAATTTCATCCGGCCATCTTGTGGGATGCGCTTTTCTGAAATATCGAGCTTAGAGATCACCTTGATGCGCGACGACAGCTTGTCTTTGATTGCCAATGGTGGTTGGGCAATTTCGCGCAACTCACCGTCGACGCGGAAGCGGATGCGGTAAAACTTTTCGAACGGTTCGAAATGCAAATCGGAGGCACCCATATTGATAGCGTCGATCAGCATTTTCTGCAGAAATTTCACGATCGGGGCATCGTCGACTTCGGTCGCTTGGGCGTCGGCAGCAGCTTGCCCGAGGTCCTCTTCGCGAAATTCGATATCGAAATCGTCACCGGCCAAGTCGTTGAGACTTTGTTCCGAGGTTTTACCGATTTTTTCCAACAGCTTGACCAGCGCATCATGCTGCACAATGATGATCTCGATAGCAAGATTGGTCTGGAATTTGACTTGATCGAGCGCGGAGCTATTGGTCGGGTCAGAAACGGCCAGCGTGAGCTTATTGCCTTTTTTTGAAATTGGTACCAAACGCTGTAATTGCATCAGACGTTGATCGACCAGTTTTTCCGGAATCAGACCTTCATTGATGATGCTCAGATCGAGCAGCGGATAACCGAAGGTTTCGGAACAAAAACTGGCTAATTCACGCGCATTGATGATGCCGCTTTGCAGCAGACCATCAATGAAAGCGGTTTTATCCGTCGTTGCCTTTTTAGTGATCACATCGATTTGTACCAAGCTGATCAAATTAGCTTGCAGCAAGGCCCGGGCTAATCCTGCGGTCAACGAGGGTGGTGCGGAGTTTGGTGGGGCGGCGGACATAGTGACTTATCGGTGAGTTTTGCCAAATGCATGTTTGCCTTGCGATAATGCAACCTGTGCGTAAATTTGTAAAGGAATGCTACTTTTAATTACATACTAAGGCTATTTCGCACGGTGCAGATGTCGCCTTTGGGTGAAAAGTAGCGACTGTCGGCGCGCCGCCGTCCCGTCTGCGCGCCGAAGTGGAGATCAGTGGTTGCGATGCACGGCAAAGTGGCTCAAGGCCAGCAGCGCATCTTTGTAGGGCGTTGCCGGCAGATTGGCAATGGCCGCGCTGGCGCTGGCGGCGGCAGTTTCTGCTTTAGCCGTGGTGTAGGCGAGTGCACCCGATTGTGTGATAGCGGCCAGAATGGCGTCAAATTGCGATTCATCACCCTGCTCGATACAGAGGCGTACCAATTCTTTTTCCGCCGCGTTGCCATTACTCATGAGATAAATCAAGGGCAGGGTAGGCTTGCCTTCGCGTAAATCATCGCCGACATTTTTCCCGATCTCGTCGGCATTACCGGAATAATCAAGCACGTCGTCGATCAATTGGAAGGCCGTGCCCAGACAGCGACCATATTCGGCCGCAGCAGCGATCTGCGTGGCATCGACACCGGCGATGAGGGCACCGATTTCGGCAGCGGCTTCAAACAACTTGGCGGTTTTCGAACGGATCACTTGTAAATAGCGCTCTTCGCTGACTTCGGGATCGTGCATGTTGAGCAGTTGCAGAACTTCGCCCTCGGCAATCACATTGGTGGCATCGGCGAGGATTTGCATGACGCGCATATTATCAATCGAGACCATCATTTGGAATGCGCGTGAATACAAGAAATCGCCCACCAACACCGAGGCCGCATTGCCGAACAAGGCATTGGCAGTCTGCCGTCCACGACGTAATGAGGACTCATCGACTACATCGTCATGCAAGAGCGTGGCGGTATGAATGAATTCAACGATGGCGGCCAGTTCGTGATGACGCTGCCCTTGATACGCATAGGCGTTGGCGACCAATAAAACCAGCACCGGTCGGATGCGTTTGCCGCCGGCGTTAATGATGTATTCGGCAATCTGATTGACTAAAGCTACATCGGAATGCAATTGCTGACGAATTACTTGGTTAACGGCCAACATTTCCGTGGCAATCACATCGGTAATCGGGTTGTGTTGTGCTGAGGCAGACAAGGCTGAATCCCACTAAGTAATCCAAGACCGCGAGATTATACGACGGCAAGCCTGCTTTTGCGTTATTCCTATGATTAGAAGTGCCACAGAGATGCCGATTCTTCATGCTTTATAGAAAAAAGCCTTGGCCATCGCGCTCAAGGCTAGCCGGGCTGCTGAAAAAATATGCAAAATGTTTTTGACGCTCGACTTAAGTCTATGTATAATTTGGGGTTTTCCCGATTTCCTAAGCAGTTTTCAAGGACGGGGCGAAAATATCCCTATATTAATTGATGAGGTTTCACATGTACGCGGTCATAAAAACCGGAGGCAAACAATACAAAGTTGTCGCTGGTGAAAAACTTAAAGTAGAACAGATACCTGCAGACATTGGCTCCGAAATCACCATCGATCAAGTGCTCGCAATGGGCGCAGGCGAAACCATACAATTTGGTACGCCACTGGTCGCAGGTGCTACGGTGCTGGCTAAGGTTATAGATCACGGTCGTCACGACAAAGTGCGCATTTTCAAAATGCGTCGTCGTAAGCATTACCAGAAGCGTCAAGGCCATCGCCAAAACTACACTGAATTGCAAATCGTATCTATCAACGGCTAAGCTGCTGATTACACCTGAACAAGGAGCTATAAATGGCACATAAAAAAGGCGGCGGCACCACGCGCAACGGCCGTGACTCAGAATCAAAACGCTTAGGCGTCAAGATTTACGGCGGCCAGGCTATCAACGCCGGCGGTATCATTATTCGTCAACGTGGAACACGTGTCCACCCTGGTGAAAATGTTGGTATGGGCAAAGATCATACTTTGTTTGCACTGATTAACGGTAAAGTACAATTTGCAATCAAAGGCGCCGCAAGACGCCAATACGCGATTGTGGTTGCTGCGTAATCAGGCTGATCGGTGATCTGACAGCGATGTAAGCTCACCTCAAGTCGGTAGCAAAAAGTAAAAAAGGCTCTGCCATTGGTGGAGCCTTTTTAATTGCAAGAAATCCTGTATAAATCGATACTTCCATCTGGGAAGCAAGGATTTATACAAGCTTTTTTAGGTGTTTAAAAATGAAATTTATTGACGAAGCCAGAATTGAAGTCATCGCCGGCGACGGCGGCAATGGTGTTGCCTCTTTTTGTCGTGAAAAATTCCGCCCGTTCGGTGGGCCCGATGGTGGTGATGGTGGCCGTGGCGGCAGTATCTTTGCGGTGGCTGACCGTAACATCAATACCTTGGTCGATTATCGCTATTCGAAACTGCATAAAGCCAAAGATGGTGAAAATGGCCGCGGTGCTGATTGCTACGGCAAGGGTGCTGATGACATTATTTTGCGCATGCCGGTCGGCACGCAAATTTGCGATCGCAATACCGATGAAGTCATCGCCGATCTGACCGAGCATGGTCAGCAAGTCGAATTGGCCTTGGGTGGCGAGGGCGGTTGGGGAAATATCCACTTCAAGACCTCGACCAACCGTGCGCCGCGTCAGCGTACCGAAGGTAAAGAAGGCGAACGACGCGAGTTGCGTCTGGAACTCAAAGTGTTGGCCGACGTCGGCTTGTTAGGTTTGCCGAACGCCGGTAAATCGACCTTCATCACCGCAGTGTCGAATGCGCGTCCGAAGATTGCTGATTACCCGTTCACCACGCTGCATCCGAATTTGGGTATGGTACGCGTCAGTCACGAGAAAAGTTTCGTCATTGCCGACATCCCGGGCTTGATCGAAGGTGCGGCTGATGGTGTCGGTTTGGGTGTGCAGTTCCTTAAACATTTGCAGCGTACTGGTTTGCTCTTGCATATCGTCGATCTGGCACCGTTTGATGACAATGTCGATCCGGTCAAAGATGCCAAGGCCCTCATCAAAGAGCTGCGTAAATACGATGAAAGTCTGTATGACAAGCCGCGCTGGTTGGTCCTCAACAAGCTAGACGTGTTGACACCGGATGAGCGTAAAAAGAAAGTCAAAGATTTCATCAAGCGCTTTGCCTGGAAGGGCCCGGTATTTGAAATCTCGGCCTTGAATCACGAAGGTTGCGAAGATTTGGTCATGGCGATTTACAAAGACATCGAAGAAAAGCGCACGCAGGTACAGCGTTCGCAAGAAACCCAGATGAAAGAAGAAGCCCAGGGCATTCTTTCCATCGATCCAGATGATCCGCGCTTTAAAATCTACGAAGACTGATTGAAAAAAACCTGAGCTGGCCTCAGGTTTTTTTACGTCTGAATTTTTCATCAAAAATCTGACTAGGGTTTGAAGCCCCGGCCTTCAGAGGCTGTCGCAAAAGGGTATTGAGTCGGTATCATTACCCTGACTGGTGGCCACGTCATTCCTGCGCGCTTTTGGCAGGAACCCAGCGGCGTTCGTGGTTAACTGAAAATGCCAGAAATTGTGGCATTTTCAGTGTAAAAAACGACGCTGGGTTCCCGCCAAAAGCATGCGGGAATGACGAGGTATGCGGTGTTTCAGATGTAAAAAACGTCCATCAGGCTTTTGCGACAGCCTCTTTTGGCCGGTGAGCGACGAAGGAGCGACGCGATGGGAGGGGATGCAAACCCCTTCCAGAGTCTTTTCCATCGTCACTTGCGACGATCCATTAACTTGTTTCCCGCATGCTTTTAGTGGGATCCCATTGGCACGGCTTGCCTTCAGGGTGGGAGCGTCGATCAAGGGCACTTTTTTCTGTGAAATGAACACGTCCTGCTGCGCCTGAGCAGCACAGATATAAAAGGCGCGTACGCGCCACTGGATTGCCGCTTGCGCGGCAATGACGAATTGGGCGGCTGGGTGGGCGCGTAATCGACCTGGGCTGCTCTCGCCTCGTCATTCCTGCGTAGGCAGGAATCCAGTGGCACGCTAGTGCCTTCAGGGTGGGAGGGTCGATCAAGGGCCCTTTTTTTCCGTGAAATGAACACGCCCTGCTGCGCCTGAGCAGCACAGATATCACAGATATAAAGGGCGCGTACGCGCCACTGGAGTGGAGTTGATGACTTGCATTGTTAATCCAGTGAAATATTCTAAAAAGTCAATATAATTAATTTAAAGAAATATTGCCTTTCAAGGATTTCTCTTGAAAAAATTGTTGATGCAGGAAGGCAAAATCACCCCAGAAAATCTTGGGTTCAGCCCCTCATTGGGGGTGAAAAGTCATGCCAACAGATGCAGGGGTAGTTAATAAAATAACTCTAAATGTATTAAAATCTGTTAAATACAGTTCTTCTTCTGTTAACTTAGTTGAAAAATTAGCTAGGAATCTTGTGGGAAAATTCTGATTTTGCAGTGAATGAGGGAAAGCCTCTTTGAAAGCTGAGGAAAACGAATAATAATACGCACCTCGGTTGATGGTGTTCAATATTGACTCGGTAAAACTTTAGACGGCTGCGAGTGACGGAAGGTGTGGGAGGAGGCGATAAGGGGCGGCGTGTATTGCTGCCAGTTAAGCCCGAGCGGGCTTTTTGTATTTTTCATTTTTTTATGCGCGGCTTCTGGACGTTTCATCCACGCAAGACATTAAAATCTAAAAAAATAATTTTAAGATTTTTAACTATACCATGAAAATTTTATCATGTGTTTTTATTGACACATCGATGTTGTATCTTTTTTGCGACTCTTTTTAAAAAAACAATTACAAAAAGCCACTATTTTAAGAGCGCGCATTTTTTTTATCCTATGCTGAAAAAGCAGAAGTTGCATTTTTTAACACTATATTGACCTCAATATTGACCTCAACAGAAGGAAAATCGTATGAAAAATTTTCTCACGCGTAAGTTGTCCGGATTGACTGTTTCCCTCTGTTTACAGTTGGGGATAGCTAGTCTGTTGGCACTCGGTATGCATGCTGCGCAGGCGCAAAGCGCAGCAACTGGCAAGACGACCGAGTCGGCTGTGACTGTGGAATTGATTCAAGCAAAAGTCACAAAAACGGCCGATGGCAAGGAGCACTTCAGCTCGGCCGACAGCATCCGGCCTGGTGATGTCATCGAATATCGCGCGGTTTACACCAACCGTACCGACAAGCCGGTCAATGGCGTTATCGCAACGCTGCCGGTGCCGGAAGGTTTGGAGTACTTGCCGCATAGCGCCAAGCCCAATGTCAATGTGCAAGCCGCTGCCAAGAATGGCGAATTTGCTGCCGAACCTTTGATGCATCTGGTGGCCGGTAAATCGACCCCGCGCCCGTATGCCGACTATCGCAAAGTGAACTGGCAGTTGGGGCAATTGCCAGCGCATGGCAAAGCCACGGTCAGTCTGCGGGTTGGTGTGCAGGTGTATGTGCCGGTGGTGGCACCGAATACTCCGGCAGTACTGCCGACTAAAAAATAAATTCCTTGTCAGTTCGGTATGCCGCACTTGATGCGGCACTCAGTGAAGCGGCAAGTGCAGCGTGATGCTTGATGTTTGCAGCAGATTAGGGCAAGCGAAGACATAGTGTCGTTCATTTTTTCATTAACTTACAGAGGTCTGGATTTCATTCTAATTGCCTATCGTTTTTCACAATTGTTTTTTTTTGGAGTAACTCATATGAACACGTTAATGCCACATCGTCGCAGGCCCATCCGGGCTGCCGCGGAATGGGGATCGGCACTGATATTACTCGGTGCCGCCTCCGGTGCAATGGCCGCACCACCACCAGCGAATACCCCTATCGGTAACCAGGCGACTGCCGCTTACGTCGATGCCAGCGGTGCTTTTCAACTGGCTTCGTCGAATCTGGTACAAACCTTGGTACAGCAAGTCGGTTCGTTCAAACTTGAAATCGACAACGTTAAATCTGCGGCCAGCAGCGGTACCGTGTATGCCGCGCATACCTTGACCAATACCGGTAACGGTGGCGACAGCTTTACCCTCAATGTTACTGGTAAAGCTGGTGCTTATTCGTTTACGAAAGTGGAAGTGTATAACGACGTCGATGGTAACGGCATGCCCGATACCACCACGCCTTTGTGTACTGCCACCGCCACCGGTGTCTGTACCATCACACCGCAAACCGTAGCCGGCAATGGCGGCACATTCAAATTTGTCGTCGCGTATACCGTACCGGGTACGGCAGCCGATGGTGCGGTCAATACCGCTGTTGTGCGAGCTGAACCGGAAAATAAGAGCACGGCTTTCTACGGCACTTACGCTCCGAATTTCCGCGAAAATACCGATACCATCAGTGTCACCACTGCGGCCGCCTTCAGTGCGACCAAGGCATTGGCTGCACCGAGCGTGGCTGCACCAAGTGGCAAACCATGGCCGTTGGCCAGCATCAGTGGCCCGACCAGTTCGGGTGCCAGTTGCGCCACTGCGTTTGCCACCATCACGCCTGGCGATCAGTGTCAATACACGGTCTATACGATCAACTATACCAATACCGGTGCGTCCTCAGGTAAGTTCTACCTGAGCGATACCTTGCCGGCTGGGATGACGTATGTTACCGGTTCGGCAGTATGGAGCGGTGCCAGCGGCGTGGCTTTGCAAGAAGGGATTGGTCCTGAAGCGCAAGCACCAGGCATCAACTACGTGCAAACCGGTAATAAAGTATCGGCCTTGGTCGATGATGTCGGTCCGAACGTTTCCGGCAGTTTGAGCTTCGTGGTTTTGGTCAATAAAACCGCCACCGTTGGTATCACTTCGACCACCAATACGGCGACCTATGATCCGATCAGCTCGACTAAAACGCCGGAGTCTGCGCCACCAGGCAGTTCTTCGACCAATGCAACCGTGTTTACCGTCACCCCAACGTTTGGTGTGGTCTTGGGTAGCAGCACAGGTAGCTTGACCGCCTCGCTCGATAGCCCGGCCGGTACGCCGAATGCTACTCCAGCAGATTTGACGACGGTCCCGAGCGCAGCAGTTGGTAGCAGTGTGGCGTTTGCCAGTAAATTGTTCAACAGCGGTAATGCGGCTGACGTATTCAACTTGTCGGTAGCCAGTTCCACTTTCCCTAGTGGCACCGTCTACAACTTCTATGCATCAGATGGCCGCACACCTCTGCTCGATACCAACAGCGACGGCACGATCGACGCTGGTGTGATCGATGTCGGCGGTAGCCGCAATATCGTGGTACGCGCCACGATTCCTGGCAACGTTGCGCCAGCCAGTGGTCCATATGAGTTGATCGTGCGTGCAGTTTCTGCTGGTGACAGCAAAAAGTTCGATGCGACTAAAGACGTGTTGGCACAAGTCACCGGTATCTTGGTTGATTTGACTAACACCGCCACAGGTAGCGGCGTCGGTTCCGTTGGGAATGGCGATTTGGGTGCAGGCCCTAGTCCTTTGGCCACCACCACCATGACTACCGAAGCCGGTACCGGCACGGTGTTCCATCTGTTTGTCAAAAACAGCGACACCATCGACCAGACTTATAAGCTCGAAGGCAGTCAAACACCGAGTTTCTCGGGTGGTTTGCCAGCCGGTTGGACGGTTAAGTTTGTTACTGCAGGTGCTTCGTGTTCCGGTGCGGCGGTGACGTCGGTCGCGGTTGCTAAAGGTACGCAAACGCCGGTTGATGCTTGTGTGACACCACCAGTCGGTGCACCTGCAGCGACCACAACTGTGTACTTCAAAGTAACTTCACAAGCACCTGCTTCTACCGGTGCAACTGTCAGCGATATCATCACTGATGCAGTGAAGGTAACCAATACCGGCATCGCTTACTCCGCCACACTTTCGCCGGATCAATCCGGTCAGATTGCCCCGGCTGGGACAGTGACTTACTCGCATGTATTGAGCAATATCGGCACCTTGGCATGTGGTAGCTACAAATTGAGTGCTGAGCAAAGCCCAGCTGCTGTTGCAGCCGGTTGGATCTCGGTGATGTACCTCGATGTCAATGGTAATGGTCAAGTTGATAGTGGCGATACTTTGCTCACCGATCCGAGTGCTCCTTTGACTCTGGCTGTAGGCGCTCAGCAAAAAATCCTGGTCAAGATGTTTGCTCCGGGTGGCGTGCTGGTCGGTGATCAAAACACGGTGAGAATCGTGGCGACCTTTGACACGGCTTCTTGCGCACCAACATCAGTGACGGATACCACGACTGTTGTTACCGGTCAAATGCGTGTCAGCAAAACGCAATTGCTCGATCCGACTTGTTCTGGTGTTGCCAGTGGTACTTACAGTGCGAGTGTGATTGCGAATGCCCAACCTGGTCAGTGTGTTTTGTATCGTGTTATTGCCGTCAATGAAGGCGTTGCTCCAATTGCCAACTTGACGATTAATGACTCGGTGCCGAACTACACTACCCTGAGCCCAACTCAACCTGCGGTGCAATGTGTGGCCAAAGGAATGAGCGGCGACAGCGTGGCCTACGACGGTTCCAAGCGTACCACGGTCAGCTGCGGCAGCACGACTAATGCGGTTCCACCTGGCGCTAGTTTGCAACTCGATTTCGCAGTCGAAATCGATAAATAAGCGACCCATTATCGATTAAAAACCGATCAACAAAAAGCCCGTTATAAGCAGCCGGGGCAACCCGGCTGGTACTGAGGACCAGGATGAAAATCCTGGCCATCAGCTCGTTGCACCCTACTTTTTTCTCTGCTGACCGGAATGTGTGCGGCCAGCATAGAAAAAAGAGTCACTCGCCACCTAGCCATGGTCGTAAAAGGAAAATTTCGTGTTTGAACTTCTCGCCCCCATTCCTGTATTTGCCATCCAAGCGCGGCAGCAGTCGGCCCGCTTCTTGCAGCACGTGTTGCTGCTCTTCTTTGCACTGTGCGTGCTTGCGACGGGTGCGCATGCCACGCCGGCACCCGGAGGTGCAAGCATCAGCGCGACAGCGACGGCGACTTACATACCGGCCGGCTTTACGCAGCCGGAAACCGTCAATTCCAATACGGTACAAGCGCAAATACAGTCGGTTGAAGCGCTCAGCTTGAGCCCGAGTCAGAGCCTGACGCGGCCACCGGTGAGCGCAGTGACGATCTCGCATTTGCTCAGCAATACAGGTAACACCAGCTCCTCTTACACGCTCAGTTTGGCCAATGGCGGCGGCACTTGCCCAGCCGGTGGCGCGCTGGTGGTGAGCGGCTTGAAGGTGGTGCGTGATATTAACAATAACGGCGTCGTCGATCCCGGCGAGCCTACTCTCACGCTCAACAGCGCCGGGGTGGTTACCTTGGCTGCCGGAGCGAGCATGAATTTACTGATAAGCGGCACGACGCCGAGCCAGTCCTCGGGTGTCGCCTGCGTGACCCTCGGTGCTCTGACTGCTTTGCAAAGCGTGAGTGCCAGCAGCAGCGACCTGATCACGCTGGGGAATAATGCTGCGCTGAGTTTGACCAAATCCGCCAGTTATTCCGGCCTGCTGATTCCGGGCGTCAGCGATATCGGGTTTACTGTGACGGCCAACAGCCAAGGCAGCCAAATCGCACAGCCGAACGCCAGTGCCGGAGCCTTGGCAACAGCGATCACGGTCAATGGCATGCCGCAAAGTTTGATACTGCTCAGTGACGTCGTGCCGGTTGGTACGCAATATAACTCTGCCAGCTTGCAGACCAATGTCACCGGTGCGCTGCGCTTGTTCCGTGTTGCCGGTGATGCGCCGTTCAACTACCGTACCAGTGATGCCGGTGCGGCCGCCGTCGAAGTGGCGATCGGGCTAGCGCCTGGCGTCCCAGTGCCGAAAATCATGACTATGAATTTTTCCGTGCGCGCGATGGTGACTGGCAATATCAGCAATACCTCACAATCGTATTATTTCGATGGCAGTAATCCGGTCGTCGTCAATTCCAATACCGTGGTGATTTCCAGCGTACTCAACAGCATAGGCTTGGCCAAGGCCGCCGGCGTGCCGCGCAGTAATGTTGATGCCAATGGCAATGCCGACGGCACTGCCACCGTCAGCTTTACGCTGTTGGTGAAAAATTATGGCACGGCACCGCTCTACGATGTGCAAATCAGTGATTTGATCGAAGGCACAGGCGCGGGCCAATTCGGAACGTATACCGCGCAGACGGTGCCGGGTCCGAATCAATACACGATTGTCGCCGGATCCTTGGGCGTCAACAATCAACAAGCCAATGGCGTACAAGGCGTGGTGTTGCAACCGTTGTTGAGCTTTACCGGTCAAGGTACGCACAAAAAACTGCTGGCACCCGGCGCGGTGCTGCCGGTCGGTGCCAGCTCGACAGTACAGTTCGATGTGCGCTTCAATACCGGCGGCAGTACGGCCACTTTGTATAATCAGGCACGCGTGACGGCGGCTGCCGTGGCGGGTGGCGTGGTGGTGGCGCGCGATGACTCTACCGATGGCAGCGACCCGGATCCGGATGGTGATGGTAACCCTACCAATAATAGCGAGGTCACGCCTATCCTCACGCAATTGCCGAAATTAAGTTTGGAAAAAACCGTTGGGGCACCGCGTATCGTCAGCACCGGCGTGGTCGAACTCGACTATACCTTTACCATCAGTAACAGCGGTTCGTCGGCGGCACCGAATGTGCGTCTGCTCGATAATTTGAATTGCACCTTCGGTATGGATAAGCCTAACGGTCAGGTTCAATCTTGGGAAATCGTTGGTAAACCGGTGGCACAAAAAGGCTTGTTAAACATCGCCTCGAACTACACCGGCAGTGCCAGTTGCGATCGCGCCGGCATCAACAATGCCAATGCGGCGGCCAGTGTGCCGACCGCGGTTGGTCTGAGCTTGGTCGATGGTAACCGTGCATTAGCGGCCAATCAAACCGAAACCATCACGCTGACCGTGCGCTTGACGCAGAAGCCGCAATCGGTCGGTTTGCGCAGCATTCTTTCGAATAAAGCCTGGGCCGCTTCGTACACCAGCAATGCCGTCAATCCGACTGCGAATATGCTGGTCAATGCCGTCTCTGCCACGGCCGACAGTATTTTGCTCGCGCCTACCGGTTATGTCTACGATTCCAGCACACGCTTGCCGGTGGCCGGTGTCAAGGTTACCTTGGCACGCACGGCGACTGGCCGCTCGCTGTCACCAATGAGTGCCACCGATCTGTATGCTGGCCCAGCCTATGCATTCAATGCCGATGGCAGCGTCAGCATGACCACTGGTGCCGACGGCAGTTATCAGTTCGCTTTGCAGTCACCGAAAGATTTGTCAACTTATACGCTGAGCTTGTTACCGCCGCCGAACAGTGGTTACGTCGTGCCGTCGCAAGTGATCAGCGTCCAACCGGGTGTGTATGGCAAGTGTGGCCCCGTGGTAGCGAACACCACGATTCCACAAAACAGTGACCCGACCGATTATTACTTCGGTTTCCAAATGGGCGTATCGAGTGCGAATGGGCAGACTTGTGATGTGGTCAATAACCATATTCCGCTTGATCGTGGCAGTGCCACTGGTTTGGTATTGAAAAAAGAAGGTAATAAAGTACAGGCTGAATTAGGCGATTTCCTCGATTACGCACTGACGCTCAGTAATAAAACCGGCGTCACCTTGAACGGCGTCAGCTTTACCGATGCCTTGCCACCTGGTTTGGCATATATCAAACAGAGTGCGCGGCTTAATGGCCTGCCACCGGCTGATCCGGCCGGTGGTGCCGGACCGAGTTTGAAATTCAGCTATCCCGACCTGACTCTGGCCCCGGGCGACAATGCCGTGGTGCGCTATCGCGTCCGTGTTGGCGTCGGTGCGCCTACCAATGGCACCGTGATTAACCGTGCCAGTGCGGTATCGGGCACCTATCAATCGAATTTGGCCAGCTGGAAAACACTGATCAGCGGCGGTGTGTTTGCCGATGATGCCTACGCTTTCGGTAAGGTGTACCTCGATTGCAAGCGCGACGGTAAGCAAAAAACCACCGAACAGTCGGAAGAAATCGGCATTCCTGGGGTGCGTTTGTTCCTCGAAAATGGTACCAGCGTAATTACTGATATCGAAGGTAAATGGAGCCTGTATGGTTTGAAGCCAGTGACCCATGTACTGCGTTTGGATCAAAGCAGTTTGCCATCCGGTGCACGCCTCGAAGTGCTCGATAACCGCAATGCCCAAGCACCGGAGAGTCGTTTTCTTGATTTGAAAAAAGGCGAATTCCACAAAGCCAATTTCATCGTCACCAATTGCGATGATGCGGCAATGATGGACGAAGTCAAAGCGCGCCGCGCCGCCATCGTCGCCAATCCTGATGTCGAAATGGAAGCGCAAGTTCGCAGCCGTCTCGACCCTGAAGGCTTGCCTATTGTAGCCGGTGATTTGCGTGGTTTGCCAGCCAGCGGCCAGATCGGTGGCGCGACCGGTGCCGGCTTCGCCAGCACACCAACAACATCTACCGCGGCTATGATCAAATTGCCACAAGCACCGTCTGATGGCAGTAGCTTTGTCGGTTCCTCGGCCGGTAATCTCAGTGGCACCTTGACCTCGTCGGGTGCACCGTCGGGCAACGCGGCAAAGTCGGTGTCAGACCTTGCCTCCAGTAAGCTACTGAGCGGTGCCGCAGAACCTGGGGTGTTCCCACAATTGCCAGCAGCTCCAGCGGAAACCTTGGAAGTGTTGTTACCGAAATTAGAAAACAATAGCCTGGAATTTATCGGACTTAAAGATGGCGATACCCTGCCTTCGAGTACCACCAATGTGCGCGTCAAAGGCGATATCGGTGCGAGCTTGCGTCTGACTGTCAACGAGCAGGTGGTCGATGATCGTCGGGTCGGTAAAAAAGCATCTTTGCCATCGAAAAAAGTCACGGCCTGGGAATACATCGGTGTCAGCTTACGCGCCGGTTCGAACAGTTTGTTGTTGGAACAAGTCGATGAATTCGGCAATGTCCGCGATAGCCGTAAAATCAACTTGATCGCGCCGGATAAACTGGGCAAGTTATCTCTCGAAGCGCCGGAAACAGCGGTGGCCGATGCGCGCACCCCGATTCGTATCAAAGTGCGTTTGACCGATGCCAACGGTGTGCCAGTCACGGTGCGTGCACCACTGACATTAGAAGCCGATCGTGGTCGTTGGTTGGCCGTTGATCTCAATAGCAAAGAGCCAGGCACCCAAGTGTTTATGGAAGGTGGTACGGCGGAATTCGAAATTGTGCCGCCGGCCGAACCCGGTACCATGCGCGTGCGTGTTACCAGCGGTAATTTCGTGCAAAAATTGCGGATTGTACTGTTGGCGGAAAAGCGTCCGATGATCGGTGTCGGTATTGTTGAAGGTGTGCTTGATTTGACTAACCGCGGCAAACTCGCACTCGGTGCCATGCCGGCCGGAGCAGCCTTTGAAACTGAATTGAGCGGTATCAGCAGCAGCAAAGATAACAGCCGTGTTTCCGGTCGCAGCGCCTTCTTCTTTAAGGGGACGGTGAAGGGCGAATACTTGCTGACGGCCTCGTTTGATTCCGATAAAACCGAACAAGAACGCTTGTTCCGTGATATCCGTCCCGATGAGTTTTACCCAGTGTATGGCGATTCTTCGGTCAAGGGTTTCGATGCACAAAGTACGCAAAAGCTGTATGTGCGTATCGATAAAAACCGCTCGTATTTGTTGTATGGTGATTTCACTACCGCCAGCAGCGGCGAAGTGCGCCAGTTAAGCCAGGTCAACCGTTCTTTGACTGGTGTGAAAAATGTGTATGAAGACAGTAATGTCCGTGCCACCAGCTATCTGTCACGCACCAGCCAAACTCAGGCAGTTGAAGAGTTCCGTTCGGTCGGTACTTCCGGGCCGTATTTCTTGCGCGGTAATGGTGGTGACTTTGTACAAAACAGTGAGCAAGTCGAGATTTTGGTACGCGACCGCAATCAAGCCAATGTGATCTTGCAAAAAACTGCGCTCGTGCGTTTTGTCGACTACACGATAGAACCTTTGACGCGTCGTTTGTTGTTGACCCAAGCGGTGTCGTCGGTCGATCTTAATCTCAATCCGCAATCGATACGTGTCACTTATGAAGTCGATACCGGTGGTCCGGAATTCACCGTGGCGGGTACCGATGTGCAGGTGAAAGTCAATGAACAGTTGCAAGTTGGGGTAGTCGCGAGTGTCGATAAAAATCCGGAAAACCAACGCAAGTTAGCCGCTGCGACTGCCTTGGCACGCCTGGGTGAGCATACCTCGGTGGCGGCGGAAGTGGTTGGTACTGAATCGGATTTGAATGGTCGCGGCAATGCCGGTCGCTTGGAATTGCGCTACCAAGATGAGAAGTTAGCCATCGCTGCTTTGGCCAGCAAGACCAGCCAAAATTTCGATAACCCCGGTGCCTCGACCACGGCCGGTCGGATCGACGCCGCTGTGCGCGCCGAATTGAAACTCGACGACACCTTGAAACTGCGCGGCGAAGCCTTGTACAGTAAAGATGCGCTGGCTGATGATGCGCAAAGCGGTATCAGTGTCAGCGCGCAGAAAAAAATTGGTGAACGCACGGTTGCCGAACTGGGCGTGCGTCATGGTCAATCGAATGCCGGTGCGGTATCGAGTTTCGACTATGGTCAGATTTCGACGCATAACGGTATCTCGGGCAGCACTGACGCGGCCGGCGGCCAGAACACCACCACCACTGGCACCAGTGATGACAGCGTCAGCACCGTGCGTTTGCGCGTCAGTACACAGTTGGCCAGCGTGCCGCAAGCGCAAGTGTTCATCGAAGGCGAACAAGATATCAACCATTCTGATCGCCACGTGGTGGCCGTGGGCGGCAATTACGCCGTCACCGACAAGACCCGGGTATATGGTCGGTATGAATTGGTTTCCAGCTTGCAGGGTCCGTATAACTTGAATTCTTCCCAAGCCGGCAATGTTGGTACCGTTGGGGTGGAAAGTAATTATATGGAAGGGGGCCGCGTGTATAACGAATACCGTCTGACCGACAGTATTGATGGTCGTGGTGCCCAAGCGGCTTTCGGTGTGCGCAATACCTTCAAGCTCGATTCGCGCTGGAGTGTTACCGGTGGGCTGGAACGTGTCAGTAATCTCGGCAGTTACGGTAACAGCGGTAATACCGGTACCGGCCAGTCTGGTGCGCTGGGCAGCTCGACGGCCCTCATCAGCGGGGTCGAGTATCTCGGTGACCGTGTCAAGGCCAGCGGTATTGCCGAAGCCCGCAATGGTGATGATGCCAATACCCGTTTGTTCAGTGCCGGTTTTGCTTACAAAATCAATCCTGATTGGAGTTTATTGACGCGCAATGTTTACAGCCAAAGTCTAGGTCAGGGTAGTAATGCCGGCAATGATCTGACCCTGATGCGCAATCAAGTCGGTGTCGCCTATCGTCCGGTCGATCAAGATGTATGGAATGCCTTGGCGCGCTACGAACATAAAACCGAGCGCGTCGGTGAGGCGGCCGATGCAGCTGGTCTGGCCAGTGCCAGCAGTTTCGGCGGCAGCGGTAACATCACTTTGCCAGGCACGTATAACACCGACATTATTTCGGCCAATGTGAATGTCAACCCGTCACGCGGTAATTATCTGACCGCGCGCTATGCGGCTAAAGTGGCCGAGGCCAGCGACGGTACGCTCGACAGTACTTACTGGGCGCATTTGTTGCAGGGTCGGTACACCCGCGACTTGACTAAGGATTGGGATATCGGCGTACAGGCTGGCGTGATGTATGGCAAAGGTGGTTCTTTGCAAAAAACCGCAGGTTTGGAAATCGGTTACCAAGTGTATAAAAATCTGTGGCTCTCGGGCGGTTACAACTTTGTCGGTTTGACCGATCGCGATTTGACCGGTAATGAATACACCAGCAAAGGCGTGTACCTGCGCTTGCGCTTCAAGTTCGATGAAACTGCGCTCGGCTTTGCGCCTGTTACAGCGCCGGTGAAAGTACCAGTCAAAGCAGCGCCGGTACCGGCACCCGAACCGGTCGCAGTGCCGCAGCCGGTAGCAGAAGAAGTGGTGCCACCGGTGGCGACACCATTGCGCAGCAAAACGACGTTCCAAGCTAACGCACTGTTTGATAGCGACCAGTCTGCCCTCAAGCCGCAAGGTAAGCGTGAGCTCAATGACTTTGCTGCCCGTTTGCGTGAAGTTGATTACGACGTCGTCATCACCATGGGTCACAGCGATTCACGTGGCGATCATGATTACAACCAACGTCTGTCGGAACGCCGTGCCGATACTGTGCGTGCTTATTTGATTGAACAAGGTATCAAAGCGGAACGGATCGAAGCCAAGGGCTTTGGCGAAGATCAACCGGTAGCCAGCAATGCGACGGCGGCCGGGCGCGCTAAAAACCGCCGCGTCGAGATCGAAGTAACGGGTTATGAGAGTAAGTAACAACAGTGCATTCGCCACCCATCTGTTAGCAAGGACGGTAATCATGAAAACGATACATTGGGCGAACCTTGTCCCGATCGGTGCCTTACTGGCAGCATGGTACAGCCGCTTCTTGCTGACGCAGCGCTTAATGTTGGCGCAGATGATGTTGGCGTTGGTATTGTTGGGGACGATGGGGGGAGCGTGGGCGCAGTTTAATCCAAGCAGAATAGCGATAAATGAAACTTCACGTTTCAGCGTTGGTTATACGTCTGTTTCAGGAAATGGCGTCGATACTTTATACCGATATGGCGGACAGCTTCCTGCGGGTGTCACTGTTGCGGCGAACAGCAATCCATCGTCAGATTGTGGGATGTCATTTAACCAGTCCGGTAACCGTTGGTGGTTTTCTGGTGCAGTCAGTTTTCCCCTGGGGAAAGCCTGTCAGTTCGGGTTTAATGTAACGAGTTCGACGGCCGGTACCTATACAGCAATCGTTGGGTGTTCCGACGTTCAGACGCAGTTCGGCAGTTGTGTCGGCACATCCATTGCCACGACTTTAGAAGTGATAGCGCCATTCTCGCCACCTCCGGGGCCGCCAATCGTTGCTTTGGTCTCTGGCGTGCGTGTTGTTGGAAATGCCAGCGTGCCGGCCGATGGCCGCTCTCAGATCGTGTTAGAGGCCTTTGCCCATAACCCCAGTAGCGGACTGCCACTGGTGGGTATTGGTGTCAACTTTACCGGAGGCCCGTATACTTTTGTCGGTGGTATGAGTCGATGCGTTACCGGTAGCGATGGTCGTTGTCGCGTGTCTTTGGTCAGTAACGTGGCTGGAAGAACCTCGTCCAACATGGTTTCTGAGCAATACGTGGTGTACGGAAGCATTCCTCTTTACGGCATCACTGGTCAGACCGCGAATTTTGAATTTACCCCAGCCAGCATCACGCCGCCGCCGAACCCGAATCCGAACCCGCAGGTTGTTGGGGACTGGGGTTATTACCCCAATACGATTCCGGTCAATGAGATCAGTCAGTATCGTTCTTTTTTTCGGTTGACAAGCGGTAATACTGGTGCCATCTCGCGCTACAGCGGCACACTTCCTGCTGGCGTCAGTTTTGCGCAAAACATGGGGGTATTCTCGAGCTGTCCTGGTCTGGCATTTCATACCAGCGGCAGTTCCTGGTGGTTTGACGGCTACGCGACAATACCAGTTGGCGGCGATTGTCGCTTTCAGTTCAATGTCACCAGTAATACGCCGGGCGCTTATTCGAGTACGTACACTTGTGCCGATGTCACCTTGATAGGCGCGAACTGCGGCAGCACTGCCCTGACCAGTCCCTTGACCGTTACCGGCAACACCGCGCCGCCAGTTATTTTGCCAACAAATAATGGCTATTTCCCTGACAGAATAGCGGTGAATCAGAACAGTACCTATGTTTCCGAGTTTCAAACGGGCGGCGGAGCTGGATTGCCAAATACTTGGTCCAAATACAGCGGTACCTTGCCGGCGGGTGCGGATTTTGCCCGCAACCCGAATGCATCGTCGACCTGTCTTGGTTTGAGCTTTCAGTACTCCGGTAAAACCTGGTCGTTCACCGGATCGGCTACCGTTTATCCTGGCCAAAAATGTCATTTCCAGTTTGACGTCGTCGGTACCATACCGGGTTCTTATCAGACCCCAACCTCGTGCGCCGATCTGACCATCAGCGGCCCCTGCACGGTTGTGCCGCGGAACTCGCCATTGACTGTCACCGCCGGCAGTAAAAATGGTGGCGTGCGTGTGGTGACCAATGATCAGGCCGCCGATGGCATTGCTAAAGACGTGCTCGATGTGCATGTCTATACCAATAACGACACTAACAGCGCCTACCAATCCAAACAGATCAATTTCACTTGGGCCGGTGGCAGTACCTCGTGCTTAACCAATATCGCCGGAGGCTGTCAGGCCAATATCACCAGCACGATAGCGGGCCGGATACCGGTCACGGTAACGCTGGCCGAAGACAATTCGCCGCTGCTCACAGCCCATGCCTATGGCGGTGTCTCTTACCAGTCTGCGCCTATCGATGTCAATTTCATCGCACCGGGCAGTTTCGATCCGCTGCATTCGGGTGTCAAAGTCAAACAAGATAATGCCTTAGCCGACGGTCTGGCCTATGATGAACTCGAAGCGTTTATCGGTGACGGCGCGGGCCGTCCGGTCAGCGGCGTCGATGTCAACTTCGGGGTCACGCTCGATGTCGAATTTGCTGGCGTTGCCAGCGGTAACGATGCGATCTGCAGAACCAATGCCAGTGGTACTTGCAGCGTGCGTGCGACCAGTCTGCGCGACAGTGTACGTTTTTCGACCGTCGTAACTGCTAATGGTAGCTTGTTGTCCGGCAGTTTCAACGGCTATACGCCTAGTCCGGCTCGGTATACATTTAAGAAAAATACCTCACCCATCGGTGTGATGACCTCCGGTGTGCGCGTCGTTGGTGGCAAGATTGTTGCTGGCGATGGGATAGCAACGGTTGTCTTGGAGGGGTTTGCCAGAGATGCCGTGAGCGGGGCCGCAATTGCCAACACCATCGTGCAGTTTGCCGGTACGCCGGGCGTGAGCTTTGCGAGTAATGGAGTTCGCCCGGGCTTGGGTTTGGGCACAAGTTGTATCACCGCTGCCGATGGCCGTTGTCGTGTTGAGGCCAGCAGTTTGGTAGTCGGTCTCAAATCGACGGCAGTGAGCATTCCGGCCAATAACAGTATGGGGCCGATTGCGGCGCAGGGTAGCGATGGTCCTTGGGACAGTGGTCCTTTGCGCTATTCGTTTTCATCCCCCCTCTTTGACGCCAGCAAGTCAGGCGTGCAAGTGTTGCGCGATCAAGCCCAAGCCGATGGCCTGGCCTATGATGAATTGGAGGCTTTCATCGCCGACAGCACAGGTCAGGCGATGGCCAACATGAATGTGCTGTTTGCGGGTACGCCGGAAGTCCAGTTCGGTAGCCTTCCGTATGGGGCGCTGGGCAGTTGCACCACTGGCAACGATGGTAAGTGTAAGGTACAGGCGCGTAGTAAAAAGGCGGGCACGAGTTTTTCTACCCAAGTCACGGCCAACGGGGTGGTGTTGAGCGGTACGATCGGTACGTATCATCCTAGCCCTGCCGTATATAGCTTCGGCCTGTTGGCACCGAGCGTACAGATTGTTAAGAGTGTCTTGATCGGGGTAGGCAACAATAGCTTTACTTTCAGTCTCAGCGGTTTGTCGGACAGCAGCGAGCGCATTAGCGTAGCTGGCATCGGCCAAACCAGCGGACGCATACTGAACGCTACGGCAGGTACGGCTGTCAGCATCAGCGAAAGTGTGCCCAGCGGTTGGCCGAGCGAACCGGTCAGCGCCAGTTGCATCGACAGGAATGCGGCCATCAGCGGCAACGTCAGCACGCCTGTGGGCAGCCTCAGCGGCGCGACCTTGACGCTGCCGCCCGAAGTACTTAAGCCCGGTGCAAAACTGCTGTGTACCTTTGTGAACTCCTCGGGTTTTCAAGTCAGTGGTCGCGTGTTTAACGATAATGCGGCGGCCGCCGGTGCTGCCAACAACGGCATACTCAATAGCGGTGAAGAGGGCGTGGCTGGGGTGACGATGAGCCTGAGTAATTGCAACGGACGCGAATTGGCGCGGGTGCAGAGCGATGGCAATGGTGATTACAGTCTCAATGTGCCATTTTCTACGGTCAGTGGCGTTAATGTCTGTGTCGAGAAGCAGTTGGAAGCCACGCATTTGTCGACCGGCGCATCGGTCGATAGCACCGCCTTGCGTAATGGTGTAGCGGTGAACAGTGCCGGTACCGCGTATACCTTTTCTCGCTTCCCAACTCAAGAGCAGATCAGTTTTATCGTCGTCGATCGTCGTTACAGTAAATTGAATTTCGCCGAAGTGCGGCAAAATACGTTTGCCGCCGATGGGGCCAGTACTGGCTTGCCGGGAACGACGGTAAGCTATCCGCATATTTTCAAAGCGCAGACCAGCGGTAAGCTGAGTTTCTTGGTTACCAGCGACGGGATTCCGTCGGAGAGCAGCCTGTGGCCGCTGCAAGTGTATGCCGACCCGAGCTGCAGCGGTCAGGTGCAGCCATCGGCGAGCGTATTGTTTCCTGCTGGGACGCCGCTCAGTACCAAGGCTGGTGACAATATCTGTATCGTGGTGAAAAAATTCATCGCCGCTTCAGCACTCAATGGTCATCAACATACTGCTGAGGTGTTGGCGCGCTTCTTGTATGACAATACCAGCGCGAGCATGGTGGCGACCTATCAGGTACGCGATATCACGACGGTGTCGAGCAGCGCGCTGGAATTGAAAAAAGAAGTGCGCAATGTGACTGCTAACGGTGCTTTCGGCGTGAGTAATCAAGCCAAGTCCGGTGATGTGCTCGAATACCGCATCAGTTACACGAATCAGGGCAGTTCGCCGATCAAGAGCTTGAGTATCGCCGACAGCACGCCCAGCTACACCAGCTTTGTCAGTGCGTTGGCGGGTACCACGCCTGCGAGCTTGAGTAACTGCCGCAAGCAAACGCCAGCCAATCCGGCACCGGCGGCCTTGCTTGATTGTGCAGCTACGCAGACTGTTGGCGCCACGGGCAGCATCCGTTTTGAATATCAAGGTGAAGTCAAACCTGGTGCCAGCGGTACGGTGCTATTTCAAGTGAGGGTCGATTAAGTTGTGATAGCGGCATCGCCGCAGCCTGCAACGGTGCGGATCTCCATGGCGCGCATGAGCTTATGCTCATGCGCGATCACATTGCTCTGAGCGTTGCATCAGCCGCGCCATCATCACGTAGCCAGAGCAGATTCCAGCCTGTGTCTTGTGTGATAACGGCCAGCCCACGCCCATGCCGCAAGGTCGGGGGTGAGCTTGATTAAAGCCAAAGGTTTTGAGAAAGACCAACCGGTTGCCGGCAATACGGCTGCGACCGGCTGCAGCAAAAAAAACGTCGCGTGGAAAGCGCCGTGACGGCTTAACACAGACAGTAAAAACAGCGCGTTCGGCGCGTACTTGTGAGCGAAGAAGAGAATGAGGAAAACTATGAAGCGGATGGGTTTAGTCTGGATGAACGCCTTACTGGCGGCATGGCAGGGCCGTTATTTGCGGTTGAGCCGACTGCTGTTGGCACAGGTGATGTTGGCGTTGGCGCTGTTGGGAGCGGTGGGAGCGGCGTGGGCGAAGTTCACGCCCAACGTCATACAGCCCAACCAAATTTCACGTTATACCACGGGATTTAGAGCTCATCCTGGCAATCCTGGTACGTCTGGAAATACTTTATACCGATATGGTGGATACCTTCCTAACGGGGTGTCTATTGCGGGGAATGGCAATCCAGTGACAAATTGTCCGATGACGTTTAATTATTCCGGGAATCATTGGTGGTTTTCGGGCAATGTTAATTTTCCGGTCGGGCAAGAATGTCTGTTCGACTTTGATGTGACGAGTTCGACGCCTGGTACCTATACCGCAGTTCAAGATTGTCAGGATGTTCAGTTGCAATACAATACTTGTATTTCTGGCAACCCTTTGTCGTATACTTTAATTGTACAAAATTCAGTTGCGCCACCACCGCCGCCGTCACAGGCTACTTACCTCTCCGGTGCACGTGTCGTGGGAAGAAGCACGGCACCTGCCGATGGCCAGTCTCAGATCATGTTGGAAGCCTTTGTTAAAAATTCGGATACCGGCCAACCGGTGGTGACCGGTGTCAACTTTAGCCCAGGTCCGTACACTTTTGTCGGTGGCATCAGTCGTTGCATCACCGGTTACGATGGCCGTTGTCGGGTGTCGGTAGTCAGTACCGTGTCCGGAAGAACTTCTTCCAAAATGCTGCCTGATGTTTACGTGTTATATGGCCAAGTTCCTGCGATAGGCGGGGATGGACCTTGGAACGGTCAGACCATGAATTTTGAATTTACCCAAGGCGGCATCACGCCGCCACCGCCGCCTGGTGGCAGCAATGTCTCGGGCGTGCGCGTGGTCGACAGCAGCTCGGCCGCGGCCGATGGGGTGGCCTACGTCACGCTTGAGGGCTATGTGCGCGATGCCACGACCGGGCTGGCGGTAGCGAATGCCGAAGTCAAATTCAATGGCACGCCCGGCGTGACTTTCCGCGGTGTTGATGGGTCGGGCTTGGCGCAAGCTGGTCAGGCTTTCCAGTGCTACACCAATTACGACGGTAAGTGCAGGATCGTGGCGCGCAGTACCGTGCCCGGCCCGAAAAGCACCACTGTGTTGATGACTTACAATAATAATCAAGGCTTCATCCCGATGTATGGGCCGGACGGTCCGTGGAATGCCAGCCCTTTGAACTATCAATTCACCAAGCCCGTCATCAATGGTGGCGTGCGTGTGGTGACCAATGATCAGGCTGCCGATGGCATCGCGCAAAACGTGCTGGAGGTACATGTCTATAGCGGTAACTCGGTCAACGACGCGTATCGATCGAAATGGATTAATTTCACTTGGGCCGGCGGCAGTGCTTCGTGCCAAACCAGCTACGCGGGGTCGTGTCGCGCCAGTATCACCAGCCTAGTACCGGGCCGGATACCGGTCACGGTCACGCTGGCCGAAGACAATTCGCCGCTGCTGATGGCGCATAGCTATGGCAGTGACTATTACCAGTCTGCGCCTATCGATGTCAATTTCGTCGCACCGGGCAGTTTCGATCCGCGGCGTTCGGGCGTCAAAGTTATCAACGATTTGGCTCTGGCCGATGGCGCAGCCTATGATGAACTCGAAGCCTTTATCGGTGACGGTGCCGGACGTCCGGTCAGCGGTGTCGATGTTAACTTCGGGCTGACGCTGGATGTCGAATTTGTTGGCGTTGCCAGTGGCAACGATGCGATCTGCCGAACCAATGCCAGCGGTACTTGCCGCGTGCGTGCCACCAGTTTACGCGACAGTGTGCGCTTTACTACCGTCGTCAACGTCGGTGGCACGCTGTTGAGCGGCACCTTCAATGGCTATACGCCCAGCCCAGCGCGCTATTCATTTAAGAGAAACACCGCACCGATCGGTGTGGTGAATTCTGGTGTGCGCATTGTTGGTGCCAAGATTGTCGCTGGCGATGGGATAGCAACGGTTGTCTTGGAGGGGTTTGCCAGAGATGCCGTGAGCGGGGCCGCAATTGCCAACACCATCGTGCAGTTTGCCGGTACGCCGGGCGTGAGCTTTGCGAGTAATGGAGTTCGCCCGGGCTTGGGTTTGGGCACAAGTTGTATCACCGCTGCGGATGGCCGTTGTCGTGTTGAGGCCAGCAGTTTGGTAGTTGGCCTCAAATCGACGGCAGTGAGCATTCCGGCCAATAACAGTATGGGGCCGATTGCGGCGCAGGGTAGCGATGGTCCTTGGGACAGTGGTCCTTTGCGCTATTCGTTTTCATCCCCCCTCTTTGACGCCAGCAAGTCAGGCGTGCAAGTGTTGCGCGACAATGCCGCGGCCGACAATGTGGAGAGTAATGAACTCAAAGTCTTTATCGGCGACAGCGCCGGTAACGGCATGGCGAATGTCGATGTCAGTTTTGCCAGGACCGCCGATGTTCGTTTCGGCAGCGCGGCATCGCCCGGCGTCGGCACATGCAGGACTAATGCCAGCGGTGAATGCAGTGTGCTCGCTTACAGCCGTATCAATGCCACTTACACGACCGAGGTCAGTGTCAATGGCGTGAAGTTGTTGGGTAAGGACAGCGTGTATACGGCCAGCCCGGCCAAGTATACTTTTAGTGCGGTTATCACACCATTCCTCGGCGATAACGCCGGTGTAAGGATCGTTGGCAGCAGTATTGCGAGTGCCGATGGCGTGGCAACGGTGGTGTTGGAGGCATATATAGTTGACCGTGCGACCGGGCTGCCGCATGCCAATGCCATGATGCAGTTTGCCGCCACACCGGGGGTGAGCTTTTCCAGTAATGGTAATCGCCCTAGCGTCGGCGTCGGAGTCACGTGCACGACCGGCAGTGATGGTCGTTGTCGTGTCGAGGCCAGCAGTTTGGTGGTCGGCGCAAAACTGACTGCAGCTAGCCTCGTCGGTGGTACTGGCAGCTTGGCCATTATTGACGATCCGGTTAGCGGCGTGCCTTGGAATGCGGGTCCCTTGTCCTATGAATTTGCGGCACCGGCCTTCGATGCGAGTAAATCGGGTGTGCAAGTGTTGCGCGATCAAGCCCAAGCCGATGGCCTGGCCTATGATGAATTGGAGGCTTTCATCGCCGACAGCGCAGGTCAGGCGATGGCCAACATGAATGTGCTGTTTGCGGGTACGCCGGAAGTCCAGTTCGGTAGCCTTCCGTATGGGGCGCTGGGCAGTTGCACCACTGGCAACGATGGTAAGTGTAAGGTACAGGCGCGTAGTAAAAAGGCGGGCACGAGTTTTTCTACCCAAGTCACGGCCAACGGGGTGGTGTTGAGCGGTACGATCGGTACGTATCATCCTAGCCCTGCCGTATATAGCTTCGGCCTGTTGGCACCGAGCGTACAGATCGTTAAGAGTGTCTTGATCGGGGTAGGCAACAATAGCTTTACTTTCAGTCTCAGCGGTTTGTCGGACAGCAGCGAGCGCATTAGCGTAGCTGGCATCGGCCAAACCAGCGGACGCATACTGAACGCTACGGCAGGTACGGCTGTCAGCATCAGCGAAAGTGTGCCCAGCGGTTGGCCGAGCGAACCGGTCAGCGCCAGTTGCATCGACAGGAATGCGGCCATCAGCGGCAACGTCAGCACGCCTGTGGGCAGCCTCAGCGGCGCGACCTTGACGCTGCCGCCCGAAGTACTTAAGCCCGGTGCAAAACTGCTGTGTACCTTTGTGAACTCCTCGGGTTTTCAAGTCAGTGGTCGCGTGTTTAACGATAATGCGGCGGCCGCCGGTGCTGCCAACAACGGCATACTCAATAGCGGTGAAGAGGGCGTGGCTGGGGTGACGATGAGCCTGAGTAATTGCAACGGACGCGAATTGGCGCGGGTGCAGAGCGATGGCAATGGTGATTACAGTCTCAATGTGCCATTTTCTACGGTCAGTGGCGTTAATGTCTGTGTCGAGAAGCAGTTGGAAGCCACGCATTTGTCGACCGGCGCATCGGTCGATAGCACCGCCTTGCGTAATGGTGTAGCGGTGAACAGTGCCGGTACCGCGTATACCTTTTCTCGCTTCCCAACTCAAGAGCAGATCAGTTTTATCGTCGTCGATCGTCGTTACAGTAAATTGAATTTCGCCGAAGTGCGGCAAAATACGTTTGCCGCCGATGGGGCCAGTACTGGCTTGCCGGGAACGACGGTAAGCTATCCGCATATTTTCAAAGCGCAGACCAGCGGTAAGCTGAGTTTCTTGGTCACCAGCGACGGGATTCCGTCGGAGAGCAGCCTGTGGCCGCTGCAAGTGTATGCCGACCCGACTTGCAGCGGTCAGGTGCAGCCATCGGCGAGCGTATTGTTTCCTGCTGGGACGCCGCTCAGTACCAAGGCTGGTGACAATATCTGTATCGTGGTGAAAAAATTCATCGCCGCTTCAGCACTCAATGGTCATCAACATACTGCTGAGGTGTTGGCGCGCTTCTTGTATGACAATACCAGCGCGAGCATGGTGGCGACCTATCAGGTACGCGATATCACGACGGTGTCGAGCAGCGCGCTGGAATTGAAAAAAGAAGTGCGCAATGTGACTGCTAACGGTGCTTTCGGCGTGAGTAATCAAGCCAAGTCCGGTGATGTGCTCGAATACCGCATCAGTTACACGAATCAGGGCAGTTCGCCGATCAAGAGCTTGAGTATCGCCGACAGCACGCCCAGTTACACCAGCTTTGTCAGTGCGTTGGCGGGTACCACGCCTGCCAGCCTGAGTAACTGCCGCAAGCAAACGCCAGCCAATCCGGCACCGGCGGCCTTGCTTGATTGTGCAGCTACGCAGACTGTTGGCGCCACGGGCAGCATCCGTTTTGAATATCAAGGTGAAGTCAAACCTGGTGACAGCGGTACGGTGCTGTTCCAGGTGACGGTCGATTAAGCCGGGGCGGGGGCGTCCCTTGGGCTGATACAGCAGTGGTATCCAATTGGGTGCCACTGCTTTTTTTTGCGGAAATTTAAGAATGTCGTAAAAGCTTGGAGGACACTTTTTTATACCTGAAACACCGCACACCGCGCCATTCCCGCATGCCGCAGCCTCGCCATTCCCGCATGCCACAGCCTCGTCATTCCCGCATGCTTTTGGCGGGAACCCAGTGTCGTTTTCAGCGCCGCAAATGCCATGATTTTGGCATTCGTAGTTAACCACGAACGCCGCTAGGTTCCTGCCAACAGCGCGCAGGAATGACGTGGCCACCAGTCGGGGTAATGATGCCGACTGAAAACCCTTTTGCGACAGCCTCTGAAGGCCGGGGTTTCAAACCCTAGTCAGATTTTTGATGAAATCCCAGAAAATCTAAATTTAATTCAGAATATTTACGCAACGCCAAGATAAAGTATAATTTTAAGCTCATTTCTTCTTCGTAAAGTGGGCGTCTTCTCATGCATTCTGTCATCCAGCAAGCCAAGCGACTGGTTATCAAAGTCGGTTCTTCTCTGGTCACCAATGATGGCCGCGGGCTTGATCAGGCGGCCATTGCCAAATGGGCGGCGCAAATCGCCACTTTGCGGGTGATGGGAAAAGAAGTGGTCTTGGTCAGTTCCGGTGCCATTGCTGAGGGCCGGCAGCGCTTGGGTTTTGAGCAGCGCCCGAGCGCGATTCATGAATTGCAAGCCTGTGCCGCCGTTGGTCAGATGGGGCTGGCACAGATTTACGAGAGCAGTTTTCGAGCCCATCAAATCGGTACCGCGCAAATTCTGCTGACACACGCCGACTTGGCCGACCGCGAACGCTATCTCAACGCACGCGCGACCTTGCGAACCTTGCTAGGTTTCGGCATCGTTCCTATCATTAATGAAAATGATACCGTGGTGACCGATGAAATCAAATTCGGTGATAACGATACGCTCGGGGCCTTGGTAGCCAATTTACTCGAAGCCGATGCCCTCATCATTCTGACCGATCAGCGCGGCTTATATACGGCCGATCCGCGCCGTCATGCCGATGCCGAATTCATCCACGAAGCGCGCGCCGGCGATGTCGCGCTTGAAGCGATGGCCGGTGGGGCCGGTACCAGCTTCGGCAGTGGTGGTATGTTGACCAAAATTTTAGCTGCCAAGCGCGCCGCCAGTTCCGGTGCGCACACCGTGATTGCCTGGGGCCGTGAAGATAATGCGCTGGTCCGATTGGCAAGTGGCGAAGCGATCGGCACCCAATTGCTATCACAAATGGCACCGCGGGCGGCGCGTAAACAATGGATGGCCGATCATTTGCAAACCACCGGCCAGTTGGTGCTTGATGACGGTGCCGTGCAAAAACTCAGCGAAGAAGGGAAATCACTGCTGCCGGTCGGGGTGGCGGAAGTGCGCGGCCAATTCAGCCGCGGCGCGGTAGTGACCTGTCTGGATAAAAACGAGCGCCCGGTAGCGCGTGGCTTGTCGAATTATTCCAGCACCGATGCGCGCCGCATCATGCGCAAGCCCTCGGGCGAGATCGCGGCGATTCTCGGTTTTGTCGAAGAGCCGGAGCTGATCCACCGCGATAATTTGGTTTTGCTGTAAGTACGCTAAGAATTACTTAGCGCCGCAAGCGTGCCGCTTCAAAGCGACGCAGCAGCAGCGGTACTTTGCCGGCGATGGTGTTCCCCTCGCAGAAGAAGTCGGTATATAGCACGTGCTGTGGCAAGTTGGTGCCGTTGGTCGAAATGCGATCCCATTCATTGCGCCGCGATGGCGACCAGCTGCCGTCGGGTCGACCGAAGGCGTAGAGCTTGCGGATATAGCTGTCGCAGCGGATCGCTTCATAGCTGATATTTTTCACGCCAGTGCCACTGGTGGCGACTAAGGTGTAACGGATGCTGTTATCGGCGGCGATGCTGATGGAGCTGCCATCGATGGCAAACAGTTGGCTGGCGCTGCGATAGAACTCGATCAGATTGTCTGGTTTCGGCGTGGCCGGCAACTGCAGCGGCGCTTCTTGCCATTCCTTGCTGGTTTCGTCTTCAGTGTCACTCGCTTGCGCCGGCAGCAGCGCGCCCAAACCGAGCAGTAAACCGGCACACAGCAGACCGGTCGCGCTGGCCGAGGGGAGGGAAAACAGTTTCATTATTTCTCTTCTTCCGGGTCAATGGTAGGGGGCAGGCTGACATCGCTTGCCGCTTGGTTGTTCGGGCGGATTACGCGCGTGCGCAGACCGGGGACGGTATCATTCCGGTGTATGTAGCGTGACAATTCCTGTAAGGCGAGTTGGTACACGCCGCGCTTGAATTCAATGACGACATCAAGTGGCACCCAGTACTCATGCCAGCGCCAAGCATCGAACTCGGGATGATTACTGGCACGCAGGTTGACGTCGCAATCGCGACCGGTCATACGCAATAAAAACCAAATTTGTTTTTGCCCGCGGTAATGCCCACGAATTTCACGTTTGATAAAATGATCGGGCACCTCATAACGGAGCCAATCACGGGTGCGGCCGATAATTTTGACATGCTCAGGCAACAGGCCGGTTTCTTCTTCCAACTCGCGAAACATAGCCTGTTCAGGAGACTCGCCGTATTTAATCCCGCCTTGTGGAAATTGCCACGAATGCTCGCGCACGCGCTTTCCCCACCAGACTTGATTGTTAGCGTTAAGCAAAATTATGCCTACGTTAGGGCGAAAGCCTTCACGATCTAGCATGTGCAACCTCACAAACTTTCTGTGGCTGAATGCTTTCTTCTTGCAATTGACCAGCCATACCTCAAAAAGGCGGCCCGATTTTCAGCGGGTAGCAGCCAGTCGGGCGAACAAAATGGGTTTTCTTGATCAAATATGCAAAGAGTGGGCGCATTCGCCAGCTAATCCTTTAAAATTGGGTTGATTATAACCTTCCATTTAAAAAGAATCACTGTCATGCGAGCTACCCGATTTTTTATTTCTACACTTAAAGAAGCCCCTGCCGATGCCGAAGTCGTCAGCCACCAACTGATGATGCGCGCTGGGATGATCAAGCGGCTCGGTTCCGGCATTTACAATTACATGCCGATGGGCTTGCGAGTGATACGAAAAGTAGAAAACATTGTGCGCGAAGAAATGAACCGCGCCGGTGCGATTGAGATGCTCATGCCGGTGGTGCAGCCGGCCGAATTATGGCAAGAAACCGGCCGCTGGGACAAAATGGGGCCGGAACTGATGCGCGTCAAAGATCGCCATGGCCGCGATTACATCATTCAGCCTACCTCAGAAGAAGCGATTACCGACGTCGTGCGTTCCGATATACGCTCGTATCGCCAACTGCCGGTGAACTTTTACCATATCCAAACCAAGTTCCGCGATGAACGTCGGCCGCGCTTCGGTCTCATGCGTGGACGCGAGTTCACCATGAAGGATGCGTATTCTTTCGATCGCGATGTGGCCGCCATGAAGCAGTCGTATCAATTAATGTTTGACGCCTATACCCGCATCTTCCAACGCTTCGGCTTGCAATTCCGGGCGGTGGCGGCCGATAACGGTGCCATCGGCGGTTCCGGTTCGCATGAATTTCACGTCATCGCTGAAACCGGCGAAGACGCTTTGGTGTATTGCCCTAGCTCCGATTACGCTGCCAATATGGAAGCGGCCGAAGCGATCGCCTTAGCTGCCGTGCGTCCGGCTGCGCAAGCGCAGTTGCAGCAAGTGGCGACGCCGGGTAAGGCGAAGTGCGAACAAGTCGCTGAGCTGCTGGCCATTCCGCTGGAAACTACGGTGAAATCGATCGTGTTGACGGTGGAGTCGGAAGACTTCGACGAAGCCAAGAAACAAGTGTGGCTGCTGCTGCTGCGCGGTGACCATGAACTCAATGAAGTCAAAGCCAATAAAATTCCCGGCTTGGCCAATTATCGTTTCTCTACCGAAGCCGAAATCATCGAATGGTTCGGTACGCCACCGGGCTACCTCGGTCCTATCCATACCGTCAAACCGGTGCAGGTAGTAGCCGACCGTACGGTGGCGAATATGGCTGATTTCGTGTGCGGTGCCAATCAAGCCGATTTCCATTTTACCGGTGTCAACTGGGGGCGTGATTTGCCGGAAGCATTGGTCGCTGATATTCGCAATGTCGTCGCCGGTGATCCTTCGCCCGATGGCTTGGGGGTGCTGGCGATACAGCGCGGTATCGAAGTCGGCCATGTGTTTCAACTCGGTACACGTTATTCACAAGACATGAAAGCCAGCTTCCTCGATGAAAACGGCAAGCCGCAATTGCTGCAAATGGGTTGTTACGGCATCGGTGTGACGCGTATTCTGGGTGCTGCGATCGAACAGAATTACGATGCCAAAGGCATTATTTGGCCGACTGCCATCGCCCCGTTCGAAGTGGTGCTGTGCCCCTTGGGCATGGATCGCAGCGAGGCGGTCAAGGAAGCTGCTGAAACCCTGTACACCGGTTTGTTGGCCGCCGGTGTCGATGTTATTCTCGATGACCGTGGTGAGCGTCCTGGTGCCATGTTCGCTGATTGGGAATTGATCGGTGTACCGCATCGTATCGTCATCGGTGAGCGCGGTCTCAAAGACGGTAATCTCGAGTACATCGGTCGGCGTGACGCTGCCGCGACCAACGTCGCCGTGGCCGACATGTTGACGTTTGTGCAGGCCAAGCTTGCGGCTGCTTAAGCAATTGCTGGCTGTCTGTGCGCTGCTGCTGGCCGGCAGTGCACAGGCGGGGAATCAGATCGAAGAAGCGATGGCCGATTCGGTGCGATTGGCGCTGGCCAAGGCCATTTCCGATCCGCGTCCGCCCCAGCCGGTATTCAAAGATTTTGACGAGCGGATTCGTTACCTCAACTGGCTCGCTGAAATGTCGACGCGCCTCAAGCGGCGCCTGCCGGACTACCAAACCCGCATCGAATTACTGAGCGTGATTTGGTATGAATCGCGCCGCGCCGGGCTCGATCCGGCCTTGGTGATGGGGCTCATGCAGGTCGAGTCGGCCTTTCGTAAATACGCTACTTCGGTAGTTGGTGCGCGTGGGTATATGCAGGTGATGCCGTTTTGGTCGCGCGTGATCGGCGACGGTGACGCCAAAAAGCTGTTCGACATGCAAACCAATCTGCGCTACGGCTGCGCTATTCTGCGCATGTATCTGAATATGGAAAAGGGTGACCTGTATTTGGCTTTGGGCCGGTATAACGGTAGCCGCGGGAAACCCGAATACCCGAATGCGGTGCTGGCGAATTGGAAGCATTGGGAATTCAAGCAGTAAGGTGACTTGCCGTATGCTGCCGGTTTGGTCTCTTCCAGTGCCGTAGTCTTTTCCTGCAGATTAAGATCGCCGGACCCGCTTTTCATGGGAAGGCAGGAAGGGCGGCCAACGCCAGCGATGAAGCTGCACGTGTTGGCCGCGCCCCTTTAACATCATTTTTTCTGCAAGCCACCAGCATGCTTGGGCGAGACGGTAGCTTGCTTCTTGGTTGCGCCTGATGCAGCCTTGGCGGAGACAACTACCCTCTTGGCAAGGGCGCCCTTGGCACTGACCTTGCGGACAGAAACTGCCTTTGCTGCGAGCTTCCGGGTAGGCGCTTTGGCAACAACGGCGAACGCTTCGGAATCATTGGCAGCCGAATTGGCCTCTTGCCACGGGAGAAAATTCGGAAGGTCGATACGGGTGCCGTTTCTATCTACCACCGACAGTTCGAGCGTCATCCCAAGCGATTTCAAGAATCGGCGCAGCGTGGAGACGTAGGTGTCAGAGCGCTTTTCGAGTTGCGAAACTGCGTTCTGTTTGATGCCCAGCTCTTTCGCCACCTCGGCCTGGGTTTTTCCCACAGCTTTGCGGAAGTCGGTAAGCGTGCCGGCGTGCGCGATCATCTCTTCAACTTTTGTCTGGGAAAGAGCTGCAATTTTCGCCTGGCGATCAGTTGTCAGGTTTTTGATGATGTCGTCTAGGTTTCTGCCCATGGCTATTCTTCTATTTCTTTCCTTTGGCGCTTTTGGCCTTCGTAGGCTTGACAGTCTTGGCAGCTTTTATGTCCGTCAGGTGCTGATCGAAACGTTTGTTGGCTTTTTTTAATAGGTCTTTGTAGAACTTGTCTTCATCGATGCCCTGCTTATCGGCTGCCACCAAGATGATCGCTTCACGATCAGGATCGAAGGCAAAGGCTGCCCGCCAAATTTCCGCGCCGTTGTTTGCCTTGAAACGAAGCTCTTTCATATTGGGGTGCCTGGGGTTGTCTAAGGTTCCAACGTGGGGCCGATCAGCGGCTGGCCCTAGCTCTCGCACGGCGGCAGCAGCGGCAAGCAATTCATCTTGAACATCTTGTGAGAAAGCATCGAATTCGGGATCAAATTCGTCGTGGAAAGACACTTTCCACTTCTTAGATTGAGTCAATTATCATCTCCGTATGATATCATGTCAAGCTGATTTTTTGATGCCATGCAGCTCATAGGCGACCTTGTCGTGCCGACACTTTGCCGGAAAATTCGCAAAGTGTGCTGTCATTCCCCCTTGCTCTCGCCTCGTCATTCTCGCGTAGGCGAGAATCCAGTGGCACCTTAGTGCCTTCAGGGTGGGCGCGTCGATCAAGGGCACTTTTTTCTGTGAAATTAACACGCCCTGCTGCGCCTGAGTAGCACAGATATAAAAGGCGCGTACGCGCCACTGGATTGCCGCCTGCGCGGCAATGACGAATTGGGCGGCTGGGTGGATGCGCAATCGACCTAACTTGTGGGTAATGATCAGCGCGCTGGCGACGATCCATTAAGTTGTTGGAGGTTTTGGCGCTTCGATTGCCAAATTTTTTGCCAATTTTTAGGGGGATTTTTCAAATTCTCCCCCTAACAAGTTAATGGATCGTCGCAAGCGACGATGGAAAAGACTCTGGAAGGGGTTTGCATCCCCTCCCATCGCGTCGCTCCTTCGTCGCTCACCGGCCAAAAGAGGCTGTCGCAAAAGCCTGATGGACGCTTTTTTACACCTGAAACACCGTATACCTCGTCATTCCCGCGTGCTTTTGGCGGGAACCTAGTGTCGTTTTTTACACTGAAAATTCCACAACTTCTGGCATTTTCAGTTAACCACGAACGCCGCTGGATTCCTGCCAAAAGCGCGCAGGAACGACGTTACGGGCGGCTGGGGTAATGATGCAGACTGAAAACCCTTTTGCGACAGCCTCTGAAGGCCGGGGTTTCAAACCCTAGTCAGATTTTTGATGAACAGAAACAAAAATGCCCGCGCGATGCGGTAATGCCGTTCAGTTAAGCAGTTTTTCGCACAATACGAACGGCATAGCGGTTTGGTCTAGCCTTGACGGCCCGGTCGTATTGACGATCGGGCCGTTCGTCATTGAGGAGGCTAACCAGCCTTTCGCGTAGATGCTTCATCGAAGCGGGCAGCTTGCCATAGGATCTGGTGACGGCAGCCCAATGCAGCTCGAACTGGATCAAGTGGAATGCCCGGATAAAGCTCACTTCAGTGGGCTCGCACTTGACCGTCAAGGCCGCCTTGGCGATCTCCAGGCGGATCAGGTTGTAGGCAATCAGAGTGCCCCAGATTTCCTGATAGACGCCGTCTGTTGTTTTCGAGCGCAGGGTCAGCGCTGTGCCCAGCATTGTTTGCTTGAGTTCGCGGTAGCTCGTCTCGATGCCCCAACGACGCTCGTAACAGTTGGCGATATCGACGGGCTTGTAGCGGCGGCGCTCACGCAACGAGGTCAGTAGAACGCGTTTTCGCGCCTGCTGATCGACAACGGTGATGGCACGCGCCTCCCAGAATTCTGCCAACTCGGGGCACTTGGCACGGGCCTGCGGCGACACCCGCATCCGGACGATGCAATCGTTCTCATCGCCCTCGATCAGTTCCCATCGGGTATTTGATTTGGCGGGAATAATAAAGTGGCGATCCGTGCCGTGCTGCGTCAAAGCACACAGGATTTCCGCAGACAGAAAGCCGCGATCGAAGACGGTAAGCGATTCATTGGGCACATCAGCGATCAACTGCTTTGCGTACAACATCTCATTGGTGCCGTAAGGGCCGAACGCGGCACTGTGAACGATATGCGTCGGCAAAGCGGTCAGTGTCACGCCGCGTACTTGCGGATAGCTGGCGAGAGCACCGCTGGCGTAAAGTTGGGCGCCGAAATGGCTCCGGTTCTCGACGTTGTCATGGGTGCGCAACGTGGTGCCGTCCATAGCAAACAGTTGCAGCCCTTTAAATAGATAGGCGCGGCGATCCTGGCCGCTCCAGTGACGGGCGGAGTGATCGAACAGCCACTTCAGCGGTTCGGAACCAAGGCGCTGGCGCGCCTGTGCCGCCGCACTCTTACTGACAAAAGGCGTTTGCGAATCCGGCACCGCCAATCCGAGATCATCCAATACTTCGCCGATGGACTTGTGGCGATACAGCGCCAACGCCACCATTAGCCAAACCACTTGTTCGGCCGGCAGCCGCCGATGGCGAATGCTGGTTGCATCGGTGCGCTTCACGGCCTGTTCGATCCACTCGATAGGCAAATGCTCGCCAAGTCGCCGCCAGTCGGGTGACTCAAGGTGGTTTGCCAGGAAATGAAGGGTATCGTCGAACATTGCGACGAAGGTTAACAGCATGCCGTAACGTTTACAACCACTAAATAAAAATGCCGTTCAGTCTTAACTGAACGGCATTACGCGCGATGCGGGCATTTTTGTTTGGGGCGGGAGTACAGCTTCCCGTTAACGCTCCCAAGCTCACGTGCTGCCTGGTATAGAAACAATCAGGACAGGTGGCCGGAAATGAGTTTAGTCATTTCGAACATCGAGACTTGCGGCTTGCCATCAAAAACGGCTTTCAGCTTGTCATCGGCGTTGATGTTGCGTTTGTTTGCAGCATCTTGCAGGTTGTGCTTCTTGATGTATTCCCATACTTTTTTGGTTACTTCAGTACGCGGAATCGGTGCGGCACCGATGACTGCTGCCAGAGTTGGGGAAATCGTCATCGGCTTCATGAACGCGGCATTCGGCTTGCGTTCGGCTGCCGGTTTTGCAGCGGCTTTCTTAGGTGCTGCTGCGGCTGCAGTTGTTGCTTTTGCTGCGACAGGTTTTTTTGCTGCTGCTGGTTTTGCTGCCTGGGTCTTTGGTGCTGTTGCCATAAATAGCCTCCTTCACAAATTTCGTGGACGGAGCTTTGATCATTTTGAAAAGCTCCTGCATTGCGTCACTTCACGCATCGCTAATAGTGGTGGGGTTTTTACAGTCATGCAAGTGTTTTTTGCCAGTTTTTACAGAAAAAGCCCCTGAATTTGCGCTTCGTTGGATTCCAGACCAAAAAAATGCCGGATCAGAGGGGGAATCTCTGCGCTCCGGCATTTTTTATCGCTCTTGCTGTGCGCTGAAATTCAGCGTTTTCCGGGCATCATGCCCTTCATTCCGCGCAACATTTTCATCATCCCGCCGCCGCGCAATTTTTTCATCATCGTTTGCATTTGCTCGAATTGATTGAGCATACGATTGACTTCCTGGATCTGTACTCCCGCACCGGTGGCGATGCGGCGCTTGCGCGAAGCTTTGATCAATTCCGGTTTGGCGCGCTCGAGTGCGGTCATGGAATTGATCATTCCTTCCATACGGCGCACTTGTTTCTCGGCATTGTCCATATTGGCACCGGCAGCCGCTTGCTGCATTTGTGCCGGCAGTTTATCCATCAGGTTAGACAAGCCGCCCATGTTTTTCATCTGCGAGATTTGCATCTTGAAATCATTGAGGTCAAATTTTCCGCCATCTTTGATCTTGTGCGCCAAATTTTGAGCTGCCGCAACGTCCATGCCTTTCTGTGCCGATTCTACCAAGGCCAGAATATCGCCCATGCCGAGTACGCGATTGGCCATGCGGGTGGCATCGAAAGCTTCGAGGCCATCGAGTTTTTCTGCCACACCGACGAATTTGATCGGCTTGCCGGTGACATAGCGCACCGACAGGGCGGCACCACCACGGGCGTCACCATCGAGCTTGGTCAGCACCACGCCGGTCAGCGGCAGGGCATCATTGAAGGCCTTGGCGGTATTGACGGCATCTTGACCGAGCATGGCATCGACCACGAACAGGGTTTCGATGGGATTGAGAGCCGCATGCACCGCGGCGATTTCTTGCATCATCGCTGCATCGATACCCAAACGGCCGGCGGTATCGACGATCAGCACTTCATGATGGTGTTTCTTGGCGTAATCGAGTGCGGCCAAGGCAATATCGACCGGCTTTTGCTGCGCTTGCGAGGGGAAGAAGTCGGCCCCGACTTGTTCGGTCACCGATTGCAGCTGCGCGATCGCGGCTGGACGGTAGACGTCGACTGAGACCGTCAAGACTTTTTTCTTTTTTTGCTCGCGCAAGTATTTGGCCAGCTTACCGACCGTGGTGGTTTTACCGGCACCCTGCAAACCAGCCATCAGGATGATGGCTGGCGGTTGACAGGCAAAGCTCAGCAGTGAGGCTTCGGGGCCGAGATCGGCACCCATCAGGGCCGCCAATTCTTTTTGCACCACGCCGACCAGTGCCTGGCCCGGTGTCAGCGAGGCCATGACTTCTTCGCCCAGGGCTTTTTCTTTGACGCGGGCGATCAGTTCGCGCACGGCCGGCAAGGCCACATCGGCCTCCAGCAGTGCCATCCTTACTTCGCGCAGCATGTCGGCGGTATTGGATTCGGTCAGACGGGCTTCGCCGCGCATGGTCTTGACCACTTTGGCGAGACGTTGGGTGAGATTATCGAGCATAGTGAGAATTTCTGTGAAAGATGCAGTGTATGCAGCGACCAGAGCGGCCGGGTATCCGGCATTTTAACCGATTCGAGCCGATCATAAATTGCCGTTTTGTCTGATGTGCGGTGATATTTTTCATTCCGATCGGGCAGAAAGCAGGTATATTCACAGCATGTTTTGCCCGCCGCGATCGGCGCGCCGGCAGCGTATTGCAGCCCACTGCAGACACCCAGAGGAGACGTGAATGTTTAAAAAAATATTACTGGTATGGCTAGCCTGTGCCGGTGCCGCCCAAGCCGATGAGACGATACGGCTGGGTAATCTGAAATTTGCCCACTATGGTGCGGTGTCATATATCAAAGAAATCGCGCCGAAATGCGGTATCAAGGTCGATGAACGGGTGTTCCCCAAAGGCCTCGATGCGATGCAGGCGGTGATTGCCGGTGAACTCGATATCGCGGCGGTGTCGTCGGAAGCGGTGATTTCAGCGCGCGCCTCTGGTACGCCGATCTTTTTGGTAGCCGGTTTTGCCCGAGGTGGCGTGCGTTTAGTCGGGCGCAGCGATCTCGGTATGAAAACGGTGAACGATTTAAAGGGTAAAAAAGTCGGCGTTACGCGCGGCGGCATTCAAGATATTTTGCTGGCGGCCGAATTGGCCGGTGCCGGTTTGACGTATTCCGACCAGGCCGGCAAAGATGTACAAATCATTTATCTCGGTTTTCCCGATCTGAACCAAGCTTTGATGGGGAAAAACATCGATGCGATGATGCAGTCGGAACCGTATTCTTCGCAATCCTTGAGCAAGGGCTATGGCCAGGAAATCATCAAACCGTATGATACGCCGATCGGCGAGCCGGTGCGCACGATGGTGATGACGGAGAAATTTTACAAAGATCATCGACCGGCGGCGGAGAAATTCATGCGCTGTTTCGTTGAGGCGACCAAGTTGTTCATCGATAATCCAGCCTTGGCCGAGAAATACGTGCGCGAAAATATGTTCAAGGGCCAAGTCAGTCATGAAGACTTCGTTAATGCCATCGGTAACTCGCCGTACACTTACGATATCACGGCCGAGCATATACAAATCACCACCGATTTGATGCAAAAATACGGCGTCGGTAAAATGCTCAAGCCACCGCTGGCGAAAGACTGGGTCAAGACCGATTTACTGGAACAGGCTAAACGCAGCCTCAACGTTAAATGAGCGCAGCGGTGCGGCAGAAATGGCGCGGCGCGGCGACCGGCTTGATTGTCCCGGTGCTGCTGATCGCGCTGTGGCAGAGCGTTACCACGCTAGGCTGGGTGAATCCGCAAATCTTACCGTCACCCTGGGCGGTGCTGTTGAAATGGCTGGAATATGCCGCCCCGAGCGCGCCCTACGACGCGGCGAACTCGAGCTGGTTAGCGTGGGCCGTGTCGGGTGAACTGATCGGCGACACCATAGGCAGTATGGGGCGCGTGTTGTCGGGCTTTTTCATCGGCGCGGCGCTGGCGCTGCCGCTGGGTTTGGGGATGGGCGCGAGTGCGCGCGTGTATGCCTGGCTCAATCCCTTATTGCAGGTGCTAAGGCCGATTCCGCCGATTGCGTATATCCCTTTATCGATACTGTGGTTCGGACTCGGCAATCCACCGGCGATTTTTCTCATCGCCATCGGGGCTTTTTTTCCAGTGCTGATGAATACGGTTGCCGGTGTGCGGCAAGTTGACAGTATTTATATCCGCGCTGCCCGTAATCTTGGTGCCGGACCAGCCACGCTGTTTCTGCGCGTGATGTTGCCAGCAGCGGTGCCGTATATTTTGGCCGGCGTGCGCATCGGCATCGGCACCTCTTTTATCGTGGTGATCGTGTCAGAAATGATCGCGGTCAATAATGGTCTCGGTTTCCGTATTCTGGAAGCACGTGAGTACTTCTGGTCCGATAAAATCATTGCTGGGATGTTAAGCATAGGCATGCTTGGTTTGGCGATTGATTTGGCGGTGAATCGACTCAATAACTATCTGTTGCGTTGGCATCGCGGCTTGGAGCACTAATATGACAGCCTCTCCGATACAAATTACCGCCGTCAACAAGGTGTTCGGCACGGCAGAGTCGGCCGTGGTGGCACTGCGTGACATCAACCTCACGATCGCCGCGGGTCAGTTCGTTTGCCTGCTCGGCCCATCGGGCTGTGGCAAATCGACTCTACTCAATGCGATTGCCGGGTTTTCCTTGCCGAGCACGGGCCAGATCGTCGTCAACGGCGTCACGGTGAGCGAGCCGGGGCCTGATCGCGGCATGGTGTTTCAGGAATATGCCTTGTTTCCATGGATGACGGTGGCACAGAATATTGCCTTCGGCCTCGAGATCAAAGGGATAGCTGCGCGCACGATTGCCGCTCGCGTGGCCGAACTGGCAACGATGCTCGGCTTGTCTGACTTTTTACAACGTTTCCCGAAAGATTTGTCGGGCGGCATGCGCCAACGCGTCGCGATCGCGCGCGTGCTGGCACTCGATGCGCCGGTGATGTTGATGGATGAACCCTTCGGTGCTCTCGATGCTTTGACACGTAGAAACCTGCAGGATGAATTATTGCGTATTTGGGTAGAGTTGAAGAAAACCATTATTTTCGTCACGCACAGCATCGAAGAGGCGATTTATCTGGCGGATCGGGTGATTGTGATGACGTATCGTCCCGGTACCGTGAAACGCGATGTCTTGATCGATTTGCCGCGCTTGCGCGACCCTTCTGCGCCGGAATTCAATCAGTTGAAGCGCGAATTGGGTCAGTTGGTCATGGAAGAGCAGCAACGTCATCATCAAGATGAGTTGAAGATGGCGGCGCTGGATTAAGGAAGCGCTTGCTTGCTCGTTTTGCCAAAAAAGTGAGCAAGTCTTGCACTTACTTGCTACTATGAAGAAAACTATCGCGACCAAAAGGAGCCAATGATGGAGATTGATCAACTGACGAGTACTGTTGCTTCGACGTCATTGAACGCATTCAGTACCAGCAAGCTGGCTGCTGGCAATGGGGCCGCTGACTCAGCCATTGTCGCGCCAACCGCGCCGCCACCGGCGGCAACGACACAAAGCGCGGCCAGCGACGCCGCTTCACTCAAGCAATCAGCCGCGAGCCTGAATAAAAATGCACAGCCGCAGTTTGGTCGCATCGAGTTCAGTGTCGATACGCAATCGGACAAGATGGTCTTGCAAGTCGTCGACCAAGAAACCAAGCAAGTGTTGTTGCAAATTCCATCTAAAGAAGCGCTGGCACTGTCACGCAGCGTGGCTGACGGCGGCAGTTTGATCCGCGCCTCGGCCTGAGTGTGAACTCGCGTCGATTAAGCTGACCAAGCGATCGAGCGCCGCCAAGGCGGCCGCGATCAGGGCCTCGGCCGGTAGCGGATCTTGCGCGGCGACCAGCATCGCTGCACTGACACATAAGCGCAGCGCACTGACTGGCACACCAACGCGCTGGCCGCACAACACCGGTTGACCAAGTGTGTAGCAATCGGCCGCGCTGGTATGTTCCGCAATTCCCTCCATCCCTTCAATCCCTTGCAGGCGTCGATACAAGATGGCCGTTTCGTGGCGTGCCAAGGGGCGGCGTTGACCATCGTTGGCGACGGCATACAGCACAAAGGGGAAAATACTCGGCTCTTGATCCCAGCTCCTTGCTGTAGCGAGCGCTTGGCGATCGAGATTGGGGTTGGCCAGCGCTTCGAAATGCGGGTCTTGCGCCAGACGGTTGGAAACGGCGGCTTGGAAACGACGCAGGAAGGGAATGACAGCGGCATCGTCGAGCGCGGCGAAACGACGTAGTTCGGCCAACGCAGCTTCCCAGCGCAACAGCAGCCCGAAGTTACTGCCTTGTGCCAAGCTGGACGCGGCTGGCCAGTTGGCCGGCCAGTCTGCGGCCCAAGAATAGGCGCGCGCGCCGGGTGGTAGGGCGCGAAAGCTGGCGGCTTGGCCCGGTGGTATCAGTAAGGCACCGGAGAAAGTTGGGCCGGCGAGAAATTTCGAACCGGTCAGCGCGACGCAGAAATCTAATTCGAGGTAGGCGCGCAAACTGGCGCGCGACAAGCGAAATTGGCAGGCATCGACCAGTACTTGGATATGCTGCGGCCAAGTTTGCTGAAAACGGCGCACGCTGGCGATGGCGGGGAAAATCATGCCGGTCTTGCAAACATCGGTCAGAATTAACAGCACGCGTTGTCCGGCCGCAACGGCGCTGCTTAAAATTTGCTCCAATTCGGCATCGACCTCTGCTACGGTGCGCGGATTGCCGGCCGCGTCGCGTGCCGCCACAGTCTGCAGGCGACCTTGCCAGGCGCTGACCGCGCGGTCGCTGGCCATGCCAGCCGCACAACTGGCATCGGCGCTGAAATGTTGACCTTGCAAGGCGGCCGCTAAGCCACTGCCGGTTTCGGCCAAGTCTATCATGACGGTCAACTCTGGCTGTACCGCTTGCGCCAACAATAAATGGATGTCGGTGCCGGAGGCGGCGATCAGCATTTCTACCCCCGGATAGTCCGACACGCCGCATAAGCTCAACAGTTCCGTGCGCAGTCGCTTGACTTCGCGCTGGTACACGGTGGGCTCATCACTGATGGCGATTTGCTCGGCGCAGCGCTGGCGCAGTGCCATCGCCGCTGCCATGCCGGCGCTGGAAATGGTCGAGGCCGTCGATGAGCCGAAGGCATGTAAGTCGCTGCTCGGGCTGCTGCTGCAGCCGTATTTGTTGCGCCCTGTTTGCGGGTCAGGAACAATGCGCGCATCACCACCGCTATGCAGCAGCGTGCCGGTGTCGGGGAAGGTGCTCACTGTATTGCGATGGTATTGGGGGCCGGCTGCCGGCTGGCGTTACCCAGCATTGCACGAAATGCCCGGAATAATTTTTTCATCACGGCTTGCTTATACTCGTACATATCGAGCGGATCCATCGCATGCACCACCATGGCATTGTCGACTTCAAAGATGAGTAAGTCGCCGCTGGCGCTGACGGCGCAATCGATGCCGATGTAGGGTAAGCCCATGCGTTGATCGATCAATTTCAGGGCGGCGGCATGGGTGACGGCGAAGTCTTCATCAAACTGCGCCATGCACAGGGCTTCTTGCTCGCGCTTATTGCCATCCTCATTCATGCCGGCATTGAGATAGTGAATCATCCAATGTTTGGACACTGCCATGTGGCACAGGAAGGGACGGCCTTCGATGAGGGCGATGCGGTATTTGCGGAACCAGCCGTCGGCGCTGCGATAGTCGACAAAGCGCGATAAGTAAAAGTCGGCGGCGTCGACGCGGCTCAGATAGCCGGCCAGTTGGGCGCGGTCGTCTACCTTGTCGAGATTGGTTCCGGCATGCGAGCCCAGTGGTCGGATGATGAGTGGAAAATCATCGCCGGGTAAGAGTTGGCTGAGCGTGAGTTCGTTGGCGGCCAGCGATAGCAAAGTGGCACGCTTGGCTCGCACGGTGCGCGGCATATCGATGCCGGCGCAATCGGCGAGTGTCGCGCAGACACCGTCGCGCGTCAATTTGGCGATGTATTGCGGTAAATTGATGACTGGACGCGGCCAGGTGGCGGTCAGTTGTGCCAATTGTGCCAGCAAGGCTTGGTTGCTTTCTGATTCAGCCATCGCCACCATCATCACATCATGCTCGGGAACGATGTCGGGCCAGGCCGCATCACGTGTCAGGTAGAGAATATCGAAACTGACATCGGATTCTTCCAGCAAAAATTCAATCGGCGTATTGGCCATCAAATCGCCCGGCCCCATGATCACCAACAGGCGCAAACCGGGGCCGTCTTGGGTGGCGGGAAAATGATAGAGCGGCTGGGTTTTGATGGCTTGGGCTTGCATGGCCAAAGCCAGATCGTGGTGGCCGGTGATTTGCAAATAGACCGAGCAATCCATCAAAGCATGGGCATCATCGATATGTTCTTCGGCACGCTTGAGCAGCGCCATCCCGAGTGCTTGCATATCTTGTTTGGCAAACGCGCGCCGCAGCAGCGGGGCTACCCCGATCAAGGGTGAGAAAGCTTGTCCGGCCATGTCGGTCATTGGGTCATTCATTAAATTTCCTATGCAAAATGCGCCGTGTTCAATGGTCAGCGCTGTCAAGACGCCGTGTATCAGTTGCTGCGAGCGGCACCGAATGCCAGTACCGCCTTGAGCAGCCGATCGATATCGACCCGCGTGCTGCGGTGATTGACGATGGCCGCGCGGATCGCTACTTGCCCCAGTATCGTCGTGCTCGATGGAGCGGCTAGCCCGGACTCGTGCAAATCGGCGACGATGTCGCGATTGACCTGATCGGCATCGCGGCAGCGGTAGCGAAAACATACGATATTGAGGCTGACCGGTGCCAGCAATTCCAACTCGCTGGATTGGCCGATCTGTTGTTTCAGGTACTGTGCCAGCTCACAGGTATGCGCAATCATCTGGCCGAGCTTTTCTGTGCCATACACTTGGATGGTGAACCAAGTTTTGAGGGCGCGAAAGCCGCGCGACAGGTCGGGGCCGAAGTCGCAAGGCCAGGGCGAACCGCCGGCCAAGCCGCGCACTTCGCGGCGCAGATAGGCGGCCGGTGCGGCGAAGGCGGCTTGGTGGATGCCGCCATCACGAACTAACAAGAAGCCGGCGTCATACGGTACTTGACCCCATTTATGGAAATCAAAGGCGATCGAATCGGCGCTTTGTATTCCGCTCAGCAGTGGGGCGATACTCGGTGCCAGCATACCCAGCGCCGCATAGGCACCGTCGATGTGAAACCAGATTTTTTCACGCGCAGCGATCGCGGCCAGTTCCTGCAAGGGGTCGATGGCACCGACATCAACACTGCCGGCGGTGCCGACGATGAGGAAGGGTTGCAGTCCGGCGGCGCGGTCGGCGGCGATGGCGGCAGTCAGTGCTGCCGTATCGATGCGATGCGCGGCATCGCTGGGAATACGGCGCAAAAAGCGGCTGCCGATACCGGCCAGATCGATGGCTTGGGCGATGCAACCATGCGCTTCCACTGAGGTATACGCGCACAACTGGCGCGCTGCCGCATGTAAGCCATCTTGGCGGACGGCGGTGCCGAGCGCAGTGGTACGGGCGATGAGCACACTCATCAGGTTCGCCATCGAGGTGCCGGTGACGAAAATACCGCTGGCGCTGGCTGGGAAGCTGAATAATTCGCGCATCCAGTGGACGATTTGGCGCTCCACTTCGAGCGGCATTTGATCGCGCCCACCGAGATTGGCATTCAGACCGGCCGCCAGCATTTCGGCTAACATGCCGACCGGTGTGCCGCCACCCTGCACCCAACCCATGAAACCGGGATGGGTATTCCCTGCCGCGTAAGGCAAGATATCGTGCATGAATGTGCTGTGGGTCTCGGCCACGCTGTGCGGCTGCGTCGGCAGTGCTTGTGAAAAACCGGCACGTACTGCCGTCGGAATCGCTTGCCACACTGGGCGCGTGCGTAGGTGTTCAAGGTAATCGAACATATCATCGAGCATCAGATGGCCTTGTGCACGCAAAGCGCCCCAGTCATCCGGATCGAGGCTGGTGGAGCAGTCCGGGTCGGTGTGTCTAGCCTTAGGCAGCGTATCCATTTGATCATTGTAAAAAGTCAATGTCTGATTATCGCACCACGGGCAGAACTTGGGCAAATATAAAAACGCCGCCACCGCGTCCTGCTTGGTGCAGGCGCGGTGGCGGCGTACTTTTACTTAATTACTTAATTACTTATTTACTCAGCGCCCATTTCACGAATCAGCGCATCGGCGTGGTCGACATGTTTCATGACCCATAAAATGTAACGCAGATCGACTTGAATCGAACGTGTATTGGCCGGGTTGTAATCCCAGTCGGAGATGATGGAATCGAGCGTGCCGTCGAAGGCCAGGCCGATCAGTTCACCGCGCGCATTCAAGGCCGCTGAACCGGAATTGCCGCCGGTGATATCGAGCGTGGCCAGATACGCGACCGGTACTGCTTTCAGGTAAGGGTCGACATACTTGCCAAAGTCTTTGGCTTTGATGGCGGCCAATTCCGCGGCCGGGGCATTGAATTCGCCGCTGCCGGTGGCTTTGGCGCTGATGCCGGCCAGCGTCGTGAAGGCCGACCAAGCCATGCCATCGGCACCGCCGTGGCCGCGTCCGGCCACGCGGCCGAAGGTGACGCGCAGCGTGCTGTTGGCATCGGGGTAAATGGCTTGTCCTTGGCTTTCCATGTAAGCGATTTTGGCTTGCATGTAGTTGGCATAGGCTTGCTGAATTTTCCCGGCCAGTTCTTCCTCGGCAGCTTCGCGTTTGAGATGGCCGGCATACATGGCCACGGCGGTTTGGATGAAGGGGTCGTGGCTGGCGCGGAATTGTTCCGGCGTTTTAGTGAGCCAGGCGCGGCGCAGTGCCGGGTCATTGAGCTCGCTGGCGGCATACAAGCGATCGAGGCGCGCACTCAGGGCGGCGTCCGACATACCGGCTTGGATGCCGAGGGCGGCATCGAAAGCGGCATCGTGTTGCGCTGCCGGGGCGGCGGCGTAGTGTTTCAAATTATTGAACACCAAGGCTTGATCGACCTTGGCCACATAGCTGCGTTCGATTGCATCGAGCGAGGCTTGGATGCGCGGTAAATCGCGTACTTGGTAGCCGGCTTTGCGTGCGCTGTCGGGTTGGCGGCTTTCATTGGCCAAGCGGTACAGGTCATGCGCGCGTGCGAGCAGGCGTGGGAATGAGCGATCGAGGTAAAAATCGCGTTGCTCGCTGGCATCGCGTTCGCTGATCAATTGCTCGATCCGGGCGATGTCGGCACCATAGGTTTGGCGGCGCGTGGCATCGCTGTTGACCCAGCTTTTGAGGGCTTCATGTTGGCTGGTTTTCCGGGCCAGGAAATCGCTGTTGGCATAACTCTCGAGCATGCCTTGGCGATTTTTATAGTAATTATTGATGCCGGCAACTTGGCTGGCATACTTGAGCTTGGCATCGGGGTCGCTGGCTGTTTCGCGCGCGATGATGGCCAGTGCTTCGGCCGAGGAACTGACATAGCTCGGATAGCTCCAACTGAAGGTATGCGCGACTTCCGATGGTAAGCGATGGCGATTGGTGCGGCCCGGGTAGCCCAGCGCCATCACGAAATCGCCTTCTTTGAGGCCGTCTTTGGCCAGTTTCAGGAAGTGCTGCGGTAGGTAAGGGACGTTGTCTTTATTGTAGTCGGCGGCCTTGCCGTCTTTGCTGACGTAGGCGCGATAAAAACCATAGTCGCCGGTATGACGCGGCCACATCCAGTTATCGGTGTCGCCACCGAATTTACCTATGCCTTCGGCCGGCGCATGGACCAGACGGACATCGCGAATTTCCAGCTGCTTGATCAGATAATAGTCGAGCCCACCATAGTAAGGGTAGACCGTGCAGCGATGGCCAACATCGGCTTCGCACGCGGCCACCAAGGCTTTGCTGTTTTTTTCGATGGCATCGAGGCGGGCTTTGCCGCTCAGTGTGGCGACCTGCGCATCGATGACTTTGCTACTGACCTTATTAACTTCTTTGGTGACGAAAATACGTGCGCCCGGCGCGGCTGGCAATTCTTCGCTCAATTGATGTGCCAAAAAACCATTGGCCAGCAAATTGTTAGCCGGCGTGGAATTGTGCGCCACGCTGCCATAGACGCAATGATGATTGGTGATCACCAAACCTTGCGGTGAGACGAAGGAGGCCGAACAACCGCCGAGGCTGACGATGGCACCCATAGGGAATTCAGTCAGCTTGGTGAGCGTGGCGGGGTCGAGCTGCAAACCGGCGGCGCGCAATTGCGCGCTGACTTGCGGTAATTGTTGTGGCATCCACATGCCTTCATCGGCTTGGGCAACACTGCTGATGACTTGCAGGGCCAGAGGAATTAATATCTTTTTCATCATTATCCAAAGGTAAGGAGGGTCAACATGGCATGCATGATGCCGGCTTGTGGCCAGCAAGTCATTGCCAATCATATATCTTTTTTCATTGGTGCGAAGGGTAGAGACCACTAGCTTGCTTGGAAAGTTCAAAAAAATATCACTAGAATGCTACGGCGGCCAGCCGGCGCACGCTCAAGCCATCTCTACGCAGCGCAATAGTATGATGCAAACGTCAAAAAAAAACACCGAGATAGTGTAAACTCGAATGATGCAAATTTATTCAGCGCTTTTGGCTGCCGGATCGTATCTGGCCTTGCTTTTCATTCCTGCTTCGCGGCCTCGCTTGGTACTCGGGCTGAGCCTGTGCGCGTGGTTGCTGCACGGAAGCTCTCTGGTTTTGAATGTGTTTGCCGACAGCGCCTTGCGCATTGGCTTTGCCGCGATGTTGTCGTCGGCGCTATGGATCACGGTCGCCGTGTATTTGCTGGAAAACCGTAATTTCTCTTTGGTGGCGATGAAGTGGCTGATCTTTCCGCCGGCAATCGTGTTTGTCGTCTTGCCGGTGTTTTTCCCCGGACAACTGATCTCGCTCAGCGGTAAAACCTGGATGTTTCCTTGGCATGTAGCGGTGGCCTTGCTGGCTTACAGTACCTTAACCATCGCCGCCTTTCACGCCGTTATCATGCGCCTGCAAGATAAGCACTTGCATAAATTGCGCGTGCGCCCGCTGCCGGTTTGGCTCGTTGCGGTGATCGATACCTTGCCGGCGCTGCTGACCATGGAAAAAATTTTGTTTCGTTTGATTTTCCTCGGATTTTGTTTGCTGACGTTGACGGTACTGACCGGCGTCGTATTTTCCGAGCAATTTCTTGGCGTTGCCTTCAAGTGGGACCATAAAACTATCTTGTCCTTATTGTCTTGGCTGCTGTTTGCTATTCTGTTGGCAGGTCGGCACTGGCGTGGTTGGCGCGGTAAGACTGTACTCAGTTTTACGCTAACCGGCTTTCTGAGTTTGCTGCTGGCGTATGTGGGAAGTCGTTTTGTTTTGGAAGTATTGCTGCACAGGAGTTTGGTATGAGATTATTGGTTTGGTTGGCCTTGGCCTTCCTGGTGATTTTAGCGTTGCGCAAAAAAGGTCGTGGTAAGCCTGAAGCCGACCCGGTTCAAGCAGCGCCTGCGCCGCCGGTCGGTCGGCCAGCGGCTGGGGCCGAGGCCGAGGATATGGTGTGCTGCGCGCATTGCCATATTTATTTGCCGACTTCGGAAGCCGTGTTTCGTCATCAAGAAACTTACTGTTCATCGGCGCATGCCGAACTGCATTGACAGCGCGCGCGCCTGAGCCCATGTCGGCTCTGTTGGCGGAGTTTTTGCGGCCGACGCCATCGTTCTGGCGTTCGCTGCAAACCCTCAATATCTCGCGCATCATCGTAGCATTGTGCCTATTGTTTTTGTTGAATTTGCGCAGCGGTCGGGAAGTCTGGGCGTTTGCTCATATGGCCGCTCGCGACATCTGTTTTTTTTACTTATTCAGCAGTATCGGCTATACCGTCCTCAAATTGCTGCATACGCGGCATTTCATTATCCAGCTCTTCAGTCAGATCGCCCTCGATATTATCGTCATCGCTTCGCTGTATCTGGCTTCCGGCGGTGCCAAAGGCGGTTTGAGCATTTTGTTTTTATTTCCACTGGCTGGGGTGGCGATCTTATCGCCCTTGGTCTGGGCCTTCTTTTTTTGTTCCCTCGTCAGCCTGCTGTTATTGATCGTCGCGCTGTATCAGTCGTTTGAATTCGATGACGGCAATCTGCTGTCGCAAGCCGGTTTGTTCGGCGCTTCATATTTTGCTGTTATCTACGTGGTCAATCGTTTGGCCAGTAATTTGATACGCCAGGAACAATTGGCCGATCAGCGCGGTGCCGAATTGGCAGTACAGCAGGAAATTAACCGAGTGGTGATCGCCGATATGGGCGATGGTATTTTGGTGCTCGATCAGGGTGGTGCCATGTTCGAAATCAATCCGGCTGCCGAGCGCATGCTGGGGGGGAATTTGCACCAGCAAATGGTTGGGGTCAAGTTGCTCGATGTGCCGGCTTTGCGGCCGATGGTCGATGCACTCACTGATCTCAAAACTGCAGGTATGGCGGGAGCGGCTGGCCGGATATCTTTTGTGTCGATTTCGTGTTCCCCGGATGAAGCGAAAGCTTCACTGCGTTCCGGTCTGACTCTGCCTGGCACGGCCGGGCGCCCCGAGCATGTGCAATTTGTTACGCATCTCAAATTACGCTTCATCGGCGTCGCCGAGCTTGGCAAGCGTGTCGATGTCGGCACTGGCCATATTATTATATTCATGCAGGATGTGTCGGATATTGAAAATCAGGCACAGCAATTGAAATTGGCATCGATGGGCCGGCTGACGGCCAGCATTGCGCATGAAGTCAGAAACCCCTTATCATCGATCTCGTATGCTGCGGCACTGCTCGGCGAGGATATCGCCCAACTGCCGACGCCGCAGTTGCAGGCCATGCGCTTGCTTAAAATTATCGATGACAATGTGGCACGTTTAAATCAATTGATCGAAGATATACTGAGGTTGTCGCGCAAAGCACGCAATGATGTCGCACCCTACTGGCTCATGCAAGTGGTGCGCGAATGTGTCGACGATTTCATCGAAACCAAGCAGGTATCGGTGGCCTTGGTTCAGATCGGCAGCGCGGCGGATTTTCAAGTTAATTTTGATCCCGGACATTTATTCGAGATCGTCGCCAATCTGTTGTCGAATGCGCTACGCTATGCCAGCGGCAAACCAGGCAGCATCTGCCTGTATGCCACGGTCAACGCCAGCGGACGCCAAGAGTTACATATTCAAGACGACGGCCCGACCATCAGCTATGATGTACGGGCGCATTTATTCGAGCCTTTTTACACTACCTCGCGCATGGGTACCGGTTTGGGCTTGTATATGGCACGTGAATTATGTCTCAATAATCAGGCACTGCTGGACTACGAATACAGGGTTGACTCGGACAAGCTTGAGCCGAGCGGGCGGTTTGTCATCACTTTTTCGGGAATGAACGCATGAGCATGATTGGCACCACAAACTGCCCGCGTATTTTGGTGGTGGATGATGAGGCGCATCTGCGCGAACTGCTGGAAATTACTCTCATCAAGATGGGGCTCGACGTCGACAGCGCCGCAACGGTCGGCGCGGCGCGTGTGTTTCTGGCCAAAAATACTTATGCGCTGGTATTGACTGATATGCGTTTGCCCGATGGGCACGGCATGGAATTGGTCGATGAGGTCAATGCGCTGTATAAAAACACGCCGATCGCCGTGATTACCGCCTTCGGCAGCGCCGACAATGCCGTTGTGGCGCTCAAGGCCGGGGCCTTCGATTACGTCTCCAAACCGGTAGCATTGGAACATTTGCGCAAGCTGGTACGTTCGGCGCTGGAACTGCACACCGCGGTAGCGACGCCGGCACCAAGTAATCCGGTTGCCGCTTCATTTTTGATCGGCCAATCGGCCGGCATGCAGCAAGTTCGCGCGCAGATCGTGCGGCTGGCACGCAGCATGGCACCGGTCATCATTACCGGCGAATCGGGCAGCGGCAAGGAACTGGCAGCGCGAGAAATTCATGGCAGCAGCGCGCGCGCGGCGCAAGCTTTCATCGCCGTCAATTGCGGTGCGATTCCGGAAATGCTGATGGAAGCAGAATTTTTCGGCTACCGCAAAGGCGCGTTCACGGGAGCCACGGAAGACCGCGAAGGGTTTTTTCAAGCGGCTAACGGCGGCACCTTGATGCTCGATGAAGTGGCCGATTTACCGTTGGCGATGCAAGTCAAATTATTACGCGCGATACAGCAGCGCAGCATACGTAAGGTCGGCGCGACGGCCGAAGAAGCGGTCGATGTGCGTATCATCAGCGCCACCCATCAGGATTTGGCCAGTTGCGTTACCCAAGGGCGCTTTCGCCAAGATTTGTATTACCGTCTCAATGTGATCGAGCTGCATCTGCCGCCTTTACGCGAGCGCCTGGAAGATGTGGGCGAATTGGCTGCTGCCATCTTAGGTAAGTTCGGCGGCAGCGAGGTGGCGATTTCCGCTGCGGCCTTACAGCGCCTGGGCACCTACGGATTCCCGGGTAATGTGCGCGAGTTGGAAAATATTCTGGAACGGGCGATTGCTTTTGCCGATGATGCCTGCATCGAGGTCGATGATCTGGTGTTGCGGACGGTCGCGCCGGCCGGGTTGGAAAATCTGTTCTGTGCGCCGACTTTACCCTGCATGTTACCGGATTTTTTAAGCAATTTGGAACGCGAGATGATACGCCGCGCCTTGGTACAAACCAATCATAACCGCACTCAAGCGGCCGATTTACTCGGTGTCAGTTTCCGGCAGTTGCGCTATCAAATACAAAAACTCAAAATTGACGAGTAAGGCGCGCCAGCGGCAGCAACACACTTCCACGAAATCATCGTTCTCCATCGTTTGCCCTGACTTGTTAGCGCTTACTTACCCAATGCGCCCGAGTTTTCTGGACGCTCTCGAAAGTCAATTACCAAATAGGAATTTTTAATAAAATATAATTCCTTTCTTGGGCGGAAAATTGGTTGCATAGGCGGAGGGTTGGGTACTACAATTAGGGCTATTCGAAAATTGTGTACTACATGTAGTGGTTTGGTTTTTGTTTCAGCTTGTTTAACCATGCCTACTTGTTGGCGATTTCAATTGAATTCAACATCCTGACACTACCTGATTTTTCCCGTGATCAGCGGTCCGTACTGATGCGTAATACCCGAACTAACCCCGAGCGCCGCCTTGGTCTGTGATGCAGATATGAGGCAGCAAGAACTAACCGATTCCGGAGGCATAATGCACCCTTCCACAGAAACATCGATTCCTACTTCATTGAGCGGCGCTGCAGGCAGCGCTGTAGCGACTGCTGCAACTGCCGGCGGCAGTTACAGCGAATTTCGCGTGATACGACGCAATGGTGCGGTGGTTGGATTTGAACCGTCGAAAATTGCGATCGCCATGACCAAGGCCTTTTTAGCCGTCAATGGCGGCCAAGGCGCGGCCTCGGCGCGCGTGCGCGAATTGGTCGAGCAGTTGAGTGCGGCAGTCGTGACGGCGCTGTTGCGTCGCCAACCAAGCGGTGGCACCTTCCATATTGAAGATATCCAGGATCAGGTCGAATTAGCCTTGATGCGTTCGGGTGAGCATGATGTGGCGCGCTCTTACGTGTTGTATCGTGCCAAGCACCAGGAAGAACGCCGCTTGCAGCGCGCGGCGCAGCAAGCTTCGCAAGCGCAATTGCCGCAGATTCATGTGCTCATCGATGGCCAACGTGCCGCGCTCGATATCGAACAAGTGCGTGCCTTGATCACGGCAGCCTGCGTCGGTCTAGATAAATTGGCCGATCCGGAAGCGATACTGACGGAAACCCTGAAAAATCTGTACGACGGTGTACCGGTGGAAGAATTGCATAAGTCAGCGATTCTGGCCGCGCGCGCATTGATGGAAAAAGAGCCGGCCTACAGCCAAGTGACGGCGCGTCTGTTGCTGCATACGATTCGTAAAGAAGTGTTCGGTAAAGAGGTTGCTCAACAGCATGCAGCGGGCGAATACCTGACTTATTTTCCGCAATTCATACAAAAAGGCATTGCTGCCGAATTACTCGATACCAAGTTGGCCGAGTTTGATCTGGCGCGCTTGGCACAAGCCTTGGTCGCTGATCGCGATCTGCAATTCAGTTACATCGGTTTGCAAACCCTGTATGACCGTTATTTCCTGCACATGCGCGGTACCCGCATCGAAATGCCACAGGCGTTTTACATGCGGGTGGCGATGGGCTTGGCATTGGAGGAACAAGACCGCAATGGCCGTGCCATCGAGTTCTATAATTTGTTGTCTAGCTTCGACTTCATGAGTTCGACGCCGACTTTGTTCAATGCCGGCACCTTGCGCTCGCAATTGTCGTCTTGCTATCTGACCACCGTGGCCGATGATCTCGGCGGTATCTATGATGCGATCAAGGAAAATGCCTTGCTGGCGAAGTATGCCGGCGGTCTCGGTAACGACTGGACACCGGTGCGTTCGCTCGGTGCCCATATTAAAGGTACCAATGGCAAATCGCAGGGTGTGGTGCCATTCCTGAAAGTAGTCAATGACACGGCGGTCGCGGTAAACCAAGGTGGCAAGCGCAAGGGTGCGGTCTGCGCCTACCTCGAAACCTGGCATATGGATATCGAGGAATTTCTCGATCTGCGCAAAAACACTGGCGATGACCGTCGGCGTACGCATGATATGAATACGGCGAACTGGATTCCCGATCTGTTCATGAAACGCGTCATGGAAAAAGGCGACTGGACTCTGTTCTCGCCTTCCGATGTGCCGGATTTGCATGATAAATTCGGTAAGTCCTTCGAAAGCGCCTACCTCGCTTACGAAGCGCAAGCCGCCAGCGGTGAGTTGGAACTGTCGAAAAAAATCCCGGCCTTGGATTTGTGGCGCAAGATGCTATCGATGCTGTTCGAAACCGGGCATCCTTGGATCACGTTCAAAGATCCTTGCAATATTCGTTCTCCGCAACAACACGTCGGCGTGGTTCACTCGTCCAACCTGTGTACTGAAATCACGCTCAATACCAATGACAGCGAGATCGCGGTCTGCAATTTGGGTTCCGTGAATATGCCGGCGCATATGAAAAACGGCCAGCTCGATCACGTCAAGCTGCAAAAGACCATACGTACTGCCATGCGCATGCTCGATAACGTCATCGACATCAACTACTATGCGGTGCAAAAAGCGCGTGATTCGAATTTGCGTCATCGTCCAGTTGGTTTGGGCATCATGGGTTTCCAAGACTGCCTGCACATGATGCGTGTGCCGTACGCCACGATGGAAGCGGTACAGTTCGCCGACACCTCGATGGAAGCAGTGTGCTACTACGCTTATTTGGCTTCGACTGAATTGGCGGAAGAGCGCGGCACCTACAGCTCTTACCCTGGTTCCTTGTGGGATCGTGGCATTCTGCCGCAAGATTCGCTGCAATTATTGGCCGATGAACGCGGTGGCTATCTGGAAGTTGATTTTTCTTCGAGTATGGATTGGTCGCTGGTGCGCAATCGCATCAAGCAATATGGCATGCGTAATTCGAACTGCGTTGCCATTGCACCGACGGCGACTATTTCGAATATCATCGGCGTCTCGGCCTGTATCGAGCCAACTTATCAGAACTTGTATGTCAAGTCTAACCTCTCGGGCGAATTCACCGAGATCAATGAACACTTGGTGCGCGATTTGAAAGTGCGTGGCTTGTGGGATGAAGTCATGATTGCCGATCTCAAGTATTTTGACGGCAGCTTGGCCAGAATCGACCGCATCCCTGAAGATTTGCGCCAATTGTATGCGACCGCGTTTGAAATCAGCCCATCGTGGTTGGTGGAAGCCGCTTCGCGTCGCCAGAAGTGGATCGATCAGGCCCAGTCGCTCAATATTTACATGGCCGGCGCTTCCGGTAAAAAACTCGACGAAACCTATAAGCTGGCTTGGTTGCGCGGTTTGAAAACGACTTACTACTTGCGCACTATCGGTGCCACCCATACCGAAAAATCGACCTCGAAAACCGGTGCACTCAATGCCGTTAGCGTGGATGGTGCCAGCAGCAGTTACCACGCTGCGCCGGCAGTAACGGCGGCAGCGGAACCGGATGGTCCGGCCTGTATGTTACGTCCAGGCGACAGCGGTTTCGAAGAATGCGAAGCTTGTCAGTAATTGTTTTGCTACGTTGCAGTGCAACGTAGTGCCTCTCTCAATTGAAGGAATGAAGAAATGTTATCTTGGGACGAAGAAGTAACGCCAGCCACGCTACCCCAACCGGCCGTGCGTATCGATACCACGCCAGCGGCACCGGTTGCGCCGCTGGTCGAGCAAGTCAGTACGGAAGATGTGGCGCGGCGCGTGAATGCGGCTGATAAACGTATCATCAATGGTCAGACCGACGTCAATCAGTTAGTACCATTCAAATACAAATGGGCTTGGGATAAGTATCTGGCCGGTTGCGCTAACCATTGGATGCCGCAAGAAATCAATATGCAGCGTGATATTGAACTTTGGAAAAGCCCGAATGGTCTGACCGACGATGAGCGCCGCTTGGTTAAGCGTAACCTCGGTTTCTTTGTGACGGCCGATTCCTTGGCAGCAAATAATATTGTGTTGGGTACTTATCGTCACATTACTGCGCCGGAATGCCGCCAGTATTTGTTGCGCCAAGCTTTTGAAGAAGCCATTCATACGCACGCGTATCAATACATTGTCGAATCGCTGGGGCTTGATGAGGGCGAAATTTTCAATGCTTACAATGAAGTCGAATCGATTCGTGATAAAGATCAGTTCCTGATTCCTTTCATCGATGTCTTGACCGATCCGGAATTCAAGACCGGCACGACGGAAACCGATCAGACTTTATTGCGTTCGTTGATCGTCTTCGCTTGTCTGATGGAAGGCTTGTTTTTCTATGTCGGCTTCACGCAGATTTTAGCGCTCGGTCGGCAGAATAAAATGATGGGCGCGGCTGAGCAGTATCAATATATTTTGCGCGATGAATCGATGCATTGTAATTTTGGGATCGATCTGATCAATACGATTAAGATGGAAAATCCGCATTTGTGGACCGCTGAATTTCGCGATGAAATTAAATCGTTGTTTTTGCGTGCGGTGGAGTTGGAATATCGCTACGCAGAGGATACAATGCCGCGTGGAGTGTTAGGATTGAACGCTCCCATGTTCAAAGGATATCTGCGCTTCATTGCAAATCGACGCGCACAACAAATCGGTCTGGATGCGATGTTCCCTCATGAGGAAAATCCATTTCCGTGGATGAGCGAAATGATAGACCTGAAAAAAGAGCGCAACTTTTTTGAAACACGCGTGATTGAGTATCAAACCGGTGGAGCCCTCAACTGGGAGTAGCAGCTGATAATACACAGCGCCCCCGGTTCCCTGCAAAGGAATGCTCATGGTTTGCACAAGATGTAAAACCCGAGAGGCCTGACCAAACTGAATGGACAGTCAAAGATTACATTACTCTGAACTGTTAGTGCCGCAATACCTGGCAAGGCCGGGTCTTGCGGTTTTTGGCTTTGTACCCGGGGTTTTTCAGCCAGCATAGTAACAGCAGCGTTTTTTTAAGCTGCGTTTTTTAAATTGATTAATGGGTTGAAAGCGGACAGATTTGCGCCTGCCGCTGGACTCGACAGTAATAGTAAGGGCAGCGCACGAGCTGTCGTGATGCGGGCGCGGGTGAGGGCGGATGTTGCGCCGCACACTGTGCCGCACACGGCTTCGGCCTTGCCACCCATATGGCTCAAGTGCTGCATTGAAAGAGGGGATGCAGCAGTTGAGCCGGTTCCGGATTCATTAGCGCAAACAGCATGCATGTTTGTGCCGATGAATAATTCGCTTGAAAGGATAGAGCGGATTTAATTTTTATATGATTTTTTCCATCTCGATCGAAGGAGAAACAAAATGGCAACAGCACCGAAAATGTCGGCAAGCGAAGCTGCAGTGAAGAAACCTGTAGCAAAAAAAGTCGCAGCAAAACCTGCTGCGGTAGTTAAACCAGTTAAAGCAGTGAAAGTCGCTGCGAAAGCTGTCAAACCGACGAAAGTCTTAGCCAAGCCGGTTAAAGCAGTCGCTAAGCCAGCGCTTAAAAAAGTGCTCGCTAAAGTCGCCGCTAAGCCGGCTGCTAAAGCTGCAGTGAAACCTGTCAAGGCAGTCAAGGCTGTGAAAGCAGTCGCCAAGCCAGTGAAAGCAGTGAAAGCAGTGAAAGCAGCTAAGCCAGTAAAAGCTGTGAAAGCTGTAAAAGTTGTGAAAGCAGCCAAGCCAGTCAAAGCAGTCAAAGCAGTCAAAGCAGTCAAAGCAGCAAAACCAGCAAAACCAGTCAAGGCTGTGAAAGCGCTCAAAGCAGCCAAGCCTGTGAAAGCAGTTAAAGCCGTCGCGAAGCCAGTGGCTAAAAAGGCGCTGGCAAAAGCCGCAGCAAAACCAACTGCCAAAGCAGTCGCCAAAAAAGCGCTCGCGAAAGTAGTCGCCAAACCAGCAGTGAAAAAAGCAGTCGTCAAACCGGTCGCTAAAAAAGCGATCGCTAAAGTCGCCGCCAAACCTGTTGCTGCGGCAAAAAAAGTAGCGGCAGTTGCTAAAACAGCCGTGAAAAAAGTCGCCGTCGTTAAGAAAGCCGTTGCTAAACCAGCGGTCGTTGCTAAAGCCGCCCCAGCTGCCAAACCGGCAGTCAAGAAAGCCGTAGCCAAACCAGCCGTTAAAAAGCCGGTAGCAAAAAAAGCCGCGACATCTGACGTCAAAACTGTTGTCAGTGCGAACGCCGCATGGCCTTTCCCAACCGGAATTCGTCCGGCGTAATTCGTTATGCTTGGATGCCCGGACGGTTTGAGGCACAATACCCACTGCGTGATTCTGTCACCCGGTGGGTTTTTTTTAATAAAGGCTATGTGTGTTGCAAGATATTTTCAGCTTTATCATTGATGCGGTGACCGGCTTGTTAGCTGGTTTTTTACTCTTGCGCTTCTGGATACAGGCGCAGCGTTTGCGGCCGCCAGCACCCTTGGCACAGGCAATTTTTCAGATGACGGATTGGTTGGTGCATCCGATGCGCCGCCTGGTGCCGGGTTTTCGCGGTTACGATTGGGCCAGTTTGATCGCGGCGCTGTTGGTCGCGCTGGTGTCGGTGGCGCTGTCGTTTGCCTTGCGTGCGCAGTTTCCGCCGCTGCTCATCGCCAGCTTGGCTTTCTTTCGCATTGTGCAGTGGGGTTTGTACGGCTTGATGGCCTTGCTTGTGCTTGAGGCGATTTTCAGTTGGGTCAATCCGGCTGCACCCTTGGCACCATTCATCCGTGCCCTCAATGCGCCGCTGCTCGCGCCGCTGCGCCGGGTCTTGCCGGCCTTAGGCGGTCTCGATTTTTCGCCTATGGTGGCTTTGTTGCTATTGCAAGTTGGCTTGCGTATTGTCAGTGAGTTGCAAAACACTTGGCTCTTGCAACTCGTCGCTCGGTAATCGCCTTAATCGCTGCTTGTTATTGGTGCGGCACCGCTTGATTGCCGCACGACTAATGTCGATGGCAGCATTTCACGTCGTAACGGGGTTTCCGGGTAGGCGATGCGGTCGACTAAAATTTGCGCCGTCAATTGGCCTATGGCATGTTTGGGCTGGGCAATCGTGGTCAGCGGCGGCGTACTGAATGAAGCCAAAGCAATATCATCATAACCAACCACAGACAGTTGTTGCGGAATGCTAAAGCCAGCTTGCGTGGCGGCGCAGATACCACCGATGGCCATCAAATCATTACTGGCAAAAATAGCCGTTGGCCGTTCCGGCAGGGCTAATAGTGTTTGAAAGGCGAGAAATCCGCCTTGGCTGGTGAAGTCGCTGTGGACCAAATAGCTGTCGCGATGGGCAATGCCGGCTTCGCTCAGTGCACGTTGGTAACCGGCCACCCGCCCGCCGCTCGGCAGCAGCGTATCGGGTCCGGCGACGCAGGCGATACGGCGATGTCCGAGACCAAGCAGATAGCGCGTCGCATCGTAGCCACCCTGTACATGATCGGCTTCAATAAAGTCGGCCAGCACACCGCTTACTTCGCGATCGACCAAGACTTTCGGTATCCCTTCATCGGCTAGCAATTGCGTTAACTCTTCATCGCTACCGGACGAAACCAGAATCAAGCCATCAATCCGTTTTTCCATGAGCACGCGCACATAGGCGGCTTGCTTCTTGGGATCATCGTCAGAATTACACAAAATAATGTTATAGCCGAGTTTGAACGACGCCGCTTCGATTCCCTGTATCACTTCGGCAAAATACGGGTTAGAGTTGTTCGGAATCATCATGCCGAAGGTATGGGTGCGATCGTTCTTGAGGCTGCGCGCAACAGCACTGGGAATATAACGCAACTCCTTGATCACCGCCAGCACGCGCGCGCGCGCTTCGTCGCTGACAACGCGGGTATTATTGATCACATGAGATACGGTAGTGGTGGAGACGCGCGCTTTGAGCGCGACCTGCTTCATGGTTGCCATAACATTCCTGCCTTTCTGTTGTCGGATTATGCCGTAGGATAGGTATCGGAGTGCGGGGTTTTTGTAACTTTAATGAAAAGGATCAAACATGTCTGAATTGGTGATTCGCAATGCCACCCTGCCCGATGGGCAACACGGCATCGACATCTTGGTGCGCGACGGCCGCATTGCCGCTATCGGCCCGGCACTGGCGGTATCTGATTGTCCTGAACTCGATGCCGCTGGCGATTTACTCAGTCCACCATTTGTCGATGCGCATTTCCACCTCGATGCGGTGCTCAGCCTCGGCTTGCCGCGGCATAATCAATCCGGCACCTTGCTGGAGGGCATAGAATTATGGGGACTCTGACGCAAGATGCCTTGATTGCGCGCGCGCTGCGTTACTGTGATTGGGCCGTCGGCAAAGGCTTGCTGGCGATTCGTTCGCATGTCGATATTTGCGATGATCGTTTGCTGGCCGTCGAAGCGATGTTGGAGGTGCGGCGCTTGGTTGCACCCTATCTCGATTTGCAATTAGTAGCGTTTCCCCAAGATGGACTGTTGCGCAGTAAAAATGCCATGACGAATTTGCGTCGTGCGATTGCGCTGGGAGTCGATGTGGTTGGCGGCATTCCGCATTTCGAACGCAGCATGGCTGAGGGGGCAGAATCGGTACGCTTGCTGTGCGAGTTCGCGGCGGAACAAGGCTTGCGTGTCGACATGCATTGCGATGAGTCGGATGATCCACAATCGCGCCATATTGAAAGCTTGGCCTTTCACAGCCATCGACTCGGCATGCAGGGTAGGGTGGCGGCATCGCATCTGACCTCGATGCATTCGATGGATAATTATTATGTCAGTAAATTACTGCCGCTGATACGTGAGGCTGGCGTCGCTGCGATCGCCAACCCGCTCATCAATATCACACTGCAAGGGCGGCACGACAGCTATCCGAAACGACGTGGCATGACGCGAGTACCGGAATTGATGGCGGCCGGAATAGATGTCGCGTTTGGTCATGATTGCGTGATGGATCCGTGGTACAGCCTCGGCAGCGCCGATATGTTGGAAGTGGCGCAGATGGGTTTGCATGTAGCGCAGATGACCGGGCGTGCCGCCATGCGTGCCTGCTTTGCCGCGATCACGACGACACCGGCGCGTATCCTCGGGCTCGAAGGCTATGGTTTGCAGCTCGGCTGCCACGCTGATTTTGTCATTCTCGATGCCGGCGATACGATCGAAGCCTTACGTTTGCGGCCGGTACGCCGTTACGTGATACGGCGCGGCGTCGTGATCAGCGCAACGCCGCGCGTGCAAACGCAATTGCATTTGCCGCAGCGGCCAGGGCAGGTGAATTTTCGCGTGTAAGCGTGCTTTGCTTATGCTGCCATCTGCGCAAAAGCTGTCGCCGCAATCGCGATGGTGGCGTCGATGATGGCTTCATCATGCGCAATCGAGACGAAGCCGGCTTCGAAGGCTGAGGGGGCCAGATAGACGCCGGCGTCGAGCATGAGATGGAAGAAGCGATTGAATTTTTCTTTGTCGCTGGCCATCATGGCGGCATACGAGTCTGGAATGCTGGCGGCGAAATACAGGCCGAACATGCCACCGACGGCATCGGCGCAAAATGTGACGCCAGCGGCGGCGGCCGCTGCCGATAAGCCATCGACCAAGCGCCGTGTGCGTTGGCTCAGCAGTTCATGGAAGCCCGCTTGCTGTATGATTTTCAGCGTGGTCATGCCAGCCGCCACCGCCACCGGATTGCCGGACAAGGTACCGGCTTGATACACGCCGCCCAGCGGTGCCATATGCCCCATCAATGCGGCGCTGCCGCCGAAGGCCGCCACCGGCAAACCGCCGCCGATGACTTTGCCCATGCATACCAGATCGGCGACCACACCATACAGCGCTTGTGCACCGTGTAAGTCGACGCGAAAGCCGCACATGACTTCATCGAAAATCAGAATACTTTTATGTTCGGTACATAAACGGCGCATGGTGGCGATGAATGCTGCGCTCGCGCGTATCAGGTTCATATTACCGGCGATAGGCTCGACGATGATGCAGGCGATTTGGTCGCCGATGCGGGCGAATACTTCTTCGAGTTGCTCGCAATTGTTATAGTCGAGCACCAGCGTGTGTTTGCTGAAATCTTCCGGCACCCCGGCCGAGGTAGGATTGCCGAAGGTGAGTAAGCCGCTGCCGGCTTTCACCAACAAGGCGTCGGCATGGCCGTGGTAGCAGCCTTCGAATTTAATGATTTTGTCGCGTTTGGTGGCGCCACGTGCCAAACGCAGCGCGCTCATGGTCGCTTCCGTACCGCTCGAGACCAAGCGCACTTGTTCTATGCCCGGTACCAGTCGGCAAATTTCTTCGGCCATCAAGACTTCGCCTTCGGTCGGCGCACCGAAACTCAGGCCGCGTGCCGCCGCCTCTTGTACCGCTGCGACTACCTCAGGATGGGCATGGCCGACGATGGCCGGGCCCCAGGAACCGATGTAGTCGATGTAACGTCGATCTTCGGCATCCCAGAAGTAGGCACCTTCGGCACGGCGGATGAAACGCGGTGTGCCGCCGACTGAACGAAACGCTCGTACCGGCGAGTTGACGCCGCCCGGAGTGGTTTTCTGGGCACGGGCAAACAGGATTTCATTATTGTTCATGGTAATCACTTTGGATAAAATAAGGAGTGGCAAGCGCAGGTCGCCTGAGCGCGCGCTTGGCTTAGTCGCTTTCGCGGGCCCAGAAATACCGGTCGGGAATCATTTTTCCCATACCCAGTTGTTGCGCATGGCTGACTGCAGCTTGGGTGAATTCTTGTGCTTCGAGTACTGCTTCGGGAATTTCCAAGCCATTGGCCAGTAAAGCCGTGATGGCAGCCGATAAGGTTGACCCGGCCCCGGCAAACGAACCGGGGATGCGCGGCCATACGTCTCTGCGTACTTGGCCGGTTTCGCCAAAGAGGGTGTTGGCGACCTCGCCGGTCGCACCGGGCGTGCCGGTGACGAGCACAAATTGGCAGCCGGATTCGATCAGGGTCATGGCATCAACGCTTAAGTCGTCGGCTTCGGCTTCGGCATTGTCTTTCCAAGTTTCGGACAGGCGCGCCAGCTCGACCGCCGAAATCAGCAACAGACCGGCCTGAGGGATCAGTAATTCGCGTATCGCCAGCGCCAAGTCTTCGGCTTCTGGGATTTGTTCGGTCAAGGCGGTATTGAAGGGATCGAGAACCATGGGAAAATCGGGGTAATCAGAAACGATTTCGGCGATCACCGTGACATTCTCGACGCTGCCGACTTGCCCGACCTTGAAGGCGGTGACGACCATGTCTTCGAGTATGGTGCGTGCCTGTTCATCGACCAAATCGGCTTCCATGCCGTGAATGCTGTCGATCTGCGCGGTGTCACCGGTGAGAATGGCGGTGACGATGGGCAGGCCATGACAGCCCATGGCTGCGAATGTGGCTAAATCGGCGAATAAACCGGTGGCGGCAACCGGATCGGCGGCGCCGAAGCTGACAATAAGCGGAGAAATTTGGTTTTGCACGTTGGGTAGATTACTATAGCCGGTTGGGTTGATTTGCATCTGCGCGTCAGATGGGGACTTGGTAAGTTGAATATTTTACTTGATTGAAGGGTTTTAGTCGTGATTGATAATATAAGCACAAGCGTAAGCACCAGCGCAAACGCCGGCGGGGAATGGAAAACGTGGATGTGCCTGATCTGTGGCTGGGTCTATTCCGAAGAGCAAGGTTTGGTCGATGAAGGCATCGCTGCCGGTACCCGTTGGGAAGATGTGCCGATGAATTGGACCTGTCCGGAATGCGGTGCACGCAAAGAAGATTTTGAAATGGTGGTAATTTAACCGCGTTTTTGTATTTTTTTGGTTGGCTTTAAAAGTTTATTGTTGGAAAAACAGGCGCTACGGCAACTTTCTTTGTTAGAGTGGCAGCTTGCTACTACTCAATGTGAAGAGATGATTTTATGTCAATTTCGGCTAGCGATGAAAACTTGAAGATCATGGTGATCGACGACAGCAGTACGATACGTCGGTCGGCCGAGATCTTTCTCGGGCAAGCCGGATATAAGATTGTGCTGGCCGAAGATGGCTTCGATGCTTTGGCAAAGATCAATGACTCGCATCCGGATTTGATCTTTTGCGACATCCTCATGCCGCGGCTCGATGGCTATCAAACCTGCGCCTTGATTAAAAAAAGCGCCAAGTTTCGCGATACGCCGGTGATCATGCTGTCGTCTAAAGATGGGCTGTTCGATCGCGCCCGCGGTGCCATGGTCGGTTCGGACGAATATTTGACCAAACCGTTTACCAAAGACAGCTTGTTGAAAACGGTAAGGAATTACACCTCTGCATCGAACACGAAGTAAGCTTTCAAACATGGCGCTGCCACTTGGCGGCGTCGATTATTCCAGTTTTAAGTAAGGTAAGACATATGGCTATTCAGAAAATTTTAGTAGTGGATGACTCGCCGACAGAGCGCTATTTTCTGACCGACGTGCTGGTCAAGCACGGTTTTTCCGTTTCGACTGCAGAAAACGGCGAAGAGGCCCTGGCTAAAATCAAGGCTGATAAACCGCAACTGATCTTGATGGATGTGGTCATGCCAGGTCAAAACGGTTTCCAAATCACGCGCGCGATCGCCAAAGATCCGGAAACACAAGATGTGCCGGTGATTATCTGCACGAGTAAAAATCAAGAAACAGACCGTATTTGGGGGTTGCGCCAAGGTGCACGCGATTATTTGGTTAAGCCTATCGATCCGCAAGAATTGTTGGCCAAAATAGCCGCGCTCGGTTAAGCGCTGCGGTGTAGATCAGCGGTCTGACCTACACCGATTTCTTATCAGTCAGACCCTCTCGGATCCGTTCATGCCCCAGAATTTGAATGACCCTGTCGTTGTTCCTGTAGAAACGAAACAAGCTCCCCGTGGTTTGCGGCGCACGCGCTTGCGTGAATTTCAGGCGCAGTTGGTCGAGCGTATGCAGGCAGCACAACGTGGCGACTTTACCCAGGTTAATCAGTTGGGTATCTTGGTCGGGCCCTTGCGCTACTTGTTGGATTTGCGCGAATCCGGCGAAATCGTCAGTACCGGTTCGCTGATGTCGGTTCCTCTGACTAAAGACTGGTATGTCGGTTTGTCGAATATTCGCGGTAATTTGACCAGCGTCGTCGATTTGCCACGTTTTCAAGGACATGATGTGACCAATCGCGATGCCAGTTCGCGCATTGTCGCTTTTGCTCCCGCTTTGGCGTTCAACAGTGGCTTGTTGGTTTCGCAGGTGTTGGGCTTGCGTAATATTGCTGATATGGAAGAAGTCGTCTTCGACCAGCATGGAAACGATCAGCGGGCGTGGTTATCGCGCAAATTCCGCGATCGGGATGGAAATTTTTGGTACGCACTGAGTCTGTCGGTCTTGCTACAAGATCAGGATTTTTTGCACATAGGCTTATAGGGAAGCGCGGCGCAGATTCCAGCGGGCAAGGCCCACCGGGATTTATGCGGCGTCTGGTGCAAAAGTGATTTTGCAACTGTTGCGGTTTATCACATTCAGTTTGTATTTCAAGCAAAACTGAAAGTTTGTCCATCGTTTAGGAGACTCAGTAATGGCATTTAATCTACCGTTCTTGTCCAAAAGAAAAGAAAATCCGACAATCGACGGAGCAGAAGTGGTGGCACGATCTTTTGCGAATGCGAATGCGAATGCGGATGCCGTCGACGTGGAAGAAGCGAGCAATGTGAAGATGCTCACGCCTGACGCCGCCCCCGCCGCCTCATTCACTCGCCAAGAAAATCGCGCCGATGCGACCTTCATCGGTGATGCGCTGGAAAAAGGCGGCGATCTGCGCTTGCCACTGATCGGTGCGATGAGCTTGCAGCAGCAAATGCGCGTGCTCTCGATTACCATGGCGCTGGCGCTGGTAGCCGGGGCGTTTTTCGTTTGGCTCAATGCCAGTCAGTCGGCCTTGGTGTCGACTCAGGTGCAGATTGCCGGTGACGTGCTGATGCACTCGCAACGTATCGGTAAAGCGGCACCGAATGCGATTCAAGGTAATGTTGAAGCGTTTAAACAGCTGGAAAACAGTCGCAAAGAAATTAATGCCGATTTGAATATTCTGCTCAAAGGCGGTAATTATCAAGGCCGTAACGTCGACAAGGCCGCTGCCGCGTTTGAACCGGTGTTGATGGAAACAGTGAAAAGCTGGCAAAACTCGAACAAGGCCTCGGAAACGATTTTGCTGCGTCGTAAAGAATTGACCGGCTTTGGTCAAACACTGCAAAAGCTCAATGGTCTCTCGCCGGTATTGTTGGAACTGACCGAACAAATTTCCACGCTCAAAGTACAAGGCGGCGGTTCCGCACGTGAAATTTCCGCCTCCGGCCAGTTGGTTATGTTGACTCAGCGTTTAGGTCGGAGTGCCAATGAATTTCTGACTTCCGAGGGTGTCAATCCGGAAACTGCGTTCTTGCTCGGTAAAGATACCAATACCTTCCGCGATTTGGTTGACGGCTTCCTCAAAGGCAGTGAAGTACTGCGTCTGAGTATGAGTAAAGATGCCGATACCCGCGATAAACTGGAAGAATTGCAAAAGACTTTCGTCGATTATCAAGGCTCGGTTTCGAGCATTCTCGGTAACTTGCAAAACTTTATCGCAGCGAAACAATCTGAACAATTGCTGTTTAATGAAAACGAAGAGTTGAAAGATAAGCTGACCAAGTTGCAAAAGGCTTACACGTCCGAGCAAGATTCGGTCAGCACCTCCTTCTGGCTCATGCTGGTGTCGGCCGCCGTTGCCTTGCTGGCTGCGGTCGGGATTGCCTTGGTTTTGCTGCAGGATAGCCGTAACCGCGCCAAAGAAGCGAATGAACGTCAAAAAGACACGGCTGCGCAGATGATGCAAGCGCAGCAACAAGAAGTCGAGGCGAAGGCAGCAAATGATCAGAATCAGGCAGCGATTTTGCGACTGATGAATGAATTGCAAGAAGTAGCTGATGGTGACTTGACGGTGCAAGCGACGGTGTCCGAAGACATTACCGGCGCGATTGCCGACTCGGTTAACTACACGGTGGAAGAGTTGCGCGGTCTGGTAGGGCGGGTAACCAATACGGCTGAGCAAGTGACGGCGGCGTCGAATCAGGCGCAGAATATTTCGAACGATTTGCTTGACGCTTCGGAACAGCAATCGCGTGAAATTTCTGATGCCGGTCAAATCGTTTTGGCCATGGCGGCCGAAATTACCGATGTCTCGCGCTCTGCCAATGAATCGGCCGAAGTAGCGCGGCAGTCGGTGGTAGCGGCGGAACAAGGCGCGCATGCGGTGGAAAATGCGATCTCGGGCATGAATGAAATTCGCGAACAAATTCAGGAAACTTCCAAGCGGATTAAACGTCTCGGTGAATCCTCGCAGGAAATTGGTGAAATCACTGAACTGATTTCCGATATTACCGAACAAACCAACGTCTTGGCCTTGAACGCAGCGATTCAAGCCGCTTCAGCCGGCGAAGCCGGGCGCGGCTTCTCGGTGGTGGCGGAAGAGGTGCAGCGCTTGGCGGAACGTTCGGCCGAAGCGACCAAACAGATCGGTGCGCTGGTTCGTACCATTCAAACCGATACCCATGATGCAGTGGCGGCGATGGAAAAATCCACTCAGGGTGTGGTCGAAGGGGCGAAACTGTCGGATGCGGCCGGTACGGCTTTGTCGGAAATTCGTAGCGTTTCCAACCGTTTGGCCGAGCTGATTCAAGGTATTTCTCTGGCTACTGAACAGCAAGCTACCTCGGCCAATGGTGTGGCGCAAAATATTCAGCATATTCTGACCATTACCGAACAAACCCAAAGCGGCACCCAACAAACGGCGGATTCCATTAAGCAGCTCGCGATGTTAGCGGAAGAATTGAAAAATTCCGTTTCACGTTTCCGCGTCACTGCCTGATTTTTCCATCTGAGAACCGTTGTCAGGTTCTATCACATTTGCCAGGCGGTGACGGCATGTCATCGCCTCTTGAGTTTGCGGAGTACGCATGACAGTCGATTTTTCCAATTCGCCACAACAAGCCCAGGAACAGTTCGATACCGGACCGCTTTCCTGGGTCATGGCGGAAGTGCGTGAAGCAGTGACCCACGCGGGCAAAATGCTCACGCAAGCACTGACGCAAGATGCAGACAGTCGCTCGACTTCGCTGTTGCACGCCAAAAGTTACTTGCATCAAGCGCACGGTGCTTTGCAAATCGTCGATATCGACGGTGTCTCTATGGTGACGGAAACGATAGAAGATGTGATCGATCGTTTGCAAATGGAACAGTTGGAAATGCGTGCCGAGCATGTTGAGGTGATTCTCGATGCTTTCCATGCGGTCTTGCGTTATCTGGAAGATCTGTTGTCGGGCGCGGCACATCAGCCGGTGCGCTTGTTTCCGTATTACCGCGCGCTGTTGGAACTCAAAGGTGCCGACCGGATTCACCCGGCCGATCTGTTTTTCCCTGCCTTATCGATGCGCGAAAAAATTCCGGAACTGACCGTCACGCTGCAAAGCGCACCGGCCGATTACACCGGCTTGCGCGGACGTTTTGAAAAAGCACTGTTAACACTGCTGACCAGTAAAGAACTGGCGCAACAGCAAGAAGCGGCCGCAGCGATTCGCATCGTGCTCAAAGAAATCGAGCAAATGCAGAGTAACCCACAAGCCAAAGCCTTTTGGGTGGTGATGTCGGCGTTTGCCGAAGCGGTGGCGCAGGGTGGGATAGAAAACCAGCAATACGTGAAACAAATTTTCGGTCGCATCAACCTGCAAATTCGCCGTTTGCTCGATGGTGTGCAGGCGATTCCGGAGCGCTTGCTCAGAGATGCCTTGTTTTTCTTGGCACAGGTCAGTGAACCTTCACCATTCGTAGCCAGCATACGCCAGGCCTACTCGCTGGCCAACCAAGTGCCGCTCGATTACAATCAAAAAAATTACGGTCAGATTGCCGCCGGCGTACTCAGTACGGCGAAAGAACAATTGACTACGGTGAAAAATTTGTGGGGCCGTATCGCCAATGGTGAGACCACGCTGGCCGACAAATTTTCGCAAAAAATGAAAGACTTGGCCGAAACCAGTGGCCAGCTCAATGCCCCAGCCTTGGCCAAGCTGCTGCGTGAATTGAGCGGCATCGCACGCCATGTCGCGCACACTGCCGAAAGCAGCAAACTCGGTTTGGAATTGGCCACCAGCCTGTTATTCATCGAAACGGCATTGGACCAAATTACGCGCTTGCCGGCGCATTTTTCTGAGCGTGCCGACGAAATTACGGCGCGTTTGTTGTCGGTGGTATCGGGTGATGAACCGGCTTCACAAGCGCCATGGATGGGCGAAATTTCACGCGAAGCGCAGCAGCGTCAAACCATGGGGGTGTTGGTCGGTGAAATGCAAACCAGCTTGCGCCAGGTTGAAAAGATCCTCGACGATTACTTCCGCGACACTAGCCAGACCGCCACGCTGAGCTCGGTCGACAGCATCTTGCATCAAGTCGGCGGTGCGCTGGCGATGCTCGATCAAGATGTCGCCATGCAAGCGGTGGAACATACCCGTCAATTGATCGCCGGATTGGCCGCCGCCGCCCCCGAGGAGCGCGCTGGCCAAGCCCAGACGCATCAAACGGTGGCACAAAATATCGGTGCCCTGAGTTTTTTCATCGAAACTCTGCAGTCGCAACCCGAGACGGCCAAGAAAAAATTCAGCTTTGATACCGAGGCTGGAGTGTTCCGTTCCAACTTGCTCGAGGCGGTGGCGAACAAGGCATTACTGCCAGCGAATGGACTCGAACTGACGACGGCCTTGCCGGCGGCGGCGACGGCGGAACAAGAATTGACCCAGCAGCAGCAGGAATCGGCGCGTTTGGCGGTATCGCTGGCGGCCCATCCCGATGACCAAAGCTTGCATACGCAATTGATCGATTCGCTCGAATCCGAACGCGCGGTCGCCCATGTGCTCGACGATGCCGATGCCAGCGAACGTGCTGCCACCGCCATCGATTTGCTCGGCCAAGCCGGCCAGCCACACTCAGCCGCCGACTTGCAAGACATCGTGACAGCGACGATCGCTAATCCGGAATCCCAGCCTTTGCTGGCGGTAGTATTGCCGAACAGCGAAGCCGCCGTCGATGCCGAATTACTCGATATTTTTCTCACCGAAGCCGAAGAAGTGCTGGAATTCGTTGAACTTACGTTGCCGAGCGCGCGCAAGGACATCGACAACCAAGCCTATCTGACCAGCTTGCGGCGCTCGTTCCACACCTTGAAAGGCAGCAGCCGCATGGTCGGTTTGCCGGTGTTCGGTGCGGCAGCGTGGAGCGTTGAGCAAGTCATGAATCTGTGGTTGTCGGAGTCGCGTAGTGGCAGCGATGCTTTGTATACTTTGCTCGAACACAGTGCGCTGGAAATGACGCGCTGGGTGGCCGAACTCAAACAAAGCGCTTACTCCTCACGCGATGGCGCGGCCCTGATTGCCGCTGCCGAGCGATTACAAGCCGGCTTGCCGGCGGAGCATAGTGAGATTGCCGAGCTGGCCGAGATTGCCGAAATTACGCCAGTAGCAGAGGCACTGCCTGCGGTGGCGGCGATCGAAGAGCCGACTGTCGCGAAGGCGGATGATCTCGACGAATTGCTGCTGCTCGATTTACCCGTACCAGCAGAGGCCGACGCCGACGCCGATGATTTTGAAGCACTGCTGGCCAGCGATGTCGCGCAGCAGACTGCCAGCGCCACCTTGGCGGCGCTGGCCGAGCCGCAGAGTGAACTCACGCCGATACCAGAGCCGCTGCTCGATCTGTCGCCGACGCCTAGTCTGGAAGATTGGTTGGCCAGTTCGCTGGTGACCGAGTTGGAACCGGCGATGGCCAGCGAGCTCGCTGCCGCCAGCGTAGCCGAAGCCGATCTGGCCGATGAGTTCATCGGCGCAGAAACAGTGAACCAACCAGCAGTGGCAGCAGAAGCAGAGATCGAAGCGGCCGTAGCCGAAGCCGCAGTGGCCGAAGAAACCGTCGAAGCTGCGCCGCTCGAAAGCGTGCTGCCGGAATCCATTGCCGCCTCAAGCAGTGCCCAAATCATCGGTTTTCCCGAGCAAAGCCGCGCAGCCGTTGGTCTCGATGACAATATCAAGCGTATCGGTGAGCTCGAAATCAGCCTGCCGCTGTATTCAATTTATATGGCAGAGACCGATGAAATCGTGCGTTTTCTGTCGCAAGATTTCGCCGAATGGCGGCATGAACCGTATCGGCATGTCACCACCCATGCGATCCATGCCAGCCATACTTTAGCCGGCAGTTCCGCCACCGTCGGTCTCAAGCCGCTGCAAGAATTGGCCCACAGTTTGGAAATGGTATTGCAAAGACTGGAGCGCCATCCGGTGGAGTTGTTGGTGAGTGAATATGATTTACTCGAGCTGGCCTTAGACACCGCGCGCAACATGTTGCAGAAATTTGCCTTGTCAGAAATTGCTGAATTTGCCAGCGAACGGGTGCACCAACTCGAGATCTTACTGGCCGACGTGATCGCCCGTTCCGCTGCCGGTGCCGATGAAGAATTCATTACCTCGACCAATGAAAAACTCGACCTGGCCGATTTGGCCGGGGTGGCTGGCGCCGCTGAACTGGTCGCAGCGTTGCCTGAGGGACGACATGCTGCTGCGTTCGATGCGCCGGCAAGCACGGCGCAGCTGACTGATTCGGCCTTGCAAATCAAGGACGATCTCGATCTCGATTTACTGCCGGTGTTTATCGAAGAAGGCCTCGATCTCTTGCCTATGATTGAGCAATTATTGCGCCGCTCGCAAGAGCAGCCCGATGATGCCGCCACTTTGCAGGCGATCGCCCGGCTCATGCACACCATGAAAGGTAGTGCCCGTATGGCCGGTGCCATGGCACTCGGACAGCATATCCATGACATGGAAACACGGATCGAAAATCTGATGCTCGTCCCTGCTCCGGCACGTGGACCTTTGCTCGAAGATTTGTTGACGCGTCATGATTTGAGCATGCAATTGTTCGATCGCTTGCAACACCCGGAAGTGTATGCCGACGATGGCTTACCCGAAGTATTGACGGCTGCGCAAGAGCTCGACCAATTTCAAGAAGCCCAGGTCGCGGCCGTCAGCGAGCCTGTCGCTGTGCCGACCAGCCTGCCGAGTGGCGTAGTGCAGCCGTTTGCGACGCCGCTCCATGCGGTCGCGGCGCGCGCAGCCGCGGCACCGGCGGCACCGGTGACTTTGGTGCGGGTGCGCGCCGATGTACTCGATCGTTTGGTCAATCAAGCTGGTGAAGTGTCGATTTCACGTTCGCGCTTGGAGAATGAAGTCGGCACCTTGCGCAGTTCTTTAAGCGAATTGACGGAAAACGTCAGCCGCTTGCGCGCCCAATTGCGCGAAGTCGAAATTCAAGCCGAAACCCAGATCACCTCACGCATGGCGCATTCGGCCGATCGTGAATTCGATCCGCTGGAATTTGACCGCTTTACGCGCTTGCAGGAATTGACGCGTATGATGGCCGAAAGCGTCAGCGACGTCGCCACCGTGCAGACCAATCTGACCCGCACCATCGACGGCGCGTCCGGCAATTTACATGTGCAAGCACGCTTGACCCGCGAACTGCAACAGGATTTGATGCGGGTTCGTATGATTCCTTTCGCCAGCGTGACAGAGCGTTTGTATCGCGTCACGCGCCAGACTGCCAAAGAAATCGATAAGCGCGTCAATCTCGATATTCGCGGTGGTAACGTCGAAATGGATCGTGGTGTGTTGGAAAAAATGGTCGGACCATTCGAACATTTACTGCGCAATGCAATTGTCCATGGCATTGAATCACGCCAAGTGCGGCGCGATCATGGCAAGGATGAGACCGGCGAATTACAGATAGAAGTGCGGCAGGAAGGCAATGAAGTGGTGATCCGCTTCAAGGATGACGGCCAGGGTTTGAATCTCGACGACATCCGCGATAAGGCGCACAAGCTCGGCTTGCTCGGATTGGATGAACAGTTAGCCGACTCCGACATGGCCAGTTTGATTTTCGAGCCCGGTTTTTCCACCGCAGTCGAAGTCACCGAACTGGCTGGGCGCGGCGTTGGGATGGACGTGGTCCGTTCCGAAGCGGCCTCGCTCGGCGGTCGGGTGGAAGTCGCCAGCGTGGCCGGCAGCGGTGCCGAATTCACGATACGCTTACCATTGACACTGGCGGTGACCCAAGTGGTACTGCTCAGTTCCGGCGGCCGTACCTTCGCCGTGCCATCAGTCTTGGTGGAACAAGTGCAGCAGTTGAAAGCCCATGCACTGGCGACGGCTTATAATGAGCGCTCGGTGCAGTGGCAAAATCAGCGCGTGCCCATGCATTATTTATCGGCCTTGTTAGGCCAGCGCGATGCCGTGCCGTTGGCACAGCAGTATTCGCCGCTGTTAATCATGAAAAACGGTACCGAGCGGGTCGCCATCCACGTTGACGATATCGTCGGTAATCGTGAGGTGGTGGTAAAAAACATCGGACCGCAACTGGCCCGTATGCCCGGCGTAGCCGGTGCCACCGTGCTCGGTTCCGGTGACATCGTACTGATCATCAATCCGGTACCGCTGGCGCAAAAATGGGAAGCTGAACAATTGCGCCTGCCACAGCTTGGACATGAAATGGGTGCCGTTGCCGATTTGCAAGAACATTCACCACAGTTGCCGGCCGAACCGGTGCAAGGCTTACGTACCCAACATACGGTGATGGTGGTCGATGATTCGCTGACGGTGCGACGCGTCACTCAGCGCTTGCTGGCGCGCGAAGGCTATCAAGTAATCTTGGCGAAAGACGGTATTGATGCGCTTGAACAGTTGCAATCGATTACCCCCGACGTGATGCTGGTCGATATTGAAATGCCGCGTATGGATGGCTTCGATCTGACGCGCAATGTGCGCAGCGATGCGCGTACCGCCCACATTCCCATCATCATGATCACTTCGCGCACAGCCGACAAGCATCGCAACTATGCGCGTGAACTTGGGGTCAATGAATATTTCGGTAAGCCTTACCGCGAAGATGATTTGCTTGAGGCCATCGTTGGCTTCATCGGTGAGAACCGTTAATGATGGGCTGAGACGGTCGAGATTTTCGGCTTGTTGCGTGAAAAAAAAAGAAGGGCCAGCAGAAATTTTTGCTGGCCTTTTTTTAAGAATCTGCGCTTCCCCAGGGTTTGAAACCCCGCACTTCAGAGGCTGTCGCAAACGTCGGACGGACATTTTTTACATCTACCACACCGCATACCTTTGGCGGGAACCTAGTGTCGTTTTCAGCACTGAAAACAGCATCATTTCTGGCATTTTCAGTTAAGCACGAACGTCGCTGGATTCCGGCCACAAGCGCGCAGGAATGGCCTTGTTGGCGATTGGGGTAATGATGCTGACTTGTTGCAAGCGCGCGAAAAATCAGCGCGGCGGCTTACCATCGACAAACAATCAAATTTTTGCCGCCATCGCCAAGCCCAAGGCATCAGTCCAGTTCAGGCACACCCGCTTGCTTCACCACAGCATAACGCGCTAAAGTTGCGTGGCGCGCCGCATCGTGTTCGACCACCGGGTAAGGGTAGTTGTCGCCTAGCCGCACGCCGGCTTGTTGCAACAGTAAAGGCGCGGCTTTCCACGGCGCGTGGATGCTGCGTTTATCCAGTCCGGCTAAGTGCGGCAGGTAGCGCGCGATGAATTTACCATCGGCATCGAATTTTTCCGATTGCATGATGGGATTGAAAATACGGAAATACGGTTGCGCATCGCAACCGGTTGAGGCCGCCCATTGCCAGCCGCCATTATTGGCCGACAAATCGAAGTCATTCAAATGCAAGGCGAAATAAGCTTCGCCGCGGCGCCAGTCTATGCCGAGATCTTTGATCAGAAAGCATGCCGTCACCATGCGCAAGCGGTTATGCATGTAACCGGTTTGATTGAGTTGCAGCATGGCGGCATCGACCAGCGGGTAGCCGGTTTTTCCTTCGCACCAAGCTTGAAACAGCGTGTCAGCCAGTGGGCCTTGTTCCCATACGATGGCCTCATAAGCCGGTTTGAAGGCGCGTTCGCAGACGTGTGGGTGATGATCGAGAATCATGAAATAAAAATCGCGCCAGATCAATTCCGACAGCCAAACTTCGGCACCGGTATTGCTGCCGCGCCGGACTGCCTCAACCGCCGTGCGGACCAAATGGCGTATCGATACCGTACCGAAGCGTAAATGCATCGATAAATACGAGGGTCCTTTGATAGCTGGAAAATTACGCGTTTGGTCGTAGCGTGCCAAACGTGGTAAAAAATCTTCGAGCAACTGAGCCCCGCCCTGCATGCCGCTTGGTATGCCGCTGGGACTCTGTGCTTCGGCAAAGCCCATTTCTGCCAAGCCAGGCAGCGCTGCTAAATCCGGCATTAGCGCGGGTGCATAGTGCTGGGCATAGCGGTCGACGCGATACGGCTGGGTATAAAAATCTTGTTGATGCCCGTGTAATTTTTTCAGCCAAGCGTTTTTATACGGTGTGAACACCGAAAAAGGGGTGCCGGCCAGCGAGCGTACTTCCTCTTTTTCAAAGATGACCTGGTCTTTGAAACTGAACAAGGCGCAGGCTTGCTGCGCTAACGCTGCTGCCACGGCCGTATCGCGCGCCTTGGCGCTCGGTTCATAATCATGATTGACGTATACCGCTTGGCACTGCAGTTGTTTGGCCAGTGCCGTGATCTCGCTGACCGGGTCGCCATAGCGCACCAACAGCGTGCCGCCGGCCGCGGCCAGCGCCGCTTGGAGGGCGCGCACGCTGTCATGAATGAAGGCCAGTCGGCGGTCGTTCTGTGGCAGTGCGGCTAAGATGCGCTGGTCAAAAATGAAGACGCCGGTGACTGCTTTGCTTTGGCGCAGTGCGTGGTAGAGGGCGGCATGGTCGAAATCGCGCAAATCGCGGCGAAACCAGACCAGCGCGTGGTCGAATAAAGGGCTAGTTGAGGGCATGAAAAACGTCGTGAAAGTCGAAAAAGGTCAGTCTTGCACCATAGCACACATCGAAAAAAGCCGTTAAAACTGCTAGAATGTCAGCATGGCGAAGCAAATAAAAACACCCCACTCCGACTTGTATAATGACAAGTCTGTCAGCGCTATGGCCGCAGCAGAGCGTGCCGGCGATAGCATTGATAGTACATTGATAACGACAGAATTGAATCTGACGAATCATTTCCTTATTTCCATGCCGGCAATGCACGACCCTGTCTTCGGTGGCAGCGTGATTTACCTGTGTGAGCATACTCCCCGCGGTGCCATGGGCATGGTGGTCAATCGCGCGACCGATATGACGGTGGCCGACTTATTTGAACGCATCGAGCTGAAACTCGAAAATATCCCCGACTCGCACCCGATGCGCGCGCATTTGGTATTGTTCGGCGGACCGGTGCAAGACGATCGTGGTTTTGTCTTGCATTCACCCGTAGGGGAATACAGTTCCTCGCTGAAGGTGACCGACGATATTGCCTTTACCACCTCGCGCGATGTGCTCGAAGCCATCGCTGCCGGCGATGGCCCGGAACAGGTACTCATGAGCGTAGGCTATGCCGGCTGGGGTGCCGGTCAGTTGGAGCAAGAAATCCTGAGCAACCAATGGTTGACTGTGGCGGCTGATACCGAGGTGTTATTTTCTTTATCACTTGAGCAACGTCTGCATGCCGCCATCAAATTACTCGGCATCGACCCGTTGATGCTGGCTGCCGTCGCTGGGCACGCCTGATGAGCAGCGCTGCCATGCCAGTCGGGGTCGTGCTCGCGTTTGATTTCGGTTTGCAAAGAATCGGTGTCGCAGTCGGCAACAGTGTGTTGCGCCAAGCGACGCCGCTACAGATTATTTCTGCCGCCACGAATGACGCCAAGTTTGCCGAGCTGGCCAGCTTGATCAAGCAATGGCAACCGGCACTGTGCGTGGTCGGCTTGCCGCTGCAACCCGATGGTGCGGCGCATGCGATGACGCAACGCTGTACGCGTTTTGCTCAACAATTGCAGGGACGTTTTGAGGTCGCCACCGTCTTGGTCGATGAGCGTTATTCTTCGGCCGTGCTCAAGGCTGGGCGCGGTGAGCGGATTGACGATCAGGCGGCAGCCTTAATATTGCAACAATATTTTGATGAACATTAACTTGTCGTCTCCAGCGGGATGCGAGCTAACCGTGCCGCCAGTGCACAGGGAAATATGATGACGGCCTTTACCCCCTTGCTTGATGCAGAAGCCTTGTATCAAAGCCTGTTGAATCAAATCCGACCGTATGCGCAAGCGCGTGCGGCAGCCGGACAAGCGCTGGCAGTGGTCGGCATTTATTCCGGCGGGGCATGGATTGCCGCGCGCTTGGTAGCCGACCTTGGTCTCGAAGCGGCTGCCGGCCTGATCGATGTCTCGTTTTATCGCGATGATTATGCCGCCAAAGGCTTGCATGCCGCGGTCAAGCCTAGCCAGATACCGTTTGATGTCAATGGTGCCGAGATCTTGCTGGTCGATGATGTGCTCTATACCGGCCGCACCACGCGCGCGGCCATCAATGAATTGTTCGACTATGGTCGGCCGGCGCGCATCTTGCTGGCGGCCTTGGTCGATCGGGGCGGACGCGAATTACCGGTGGCGGCTGATTTTGTTGCGCATATCGCCAATTTTGAACCCGCTGTCTCTATCAATCTGCAACGTGCAGAAGACGGCACACTGAGTTTTTCCATCGACCATGCATAATCCCCAGCTCAATAAACACGGCGAACTCCAGCATTTGCTGACGATAGAAGGTTTACCGAAGTCCATTATTCATCACATCCTCGATACCGCTTCTTCCTTCGTCAGCGTCAGCGACCGCGAAGTGAAAAAGCTGCCTTTGTTGCGCGGAAAAAGTGTTTTCAATTTGTTTTTTGAAAATTCCACCCGCACCCGTACCACCTTCGAAATCGCGTCCAAGCGTTTGTCGGCCGACGTAATCAATCTCAATATTGCCGCTTCCAGTGCCAGCAAGGGCGAGTCCCTGCTCGATACCATCGATAACTTGGCTGCCATGCATGCTGACATGTTTGTGGTGCGTCATGCCACTTCGGGTGCGCCGTTTTTGATTGCCAAGCATCTCAATGATACGCGCCAGCACCACGTTCATGTGGTCAATGCCGGTGATGGCCGCCATGCTCACCCTACCCAGGGTTTGCTCGACATGTACACGATTCGGCATTACAAAAAAGATTTCAGCAATCTGACCGTTGCCATCGTCGGCGATGTCTTGCACAGCCGCGTGGCGCGCTCCGACATCCATGCCTTGACCACCATCGGTGTGCCGGAAGTGCGCGTGATTGCCCCGCGCACTCTGGTCCCGGGCGGTTTGGAACAGATGGGCGTGCGCGTGTTTTCGGATATGAATGAAGGTTTGAAGGGCGTCGACGTGATCATCATGTTACGCCTGCAAAATGAGCGTATGAGCGGGGCCTTGCTGCCGTCGGCGCAGGAATATTTCAAAAGCTACGGCCTCACGCCGGAACGTTTGGCACTGGCCCATCCGGATGCGATTGTCATGCACCCGGGGCCGATGAACCGCGGCGTGGAAATTGATTCAGCCGTGGCGGATGGTCCGCAAGCGGTGATTTTGCCACAAGTGACTTTCGGCATTGCGGTACGCATGGCCGTCATGAGTATCGTGGCCGGCAATAGCGGCGGCGAGGCCTGAGGATACAGACATGCAAATACAAATAAAAAATGGCCGTGTGATTGATACGGCCAATGCCATCGATGGTCTGCATGACGTCTTCATCCGCGCCGGCCAGATCGCTGCAATCGGTGTGGCGCCGGCCGGTTTCGTGGCCGACCGCATTATCGATGCGACCGGCTTAGTGGTCGCACCCGGCTTGGTCGACCTCAGCGCGCGCTTGCGCGAACCGGGCTTTGAATACAAGGCGACGCTGGAATCGGAATTGAAAGCGGCTATGCGCGGTGGTGTGACCAGCTTGGTGTGTCCACCCGATACCGACCCGGTACTCGATGAAGCCGGTTTGGTGGAAATGCTCAAACAAAGAGCGCGTTCTCACCAGAAAGCCCATGTCTATCCGCTCGGTGCCTTAACGGTAGGCTTGCGTGGTCAGGCCCTGACCGAAATGGTGGCGCTGACCGATGCCGGCTGCATCGGCTTTTCGCAAGCCGAAGTAAGCATCGTCGACACCAATACCCTGCAGCGTGCCTTGCAATATGCCGCCACTTTCGGGTATACGGTCTGGTTGCGGCCGCAGGATGCCTACATCGGCCAAGGTGGTGTGGCCCACAGCGGGCCCTTGGCTTCGCGTATGGGTTTATCGGGTGTGCCGGTGATGGCAGAAACGATTGCGCTGCACACGCTGTTTGAACTCATGCGTGCCACCGGCGCACGCGTCCATGTCTGCCGCATTTCTTCGGCGGCCGGACTGACTTTGATCAAACAGGCGAAAGCCGAAGGTCTGCCGCTCAGTTGTGATGTCGGTGCCCATCACGTGCATTTAACCGATACCGACATCGGCTACTTCGATTCCAATGCCCGCCTCACGCCGCCCTTGCGCAGCGGGCGTGATCGCAGTGCGATTCAAGCCGCTCTGGCCGATGGCACCATCGATGCGATTTGCTCGGATCATACCCCGGTCGACGATGATGAAAAATTACTGCCCTTCGCCGAAGCCTCACCCGGTGCCACCGGTCTGGAACTCTTGCTGTCGCTGGCCTTGAAATGGGCCGAAGACAGCCGCGGCGAAGTCTCGCTGGCACAGGCAATCGCTAAAATCAGCGCGCATGCCGCGCGCGTGGCCGGCTTGGCAGCGGGTACGCTGACGGTTGGCAGCGTCGCCGATGTTTGTGTCTTTGCCGCCGATGAACGCTGGACGGTATCGGCCAAGACCCTGCTGAGCCAAGGTAAGCATACGCTTTTCCTCGGCTATGAATTGCCCGGCGTGGTCAAGCTGACCATGGTGGCCGGACAGATCGCCTATGAAGCGACCGGAACGACTCCGGCAGCATGACAACAGCTGGCCGACCGCAGTGCGGTCGGCCGCAAGAATAATCACAATATCGATACGCCGACGGCGTATCTGGCGGATCTGGCATGATAGTTTGGCACTTGTTTCGAATTTTCCTCCACGTCAGCACAGGCTTGTTGATTTGCTCGTGTGTGTTTCCGTTTGCCTCCGCGGCTAGCCGCGAACAATTGATACGGCGCTGGTCGCTGCAATTGTTGACGATCTGTGCGGTGGACGTGAAGTTTGCCGACGCCAGTGGCGGCCAAATCGGCCCGCAAGCTATCGTTGTATCGAACCATGTTTCCTGGCTCGATATTTTCGTCATCAATACCCTGCATCCCTGTCACTTCGTCGCCAAAGCCGATATTCGCCAGTGGCCGGTGATAGGCTGGTTGTCGGCACAAGCCGGGACGATTTTTTTAGTGCGCGGCAAACAGCGCGAGGTGCGGCGGATTTATCAGGGCTTGGTCGATCAAATCAATGAGGGTAAGCGCATCGCTTTTTTCCCTGAAGGCACCACCGCCGCCCAGGGCATGTTATTGCCCTTCCATGCCAATTTATTCGAAGCGGCAATCGTCGCGCAAGTGCCGATACAGCCTTTGGTCGTACGCTATGTTGACGCGCAAGGGCGCTTGCATACGGCGGCTGATTTCATCGGCGAGATGAGTTTCGTCGAGAGCTTGCAAATCATTTTGAAAGCGCCGCGCATGACGGCAGAATTGGTGCGCTTGCCAGCGATTGTGACTACCGGTGCGCATCGGCGCGAGATTGCTGCGCAAACCAGGGCGGCGATTTTGCAGCAGTTGGTGATGAGCAGCGATGAAACGCCGTGCAGCTATGCTCAAGAGTTGAGCGACACAGAATCAGGCCGCCAAGGGCTGGTCGAGCGCATCGGCTGAGGTCAGCAAGGCTTGCACGGCGCGCTCAAACAGCGGCTCGGCTTCGAGAAAACGCACACGACCATGGGCGATCATGCGGCGGAACATGCGTACGCTGACGATTGCCGGTTGCTCATTGCCTTCCAGGCTGAGCACCAGATTGTTGAGCTTGGGATCGACCCAATTGAGGGTGCCTGTACTCGGTTTGAGCCCCAGTTTAACTTCCAGGCTGACACCGCTGCGCAAACGTTCGCGTATCATTTCAGTACTTATATCCAGTGGTAGTGGCAATGCCATGGCAGCCGATTCATCGCCGAGTTCGGCATCGAGCAGTTGATCGAGCATGTCGACCTTGAGGTCGAGATCGCGAATTGCTTGGGCCAGAATGCGTTGGGTTTCCGGCGCATCTTGTTCTTGTTGTAACTGCTCTGGAGAATCGGTGCTCGGATAGACGAAACTGAAAAAATGCTCGTGGATCGCCGGCAGACTCAGACCGCGGCCGGCCGGCATGCTGCTGGCCACGCGCAGCGCGGTGGTGTGGGCATCAACTAACCAGTCGAGCAAATTTTTCTGTCGTACCGGGTCGTAAGCGATTTCACCTAGCGCTTCGCGCAAGGTGTTGAGAATAATCGGCAAGAGGGCGAATAATTGTGTGCGGTCTTCGGGCTGGCTCTTCGCCACGATGCTCCACAATAAGTCCGGCACCAGCAGGCGATAACGGCGGCCACGGCGCGCTTCTTGGTGTTCGCCAAACTCGATCGCGCGCACCCAAACCGATTGCAAAAATTCGCGCAGATAAGGATCGATGCTGAGTTTTTGTAAAGCTTCGTGCAATTGCGCGCTGATGTGAACCAAGCGCAGCGTGCGGTTTTGTACCTCTTCGACGGCCACCACGGTAGCGTTGATCTGCGTGTCGCTGCCACGTAATTCTTTGGCGATGAAGGCATCGAATTCATCGAGCATGCGGGTAAATAATTGCGCATTCTCGCTGTCATCGTCGAGTAGGGTGGCAACGATACGGCTGATTTCAGTGGCGATATGTACGCCGGTCGGATCGATTTGCTTGAGCCCCAGCGAGATCGAGCCGACCCGATTGATCAACATGCGCGCCGGATGGCCTTTTTGCGTCAACAAAGTCGGGTCGCGCAAAGCCACTTTCAGTACCAGAAATTGTAAACGTCCGAGTTGTGCGCGAATTTCCGCCGGCACTTGCGGGTCGCTGAGAATAAATTCAAATAACATCGCCACCACATCGATGGTCATTTGTTCATCGACATCTGCGGTCAAGGCATTGAGATGATTGCGTTGTTCGAGAATTAAATTACGGATGCTGCCGAAATTGTCGAACATCTGTTCGACCGGGGCGGTAAAACTCTTTTGTAACTGATGGACCGTGGCGATGATGGCCGTGCGCGAACTGCTGGGTTCATTGGCGCTGCTTTCTTCCGTGCTGCCATCTTGGCGCGCTTCGGCATTGCTGCCTGCGATTGCCGTATCATCCGGCGCGCTGGCGGCTTGGTTGGCGGCGGCACCGTAAGCGTGGCTAGCGTAGCTCGGGCTGGCCTGTGTGGCTTGGCTGCCATCAAAAAAACTGCGCAGGGTGGTACCGACCAATTGGTTTGATCCCAACCATTTGAAGGCTGGCTCATCTTGCGTGGCAAATTCTGGTACGCCGGCTTCTTCAGCAGCGCCTGATTCGGCTTGCCGGGCGCTGTCGAAATGCGTCATGACGCCGGTGCCGCCGCGGCTGGCATGGCGTGCTGCGCCTTGCTCGGACCCGCTGCCGGCACTGCCACCGCTGCGTCCCAAGCCGGCCGCCAGGGTGCGCACCGAATGGAATAATTGCTCCAGCTTACCCGGTGTGCGGTCATGCGAGATGTCGCGTCGGCTGGTGTCATAGCGCTGGCCGCCGATTTCAACATAGTCTTGATTTTCTTTCGCCGCCTCGGCTGCTGCTGCTTGCGGTGTTGGCTCGCTGGTCTGGCGTTTTAATTTGAATTGCAATTCGGCCGCCACGCCTTGTTCGGCCAGATAGCTGTTGACGCTGTCGTAAATGCTGCCGACACGCGCTGCCAAACTCGCCGCGAGCTGGTTCGTCAGACGCATGGCCAAGGGCGCTTCCAGGCCATAGGCATCGACTGCCAGTGCGATACTGCGGGCGATCAGATAGGGACGAAACGGATTTTCACGCTCACGGATATGTTCTTGCTTGAATAGCAGGGCGACGCGAATATTGAGGTCGCGAATCTGCTCCTCGGCTTCGGTACGAAAACTGGCCGTGATTTCCTTGAGCATCAGCTCGCTTTCGAGCGCGCTGGAATCGACCAAAGACAGGCTGCCGCCGGACATGTTGAGAACCGAAGCCGGACGGAAGCTGTTGTAGGTAGTTTGAAAACTGCGAGTGAGCAAGGTTTCCAAATGTTCGCGCATGCTTTGTTCGACTTCGGTGGCGCGCCGCAGCATCGCGCCGGCATGTAAATATTGCCCTTGCTCGAGCGGGTTATACGCCGCTTCCGCCATGTTGAACATTGCCGCACTGGCATCGGCCAGAGTCGGGCCTAAGACACGGATAAAGGACCTGAGAAACTCCTTGCGTGCGGCCGGAAGCAGTTCATTCGGATCCATTTGTTATTTCCTTAAATTTGCACAATGTTAAATCAATGCCATTACTTACTTTGGCCTAGCAGTATAGGCATATCTGCTTTGGCGGCAATGATCATTGCTTGGAATTTAAAGATTTTTGACAACTTTTTACAGCTAACAGAGAAAAATGTTGTTTATATATTCAATATAAGCGTCGCGCCGAATAGTTACAGATAGTCTACATTCGTTTGCTGCTTGAATAGTTTCAGAATGACAACGTGGTGCTTTCAAGTCGGGCTTTGCTGCTGCGGGCAACTGATCTGGGTCACGCTGCGGTCTTGCAAGCACACTGCGCTCAATTGTCCGCCCCAAACGCAGCCGGTATCGAGGCTGATCAGCTCGGGGCGATTGAGTAAGCCTAAGGTGGACCAATGACCGAACACGCGCGTGGCGTCGGCACTGGCACCGGTGTGTTCAAACCAAGGAAGGAAACCGGCCGGTGCGGTGGCTTGGCCATCTTTGCTGGCAAACTCCATCTCACCATCGGCACGACAAAAGCGCATGCGTGTAAAGACATTGAGCAGGCAGCGCAGGCGTGCATGGCCGCGTAATTGCGGATCCCAGCGCTCGGGCTGATCGCCATACATATCGCTTAAAAAACTCAGCCATTGCTCACTGCGCAACATGGTTTCGATTTCTTGTGCGTATTGCATGGCATCGGCGACGCTCCAGGCTGGCAAAATACCGGCATGCACCAGTAAGTGTTGTTCGTGCCAGATCGCCAACGGTCGTTGGCGTAACCAAATTAATAATTCGTCCCGGTCCGGCGCTTGCAAGATCTCGTTCAGGGTGTCTTTGCGATGCGGCGCGCGTATGCCTTCGGACACCGCCAGTAAATGCATATCGTGATTGCCGAGCACGCTGTCGGCCCGGCCGCTTTGTTGTAACTGGCGAATTAAGCGCAGGGTGGACAAGGACTTGGGGCCGCGGTTGACCAAATCGCCGGCAAACAAATAGAAATTGTCCTTGCTGCGTTGTTCCAGCAAGGCCAGCAATTGTTCCAATTGGTCGCCGCAGCCTTGAATGTCGCCGATAAAATACGTGGTGCGCATCGCTTGCCGCGCTTAGCGTTCCGCACCGAGGCGCTTGGCTTCGGAGCGACTGGTTAAGGCTTGTTGCTTTTGCTTATCGCGCAAACTCACTGGCAGCATGGTTGGCCAGCCTATCAAGTGTTGTTCGGCAATTTCGGCGAGTGCGCGCAGCCACACCGGTGATTCATTGAGGCAGGGGATGTAATTGAATTCCTTGCCACCTGCGAGCAGAAAATCGGCACGCACTTCCATGGCGATCTCTTCCAAAGTTTCCAGGCAATCGGCGATGAAGCCGGGGCAAATCACGTCTATGCGTTTGACGCCGTCGCGCGCGAGTTGAACGACGCTCGGTGCCGTATATGGTTGCAGCCATTCGGCCCGACCTAAACGCGATTGAAACGTCACCATGTACTGATCTTTGTTTAAACCCAGTTGTTCGGCCAGCAGTCGCGCCGTTTTATAGCATTCACAATGGTAAGGGTCGCCGCGCATCAGAAAGGCTTTCGGCAAGCCATGGAAACTCATCACCAGTTTTTCCGGGCGACCGTGGCTTTGCCAGTGCTGCAAGACCGACTGCTTTAAGGCATCGATGTAGGCATCGTGATCGTGGTAATTTTTTACCAGACGTAATTCCGGGATATTTCTGACTTGTTGATAGTGTTCGAACACCGCATCAAAATTGGCTGCCGTGGTGGTGGCCGAATATTGGGGATAGGCAGACAGAATTAAGATGCGCTCATAGCCCTCGGCTTTTAATTTTTGCAGCACCGAGGGAATCGATGGCGTACCGTAGCGCATGGCATAACTGACCTGCACCTCATGCCCGCGTTCGCCCAGATAACCCTTGAGCAGCAGGGCTTGTTTTTCGGTATGCACTTTCAGCGGTGAACCGTCCTTGGTCCAGATCGAGGCATATTTTTTTGCCGAGACACCGGAGCGAAATGGCAGGATCACGCCGTGCAATATCAGCCACCAAATCGCTCGCGGTACTTCCACCACGCGGCGGTCCCACAGAAATTGTTTTAAGTAGCGCCGCACGGCTGAGCGCGTCGGTGCTTCCGGCGTGCCGAGATTGATCAGGACAACTGCAGTTTTACTGATTTTGCCGTGGGAGTAGTCCGGTTCTTTGAGAAAGCGCATAGGGAGGTTCTGTGACTGTTTTATGAAGCGAGTAATTCGCGTGCGTGTTTACGGGTGGTGGCGGTGATTTCCACACCGCCGAGCATGCGCGCGATTTCTTCCACGCGTTGTTTTTTATCGAGCGCGATGATGTGCGAAACCGTGCGCCCATCGTGGCTGGCTTTGCTGACTTGCAGGTGCTGATTGGCTTGGCTGGCGACTTGCGGTAAGTGTGTCACGCATAAGACTTGGCGCTCTTGTCCCAGGCGGCGCAGCAAACGGCCGACGACTTCGGCGACGGCCCCGCCGATACCGCTGTCGACTTCATCAAAAATCAGTGTCGGGGTAGCGGTGGCGGCCGAAGTAATGACGGAAATCGCCAGCGAAATGCGTGCCAATTCACCGCCCGAGGCGACCTTGGCCAAGGCGCGCGCCGGTACGCCGGCATGACCGGCGACCAAAAATTCTATTTGTTCCAAGCCGTGGGCACTGGCGGCGCAGGGCGTCAGGTCGATGGCGAAACTGCCGCCGCTCATGCTGAGATCTTGCATCGCTGCCGTCACGGCGATAGCCAATTGGCCTGCTACTTGGCGGCGTGCCGCGCTCAATTGCCGGGCCACTTGCAGATAGGCTTGCTCGGCGCGCTCTTCTTCGGCTTTGAGCGTGGCCATATCGCTGGCATGGGCCAGTTGCTGTAACTGGGCCGATAAGCTGCTTAATTCACTATGCAAGGCTTCCGGTGCGACATGAAAACGCCGTGCCGTCGAATGGATGGTCTCGACGCGGGCTTCGACCACACGCAAACGGGCCGGATCGAGTTCGGTGCGGGCCAGGTAATCATTGAGCGCGTAGGTGCTTTCTTGCAGATTGATACAGGCCGATTCGAGTGCATCGGTGACCGGTTTGAGGGCGCTGTCGTAATCGAGTAATTTCAATAAGCGTTGCTGAATGCCAGAGAGCTGCGACAGCAGCGGATGCTCGGATTCGGCAATCAATTCCGCAGCGGCTTGGGCACCTTCGAGCAGGCTGGCAGCATGCGCGAGGCGGCTGTGTTCTTGGCAGATGCTGTCCCATTCGCCGGCTTTGAGTTGTAGTTTATCGAGTTCGCCGACTTGCCACTCCAGCCGTTCGCGCTCTTGGCGTACGTCTTTTTGATTGTTTTCAAATTCGCTGCGCTGCCGGCTCAAGGCCCGCCAGGCTTGATAGCGCGCGCTCACTTCAGCCGTCGCGTCCTGCAAGCCGCCTTGGGTATCGAGCAAAACGCGTTGCGCTTCGCTTTTGAGTAAGGCTTGATGCGCGTGTTGGCCGTGTATATCGACGAGCAAGTCACCGAGTTCGCGCAATTGGCCGGCGGTGGCGGTGATGCCGTTGATCCAGGCTTTCGAGCGGCCGGCATTGTCGATGGTGCGGCGTAAGATCAGGTGTTCTTCCGGGTCGTTCAATTCATGCAGTGCCAACCACGCGGCGACGCAACTGCTGATCGAGAATTCGGCACTGATATCGGCTTTGGCCGCATGTTCACGCACCATGCTGGCGTCGCCGCGGGCCCCGAGTACCAGGCTGAGGGCATCGATGAGTATCGATTTGCCGGCCCCGGTTTCACCGGTCAACACCGATAAGCCGGAACAAAATTCAAGCTCCAGCGTATCGACAATCACAAAATCACGAATGGCAAGCGTGCGCAGCATAGTGGCAGGACCGTAAAGGAAGAAAGTAAGAGTCTGCCATAGTTTCAGCAAACCAGATTAATTGAGCGCGCCTTCGACCGACGGATATTCATTCCAGTGCAGTTTTTCACGCAGCGTATGGTAATAGTTCCAGTCTTGCGGATGCAAGAAGGTGACGGTATGCGGCGAGCGTTGTACGATGATGCGGTCTTGGTGCAGCAGGCTGGCGAAGGTTTGCATGTCGAAATTGACGCTGATATCGCGGCCGGCAACGATTTCAATCACTACTTCGCTGCTGTCGGGCAGTACAATCGGCCGATTCGATAAGGCATGCGGCGCGATCGGAACCATCACGATGCCGTTCAAACTAGGATGTAACAGCGGCCCGCCGGCGGACAGGGCATAGGCGGTCGAGCCGGTTGGGGTGGAGACGATCAAACCGTCGGAGCGTTGGTTGTACATGAATAAACCATCGACTTCCACGCGTAGTTCCACCATGCCGGAACCGGCACCGCGGGCGACGACGATATCATTGAAGGCGGAACCGCTGAAAATCTGCTCGCTGCCGCGCATTACCACTGCTTGCAGCAAACTGCGCTGTTCCGAGACGAATTTCCCGGCCAGCATTTCTGTAATCACCGGCATCATGCGGTCGAGCGGAATATCGGTGATAAAGCCAAGCCGGCCTTGGTTGATGCCTATCAAGGGGACTTTATATGGTGCCAGTTGCCGCGCAATCCCGAGCATGGTGCCGTCACCACCGACGACGATGGCGGCGTCACAGCTCTTGCCGATGTCGGCTACCGAGCGTGCCGTCAGGCCGACCAGCTCAGGATAACGCGCAGTTTCGGTTTCGAGCACCACGTGGTGACCGGCTGCTTGCAAAAAATGCGCGAGTTCGCCGACCGAGGCGGCGATGCCTGCAGCATTGTATTTTCCAACCAGTGCGATGGTTTTAGCCGGTGCAGTCATAGAGAAAGAGTGGTGACATGATGAGCCAGATTAGACCATAATTAGCGCAATAATGAACGAACTGAGTGGCCTCTGTGAAAATTAAAGCTGTATTGCTCGATCTCGATGACACCTTGTGGCCGGTACGGCCGCTGCTGTTGCACGCCGAAGCGGCCTTGTATGAGTGGATGCAAGTCCATGTGCCAAGCGTGGCGGCGGCTTATAGCATCGAAGCGCTGCGCGCCAGGCGACAAGGCTTGATCGCCAGCGATCCACGTTTTCGCTATGATTTATGGGCCTTGCGCCATACCGTATTGAGCCAAGTTTTTGTCGAACATGGTGAAGTGGCGGCCAAGGCCGACTCGGCGATGGCAGTATTTGCGCACGCGCGCAATCAGGTCAGCTTGTATGCTGACGTCGAGCCGGGGCTCACGCAATTGGCCCGGCACGTCCAGCTCGGCACTATTTCCAATGGCTTTGCCGATCTGCGGGCGATCGGTTTGGCGCGGCATTTTCAAGTTTCCTTGGCCGCGCATCAGTTCGGTTGCGCCAAACCCGATGCACGGATTTTCCATGCTGCCTGTGCCGCGCTGGCCCTGGCACCAGCCGAAGTGTTGTATGTTGGTGATGATTTGCTACTCGACGTTGAGGGCGCGCAGCGTGCCGGATTGCCGGCGGCTTGGATGAACCGCAGCGGCATCGTGTCTCAAGAGCGGGCCCATCCGCAGATTCGCCCCGAGCTGGAATGCCGTGATTTATATGACTTACTCCAATTATTCTGATCTTTGCCGCAAATCTTACGCAGTTTCCTGTGTTCAGAGTGCGTGCGCTCGCATAGAATGAAAACATGCAACTTGATATTCGCGCTCAGACCCTCTTGAAAGCCCTCGTGGAACGCTACATCGCTGATGGTCAGCCTGTAGGTTCACGCGCTTTGTCAAAAATTTCCGGACTCGAATTGTCGCCGGCGACCATTCGCAATGTCATGGCCGATCTCGAAGAGATGGGCTTTGTCGCCAGCCCCCATACCTCGGCCGGGCGGGTGCCGACGCCGCGCGGTTATCGCATGTTCGTCGATGAATTATTGACAGTGCAAGAAATCGACGAGGTCGGTTTGGAATCGCGCCTGCAACCGGGCTTGTTGACGCAACCGCCGCAAAAAATTATCGCCAATGCGGCGCAAATTTTATCGTCTTTGTCGCATTTTGCCGGCGTGGTCATGACACCGCGCGTGGCTTCGGTGTTTCAGCAAGTCGAGTTTTTACGTTTATCAGAAAAACGCATCTTGCTCGTCGTTGTGGCACCGGCCGGGGAAGTGCATAATCGGCTGCTGTTGACCGATACCGATTACACGCCGACGCAGTTGGTGCATGCGGCCAATTACCTGAACCAAAATTTCGGTGGCCTCAGTTTTGAGGATGCGCGTTACCGGATTAATAAAGAATTGCGTCAAATACAGACTGATATGTCGCGTCTGATGCAAGCGGCCGTCGAAGCCGGCAGCGATGCCTTGGCAGAGCAGGGCGATGAAGTGGTGATTTCCGGCGAGCGCAATTTGCTCAATGTTGAAGATTGGTCATCGAACATGCATTCGCTGCGCAAGCTGTTTGATATGTTTGAACAAAAAAGCAGTTTGATGCAATTACTCGATGTCTCAGGCAAGGCTACCGGGGTACAGATTTTCATCGGTGGCGATTCGCAACTGGTCCCTTTGGAAGAAATGAGCATCGTGACCGCACCTTATGATGTCAATGGCAAAATTGTCGGTACCTTGGGCGTCATCGGACCGACGCGCATGGCCTATGAACGCGTGATTCCGATCGTTGATATTACGGCAAAATTGCTCTCAAATGCATTGAGCCAGTAGAGCGTTACAAGGGGAAGCAGAATGTTGAATAAAAATGTGTCGATCTTGCTGATCGATGACAATGATATTACCCGCGAAGTGTTGCGGGTGGTGTTGCGCAGCGAGGGCTACAATGTGGTCGGCGAAGCCACCGACGGCGGGACAGGGCTGGATATGGCGCTGAAATTGCGGCCGCATATCATTTTGCTCGACGTCGTCATGCCGAAAGTCAGCGGTCTGGAGATTTTACCGAAATTAAAAGATATGTTGCCCGAGTCGCGGGTGCTGATGGTGACCGCCAGTCACGACCAAGAAACCATAAGTGAAGCCGTTAAAGCCGGCATTCATGGTTTGATACTCAAACCGTTCAATGCGCAAAAAATCATTGACACGGTTGCCGGCGTGGTGAGTAAGCTGGAAAATTAAAGCAGCAAGCTTGCAAGCAGGACTCAGCCCTTGTGTTCGCACTTTTCTTTAGTGCAATTTCCATAGATCGCCAAGGCATGATCGGCGATGCGAAAACCACGTTCTGCGGCGATGTCATGCTGGCGCTGCTCAATTTGGGCGTCAAAAAATTCTTCCACGCGACCGCAATCGAGGCAAACCAGGTGGTCATGGTGTGAGCCTTCATTCAATTCAAAAATGGCTTTGCCGGTTTCGAAATGATTTCTGTGCAGCAAGCCTGCCTGCTCGAATTGGGTCAGTACGCGGTAGACTGTTGCCAGCCCGACATCCATATTCTCATTGAGCAATATTTTGTAGACATCTTCGGCAGTCAGGTGCCTGACCTTGCTACTTTGGAAGATTTCCAGGATTTTCAGGCGGGGTAAAGTGGCTTTAAGGCCGCTGGCTTTGAGATTCGGCGTGCTGTTTGTCATGTTTTCGGTCAAAAGAGGGCTATCTGCTTTATGATATCGGGTTTCAGGGCATGTTGCTCGATTACTGAGGCTACCTATGCGATTGTTGTTTTCAGAAACTATTCAAGCCCAAGCTGGCCGTTTGGTCGGTTTGACGTTGATCTTGAGCATGACTGCCTGTGCTTCCAGTGTGCCGTTGGCTGCTGCGCCGGCGACTGCTACCCCGGTCGAAGCCAGCGCGGCCGGCACGCAAGTGACGGCACCAACCGGTGTGAAAAAGTTCCTCGGCTATATTTCACCATACCGCGTCACTGTGCAACAAGGGAATTTTGTTTCGGAAGAAATGATGTCCCAGATCAAGGAAGGCATGACGCGCGAGCAAGTGCGTTTCGTGCTCGGCAGCGCATTGTTGACCGATATGTTCCATGAAGACCGCTGGGATTATATATTCCGCTTGACCAAACCCAAGGGTGAGCAGGTGCTCAGTCGCGTGACGATTTATTTCAAGAATAATACCGTGGCCAAGTTTGAAGGCGGTGATTTGCCGACCGAGAAAGAATATCTGGCGCGTATTACCGAATCGGCGCTCGGCATCGATAAAGTTGAATCGATTGTCGATATCGACGGTACACCGAAGAAAAAAGAGCGTAAATAATACCTGTGTCGTGACAGGATGCCGAGAGCCGGATTGCATCTGGCTCTCGGGCTTAACCATGAAGTAAGTATGAAGTAAGAGAAAACGTATGACAGGATTAAAAATAGCAGTGGCCGGTGCGTCCGGTCGTATGGGCAAGATGCTCATCGAAGCCATTACCGCAGCCCAAGACTTGCAACTGGCCGGTGCCACCGGCAGCGCCGGTTCGGCGGCACTCGGCAGTGATGCCGGTGCGGCGCTCGGCCAGCATACGGGCGTGTTGATCAGTGCCGATTTGAGCGTGGCCTTGGCCGATGCCGACTTGCTGATCGACTTCACCCGTCCCGAAGGAAGCTTGAAGCACTTGGCGTATTGCGCTGCGCATGGCATCAAGATGGTCATCGGCACGACTGGCTTTGATGCGGCTGGCAAGGCGGCCATCGCTGCTGCAGCAGAACGCACGGCGATCGTGTTCGCACCCAATATGAGTGTCGGCGTCAATGTCACGCTCAAATTATTGGAAATGGCGGCGAAAAGCTTCGCCACCGGCTATGACATCGAAATCGTCGAAGCGCACCACCGCAATAAAGTCGATGCCCCGTCCGGTACGGCGCTGAAAATGGGTGAGGTGATTGCTGAGGCAATCGGGCGCGACCTCAATGAAGTTGGCGTTTATGCGCGCCACGGCGTGACTGGTGCGCGCGATCCTTCCTCAATCGGCTTTGCGACTATCCGTGGCGGCGACATCGTCGGCGACCATACGGTACTGTTTGCCGGTATCGGTGAGCGCGTGGAAATTTCGCATAAATCGTCGAGCCGCGTCACGTATGCAGATGGCAGTCTGCGCGCGGCGCGTTTCTTGGCCGATAAAACCAGCGGTTTCTACGATATGTACGACGTGCTCGGCTTGAACTGAATTTCTGTGTGAGCGCCGCCCAGCGTCCCGCTGTGGCGGCCAATCGGCAGCCTTGAGCGCGCTGCTGCTCCCCTCCTTTGGCCGGCAGCGGTGAAATCCGCGCTTGCTTTGCTTAATAGTGACACTGAAGCAGTTATAATCAAGGACTTTTGAGTCCCCCCTCTTTCCGCCTACGCCATGCAAGAAAAATATACCCCCTCCGACGTCGAACAATCGGCACAAGCCCATTGGAAACAGATCGATGCCTACACCGCGGTTGAGAACGATCCGCGTTTTCCTAAGGGTAAGTACTACGCCTGTTCCATGCTGCCTTATCCTTCTGGCAAGCTGCACATGGGGCATGTGCGTAACTACACGATTAACGACATGCTGGCGCGCCAATTACGCATGAAGGGCTACAACGTCCTCATGCCTATGGGCTGGGATGCGTTCGGCTTGCCGGCGGAAAATGCGGCGATTGCCTACAATAAATCGCCGGCGGAATGGACTTACGCCAATATTGCCGACATGAAGTCGCAAATGCAGCCGCTCGGTTTAGCCTTCGACTGGAGTCGCGAAGTAGCGACTTGTGATCCCGATTACTACCGCTGGAACCAGTGGCTGTTTTTGAAAATGCTGGAAAAAGGCATTGCTTACAAAAAAACCCAAGTCGTGAATTGGGATCCGGTCGACCAGACGGTTCTTGCTAATGAGCAAGTTATCGATGGGCGCGGCTGGCGCTCCGGTGCCTTGGTCGAGAAGCGCGAGATCCCAGGTTATTATTTTGCCATCACCGAGTATGCCGACGAATTGCTCGACAGTATAGATAGTCTCGATGGCTGGCCAGAACAAGTGCGCACCATGCAGCGCAATTGGATAGGCAAGAGCGAGGGCGTGCGCTTTGCATTCACGCACGATATCAAGGATGCCGCCGGCAGCCTGATACAAGACGGCAAAATGTACGTCTTCACCACGCGCGCCGATACCATCATGGGCGTGACTTTCTGCGCCGTCGCAGCCGAGCATCCGCTGGCGACCCTCGCAGCAGAAGATAATCCGGCCTTGGCCGCCTTCATCGAAGTTTGTAAAGCCGGTGGTACCAGCGAAGCCGAAATGGCGACCAAAGAAAAAGAAGGCATGCCGACCGGCTTGTTCGTCACCCATCCGCTGACCGGTGAGTCGGTGGCAGTGTGGGTCGGTAACTATGTGCTGATGACTTACGGCGACGGTGCCGTGATGGGCGTGCCGGCGCATGATGAGCGCGATTTTGCCTTTGCCAAAAAATATCAACTCGCCATTAAACAAGTGGTGGCCGTGACTGGCCATGAATTCAGCGTCGAGGCGTGGGATGAAGCCTATGGCGACAAGCAGCGCGGCGTATTGGTTAACTCCGGTCCTTACGATGGCTTGACATGCAAAGCGGCCGTTGACGCGGTCGCCGCCGACTTGGCCGCGCGCGATGCCGGCGAAAAGAAAACCACCTGGCGCTTGCGCGACTGGGGTATTTCGCGCCAGCGTTATTGGGGCACGCCTATCCCTATCATTCATTGCGCCAGCTGTGGCGATGTACCGGTGCCGTATGCCGATTTGCCGGTCGTATTGCCAACCGATTGCATTCCCGATGGCTCTGGCAATCCGCTCAAAACCCGTGCCGATTTCTTGCACGTCGCTTGCCCGACTTGCGGTCAGCCGGCCGAGCGCGAAACCGACACCATGGATACCTTCGTTGATTCGAGCTGGTATTTCATGCGCTATACCTGCCCCGATGCCGATACCATGGTCGATGCCCGTCAAGAGTATTGGATGGCGATGGATCAGTACATAGGCGGTGTCGAACACGCCGTGCTGCATTTGCTGTATGCGCGTTTTTGGACCAAGGCCATGCGCGATCTGGGCTTGGTCAGTATTTCCGAACCGTTCAAAAACTTGTTCACGCAAGGCATGCTGCTCAACGAATCGTATTTCCGTGAAGATGCCAGCGGTAAAAAAACCTGGTTCTATCCGAATGAAATCGAAGTGCAGCACGATGACAAAGGTCGTCCTGTCGCCGCCATCAAAAAGAGCGATGGCTTGCCGGTGCAGATGGGTGGCATAGAAAAAATGTCGAAGTCGAAGAACAATGTGGTTGAGCCGAAAGACATCATCACCCAGTTCGGTGCCGATACCGCGCGCTTATTCACCATGTTTGCCGGTCCGCCGGACCAAAGTGCGGCGTGGAGCAGCAGCGGTGTCGAAGGGGCTTCGCGTTACCTGCGACGCCTGTGGGCGACCGGTTTGAAATGCGCCGATACCATCGCCGCCGGGCGCGTGGCAGCCGCTGCGTATGCACCGGAGGTGCAGAATTTGCGCCGCGAAGTGCATTTGACGCTGAAACAAATTGACGCCGATTACGAACGTCTGCAATACAACACCGTGGTGTCGGGCGCGATGAAATTGCTCAATGCCATAGAATCGTTCAAGTCGGATGGGGCTGGTCATGCAGCGGCCGTGCGCGACGCCTTCAGTATTTTGCTGCGCGCCTTGTATCCGGTGTGCCCACACATCGCCCATGTGATGTGGCAAGAACTGGGGTTCGCCGGCACCGACGGGGAATTGATCGATGCGGCCTGGCCGATAGTCGATGAATCGGCCCTGATACAGGATGAAATCGAGATGATGATACAGGTCAACGGTAAATTGCGCGGTAGTATCAAAGTTGCCAAAGATGCAGATAAAGCCAGTATCGAAGCGGCCGCCTTGGCACATGAAAGCGTGCAGCGCTTCCTTGAGGGCCCGGTGAAGAAAGTCATCGTGGTACCGGGTAAGCTTATCAACGTCGTGGCTTGATCATGAAAATCGGAGCAGCAACCATGCACCCACTGTTTTTTCTCCGTCGCGGCTGGTTCGTGGCCTTGCTGCTTGCGTTCAGTTTGTCTGCTTGTGGTTTCGCCTTGCGTGGTCCGGTGGCGTTTCCGTTTAAGTCTATCTATATCAGCTTGCCGATCGGCTCGCCGCTCAATGGCGAGTTGCATCGCCAATTACGCGCCAATGGTCAAACGCTGGTGACTGCCGATCCCAAAGACGCCGAGGTGATACTCGATGTGCTGCAAGAGGCGCGTGACAAGCAAATCCTCTCGCTCAACAGTCAAGGGCGTGTGCGCGAATACTCTTTGCTCTACAACTTCAGTTTCCGTTTGCGCAATGCCGCAGGAAAAGAGTATTTGGAGCCGGTGAAAATCCAACTCAAACGTACCATCACTTACAATGAGTCAGTGGTGTTGGCGAAAGAGTCGGAAGAAGCAGCCTTGTACCGCGATATGCAAAGCGACTTGGTGCAGCAGATCATGCGGCGCTTGTCGGTCGTGAAAATGGACGATTAAGATGCAACTACGCTTTGATGCGCTGCCTGGCCATCTCGCGAAAACCCTGGCACCACTCTATGTGATTACCAGTGACGAGCACTTGCTCGCGCTTGAAGCGGCCGATCAAATTCGCCGCGCCGCCAAGGCGCAGGGTTTTCTCGAACGCGAGATCTTGAGCGTCGAGCGCAGTTTCAAATGGGGTGCCTTGTTGGCGGCGAATCAGTCGCAATCGCTGTTCGGTGATAAAAAACTGATCGATTTGCGCATCCCCACCGGTAAGCCGGGTAAAGAGGGTGGGCAGGCTTTGCAAGAGTATATTGCCAAGCTCTCACCCGATAATCTGACCCTGATCAGCTTGCCCAAACTCGATTGGGCCACGCAGAAAGCCGCTTGGGTGAGCAGTTTGCAGCAAGCCGCCGTGTATATCGATATTCCGCTGGTAGAACGGGCGCAATTACCGAATTGGATTAATCAACGTTTGCAAGCACAGCAGCAAACGCTGGACCGGCAAAGTCTTGACTTCATTGCTGATCGGGTGGAGGGGAATTTACTGGCAGCGCATCAGGAAATCCAAAAACTGGCTTTGTTGCATGCGCCGGGCAAGCTCAGTTTTGAGCAAATCCATGATGCCGTGCTCAATGTGGCACGCTACGATGTGTTTAAACTCAATGAAGCCATGCTGGCTGGCGATGTGGCGCGCTTGGCGCGCATGTTGCATGGTTTGCAGGGCGAGGGCGAAGCGCTGCCGCTGGTATTATGGGCCATGGCAGAAGAAATTCGTACCTTGCTCAAGCTCAAGTCGGGCGTGGCGCAAGGGCGGCCGCTGTCGGCTTTGCTGAAAGAATACCGCATCTGGGGCCCGCGCGAAAAACTGATGGAACCGGCCTTACGCCGCGTCAGTTTGCCGAGTTTGCAAAGTGCGCTGCAAGAAGCGGCACAAATCGATAAGATGGTGAAAGGATTACGTGCCAAAGCCTTTGCCGGCGATGCATGGGATGCTTTGTTACAACTTGGATTGAAAGTGGCACGCGCGGCTTGAACGGTGCGGCCTTGAATAGCTGGCTTTTGGAACTGACATGATCGATATTCCTGCTTATATGAACGAGCTCGGCTCGCGTGCCCGTGCTGCTTCGCGCGCTATGGCAAAAGCCGATAGTGCAAAAAAAAATCAAGCCTTGTTGCTGATCGCCGCAGCGATACGGCGCGATGCCGCCTTGCTGCGTGCTGCCAATGAGCACGATTTAGCGGCTGCACGGGCCGCCGGCATGGATGCCGCCATGCTCGATCGGCTGACGCTGTCGGATGCGGCGATCGCCAAAATGGCCGAAGGCTTGACGCAAATTGTCAGCCTTTCTGATCCGATTGGTGAAATTTCAAACATGAAATACCGCCCCAGCGGCATTCAGGTCGGCCAAATGCGTGTGCCGCTAGGCGTGATCGGTATTATTTACGAAGCGCGCCCGAATGTGACAGTCGACGCCGCCGGTTTATGCATCAAGAGTGGCAATGCCACCATCCTGCGCGGTGGTTCTGAAGCGATACACTGTAATCGCGCCCTCGCGATCTTGGTCAAAGAAGGTCTGGCCGGGGCCGGCTTGCCAGCCGATGCCGTACAAATCGTCGAAACCACCGACCGTGCCGCCGTCGGTGCCTTGATCACGATGCCGCAGTATGTCGATGTGATCGTGCCGCGTGGTGGCAAAGGCTTGATCGAACGCTTGATGCGCGAAGCCACGGTGCCGATGATCAAACATCTCGACGGCATTTGTCATGTGTATATCGATGACAAAGCCGATTTGGCGAAAGCGACGGCGATTGCATTCAATGCAAAATGTCATCGTTACGGCACTTGCAATACCATGGAAACTTTATTGGTGGCACGTGGCGTGGCCGAGCGCATCTTGCCGCTCTTGGCGCCGCTGTATCTGAGCGAGTCGGTGGAATTACGCTGTGATCCGGCTGCAGCGGCGATTCTGGCCAGCTATCCGCATCTGCGCGCCGCCACGGAAGAAGACTGGCGCAGCGAATATCTGGCACCGGTATTGGCGATCAAAGTGGTCGACGACATCGATGCGGCCATCGACCATATCAATACCTATTCGTCGAAACATACCGAAGCCATCATCACCGAAGACTACACGCTGGCCCTGCGCTTTTTGCGCGAAGTCGATTCCGCTTCGGTCATAGTGAATGCCTCGACCCGCTTTGCCGATGGCTTCGAATACGGACTCGGTGCTGAAATCGGTATTTCCAACGACAAACTGCATGCGCGCGGCCCGGTCGGCCTCGAAGGGCTGACCTCGCTTAAATATGTCGTGTTTGGTCACGGCGAAATCCGTACTTGAGAAGGCTGAAACGATGTTGGCTCGGGCTTAGTCGGTTCGAGTCGGCTTTGATTAACCAATTTAGAAAGTTCCGCCATGCTTTGGATTAAAGCCCTGCACATCCTGTTCGTCATTTCCTGGTTCGCCGGGCTGTTCTATCTGCCGCGTATCCTCGTCAATCTGGCGATGGAAACGACGCCGGCGGCGACCGAGCGCTTGCTGCTTATGGCGCGCAAGCTGTATCGTTTCATGAATATTCTGGTGCTGCCGGCTTTGTTGTTCGGCCTCTATCTATGGCTGGTGGTCGGCATCGGTAAAGGCCCGGGCAATGGCTGGATGCATGCCAAGCTGCTGTGTGTCTTGCTCTTGCTCGGTTATCATCATGCCTGCGGCAGCTTGCTGAAGAAATTTGAACAAGGCCGCAACCAGCGCAGCCATGTGTGGTTTCGCTGGTTTAATGAAGTGCCGGTGGTATTGTTATTGATTGTGTTGATCCTGGTGGTCGTCAAACCGTTTTAAGGAAGCGCGGACAAACCGCTTGGATTAAATCTGCGCTTCCTTAATCTACGGCCACGCAGGAACGGCGAGTGCGCTCGCCGATTTTTTTTTACTTTGCTATATAACGGATAAAAGGTTCCCCATGACTAAATTGTCGTATTTTTGCCCTTGCCCACGCGGTATGGAAATCGCGCTGGCTGAAGAGCTCAATGAAATCGCTGCCTTCGATCACACCATGGCAGTGCATAACCAAGTACCTGGCGGTGTGCACTGCTCGGGTAGTTTACAAGATGCCTGGCGCATCAATTTACATTCGCGCATCGCTTCGCGCGTGCTGATGCGCGTCGCGCATTCCAGCTACAGCAATGAAAATGATATCTACGACTTGGTCATGGAGCAGCCTTGGGAAGATTGGTTCGGTTACCACCACACCATTCGTGTCGATGTCACGGCGGTCAAGTCGCCGCTCAAGAGTATCGATTTTGCTACACTCAAGATCAAAGATGCCATTTGCGATCGTTTCCGCGACCAATTCACGCAGCGTCCATCGGTCAACACCAAGGCACCGGATATGCGCATCGTCGGCTTTCTCGATGCCCGCAGTTTTACCGTCTACCTCGACACTTCGGGTGAAGCACTGTTCAAACGCGGCTGGCGCATGGAAACCGGCGACGCGCCCTTGCGCGAAAATTTAGCGGCCGGCTTGCTGCGCACCGCTGGCTGGAAAGCCGGCATGCCCCTGCTCGATCCTATGTGCGGCTCCGGTACTATCTTGATCGAAGCGGCGCAGATACTGGCCGGCATTCCACCGGGTTTGAAACGCGATTTTGCGTTTGAAAAATTCCATCAATTCGATGCCGATGCCTGGGCTGCCATCAAAGCCAGCGTCAAACCGAACCCTTTGCCGAGCGAACCAACGATTTTCGGCAGCGATATTTCCGGCGACATGATTGTCATGACGCGCAATAACCTCAATAAGGCCGGGATTCGTTTCGAGGTGCCGCTCAAGCAGATTGAAGCACAGGAAATCAAGGCCCCGACCACCGTACCGGGCATCTTGCTGACCAATCCGCCGTATGGTGAACGGATCGGCGTGCGCGGCGACAGCTCGATGGAATCGGATGAGATGGCGAAAGACTTTTTTGCCAGCTTCAGCACCACGCTCAAGCAGCGCTTTGCCGGTTGGAGCGTGTTTCTGTTTACTGCCGACCTGAGCGTACCGAAAATGTTGCGCCTCAAAGAAGCGCGGAAAACCCCATTTTTCAATGGTGCGCTCGAATGTCGCCTGTTCCGCTTCGACATGGTCGCCGGCTTTAACCGTCGTGAAGAAGCCAAGCCGCAGGCTTGAATCGGTTTTTTTTCCGCATGCTCACAGAGAAAACAACATGTCCACCGCACACCCGATCAGTTCATTGAACTTGCAAGATCCGACGCTGTTGAAGGATGCTGCTTATATTAATGGCCTCTGGGTCGGCAGCAGCGCACGCTTCGCCGTCATCAATCCGGCCAATGGCGCGCGGCTCGCTGAGGTGGCGAATCTCGATGCCAGCCATGCGACTGCCGCGATTGCAGCGGCACAGCTGGCGTTCCCTCTGTGGGCGGCGAAAACTGGTAAAGAACGCGCGGCGCTGATGCGGCGTTGGTTCGATCTGATCATCGCGCATGCCGACGACTTGGCCGCCATCATGACGGCCGAGCAGGGCAAGCCGCTGGCCGAAGCGCGTGGCGAAGTGATGTACGGTGCCAGTTTTATCGAATGGTTTGCCGAAGAAGCGAAGCGGGTTTCGGGCGATGTGATGGCCTCGACTTGGAGCGACAAGCGCATGTTGGTGCTCAAGCAGCCGATTGGGGTGTGCGCCGCGATCACGCCGTGGAACTTTCCGATTGCCATGATCACCCGTAAAGTCGCGCCGGCGCTGGCGGCCGGTTGTGCGATTGTGATCAAACCGGCCGAGCAAACGCCCTTATCGGCGCTGGCCTTGGCTGAATTAGCCCAACGTGCCGGCATTCCGGCCGGCGTCATCAATGTCTTGAGCGCTGACGCAGAACAATCGATCGCGCTCGGCCAAGTCTTGTGCGACAGCCCGGTAGTGCGCCATCTGTCATTTACCGGTTCCACCCCGGTCGGCCGTATCCTGATGCGGCAATCGGCTGCCACGGTAAAAAAACTGGCGCTGGAACTGGGCGGCCATGCGCCCTTCATCGTCTTTGAGGATGCCGACCTCGATGCCGCGGTCGAAGGGGCTTTGTTATCGAAGTTTCGTAACGCCGGCCAAACCTGCGTCTGTACCAACCGCTTTTACGTACACAGTTCGATTTACGATGCCTTTGTTGAAAAACTCGCGGCCGGTGCCGCTGAGATTGTGCTTGGCGATGGCTTTACCGCCGGGGTCCAGCAAGGGCCGCTGATTGATGCTGCCGCTGTATTCAAGGTCGAGCAACATGTGGCCGATGCGCTGGCGCTGGGTGCGAAGCTGGTAACTGGCGGAAAAATTGCTGAGTTTGGCCCTTTATTCTATCAAGCGACCGTGCTCTCGGAAGTCAGCGCCGCCATGTTGATCATGCAAGAAGAAACTTTCGGGCCAGTCGCTGCCGTCATGCGTTTTGAAACCGAAGCCGAAGTGATTGCGGCGGCCAATGCCACCGATTTCGGTTTGGCTGCGTATTTTTACTCACGCGATATCGGCCGCATCTGGCGCGTTGCCGAGCAGCTCGAATACGGCATGGTCGGTATTAATACCGGTGTCATTTCCAATGAAGTCGCGCCGTTCGGTGGCGTCAAGCAATCGGGTCTGGGGCGTGAAGGCTCGCAATATGGCATTGATGAGTATCTCGAAATGAAGTATCTGTGTCTGGGTGGGATCAAGGTATAAGATGAGAACGATCGCTGTGATTCCGCGCGCCGGCTTGGCGACTTTGCTGGCTGGCTTGGCCATGTTGGGCCCTTTTTCCATCGATACCTATTTGCCAGCCTTCCCGGCGATTCAAGCCAACCTGCATGCCAATGCCCTGGAAGTACAGCAAACGCTGACGGCTTACATGCTGTCATTTGCCGTCATGACGCTGTGGCATGGTGCTTTGTCCGATTCTTTCGGTCGGCGTAACGTGATTTTGATCGCCTTGGCGGTGTTTGCCGTGGCCAGTTTCGGCTGCGCCTCGGCACACAGCGTCCATTATCTGTGGGGCTTTCGCATTTTGCAGGGCGTCTCGGCCGGTGCCGGCATGGTGGTTGGTCGCGCTATCATTCGTGATTTGTATGCCGGTGCTCCGGCCGAGCGTTTGTTGTCTTTGGTGACGATGATTTTCTCCATCGCGCCGGCGATTGCGCCTATTCTTGGTGGCTGGGTAGTCGGTGTTTTTAGCTGGCGCGCCATTTTTCTGTTGCTTTTTGCATACACTGTTGTTCTTTGGACTGTTTGTTACAAATATCTGCCGGAATCTTTGCCGCACGAAAAACGCCAAGAATTCAGCCCGCAATTTCTGTGGAGCAGTTACCGTCAGGTATGCCAATCGCCCTTGTTTCATCTCAAGGCTGGCACCATTGCCTTTAACTTTGCCGGCTTGTTTTTATATATTGCGGCCGCCCCGGTGTTTATTACGCAACACTTAAAATTAGGTGCAGATCAATTCGGATGGCAGTTCATCCCTTCCGTAGCCGGAATTTTTCTCGGTGCTTTGACGGCAAATCGGCTCGCTGGCAAGATCACGGTATGGAAACAAGTCAGCATCGGTTTCATATTTTTGCTCGGCGCATCGCTGTTCAATATGGTGTTCCATTTCTTTTCGCCACCGATTTTATTGTGGTCGGTCACACCGTTTTTCTTTTATACCTTTGGCATGTCCTTAGTCGCCCCTGGTGCCACCTTGTTGGTGCTCGATTTGTTCCCTACCATCCGCGGCATCGTCGCTTCTTGCCAAGCTGCCAGTGTGACGCTGCTGGGCGCGATCGTTGCCGGCGTGCTTGCGCCGGCCTTGGATGGCTCGGCTTTCCTGCTGGCTCTAGGGCAATTTAGCTGCGCTGTGATCGCGGCGACGCTCTGGTATACTGGCCGCGTTTATTGGCGTTCGATGACTGCGCAAAAGCAAAATGCATGGGAAACGCTAGGCTGATAAAACTTTTTTTATAAGTATGGCTTGAAAAACAGAGGGATATCCCTCATATCGGTGGTGCTATGCAGCAAATGCAAATATTGCCTATAATGTAGGCTTAAGCCTTGATAAGTCTGTTTTTGTTCGTTGGAACTAATCCCGAATTATCGTGTCTTTAAATTGCAACGTTTGCTAAGGCCTTGTTTATTAAAGCAGTCGTATTTCATCAAAATGTCATAATTCACAGGTATCGTGACATTTGTCATTGAATCGCTTACTGGTTCGAGGCTTTAAATAAACCTGCAATTCAGCTTTTTGCCGCGTTTGTTTTTGTGCTGCAGCAAAATTTAACATTCATTTTTGGATACTAGACAATGAAAAAATCATTCCTCGCACTTGCTCTGATCAGTGCTTTCTCCGGTGCGGCATTCGCGCAATCTTCCGTCACAATCTACGGTATCGCTGATGCTGGCGTTCAAGGTTTGAGCACAGGTTCGGGCAAAGTTTTCTCGCTGCAAAGCGGTCAAGAAAACGGTTCGCGTTTGGGTTTCAAAGGTACTGAAGATCTGGGCAACGGCTTGAAAGCCAACTTCGTACTCGAACAAGGTATCAACATCGACACCGGCGCATCGGGTCAAAGCGCTACGTTCGGTCGTCGTGCTACAGTCGGTCTGTCCAGCGATTTCGGTACAGTCGATCTGGGTCGCGACAAGAGCCCGACTTTCAAATTCTTTGATAACTTCGATCCATTCGCTTCCGGTTTCATCAACAGCGGTAACGGTTTGTCTGGTATCTACACTATCGGTGGCAATGCAACAACAACTGGCGTAACCAGCACTTCACGTGGTCGCGTTACTAACTCGGTTTTCTACGCTACACCAAACACACTGAGCGGTTTCACTGCTCTGGGTCAATATGGTTTCGGCGAAGCCGCTGGTGACAACTCCAATGGCCGTTCCCTTGGCGTCAACCTCGGTTACAAAATCGAAGGTTTGGAACTCGGTTACAGCTACCTGAAAGACAACGCTACTAGCGCAGCATTGGTAACTAACGGCAAAAAAGCCAACACAGTTGCTGCTACTTATGATTTCGGCGTCGCTAAACCAGTCGTTATCTACCAAAAATCGACTGACGATTTGGGTCTGAGCAAAAAGACATACACACTGGGCGTCACAGTTCCAGTGACTACTGCTGGTAAAGTTTTGGCTACTTTCACTAACGTGAAAAACGACACAGCATTCGGTACTAAAGGTGCTACTGTTGGTTCGGCTAAACAATTCGCAGTTGGCTACCAATATGCTTTGTCCAAGCGTACTGATTTGTACACAGCGTATGCTCGTACAAACCAAGATGCTAACTCGGCTGGTTTCGAAGGTCTGAAATCTTCCCTGGGTGCAAACATCAATGAAGTAACTGCTGGCGTTCGTCACCAGTTCTAATTGATGTCAGGCGTAAGCCTGATGCCTGAGCTTGAGTAAAAAAGGAGCGGTCTTCAGACTGCTCCTTTTTTTATGCGTATCGGCGCGCACTCTGATCGATTATTGCTGACCGAGCCGGTGCCGCTTTGTTACAATGTCAGCACCCACTACTATCGTGTACCCCAGCCGGTGCACAAGGACACGCATCATGAAAATTTCCTTCGCTCGTTGCGCCACGCTGCTGTCTGGCTTGTTGTTTGCCATCAGTCTCACCCATGCCCAGACGCCTGCCAAGCCAGCCGCTTTGGCCGTGCCACCGCAGATGGAAAAACTGGAAGAAGGACCGCCGGATTCTGGTCTGTCGGTCGGCAAGCCTGTACCCAAGAACAAGAGCTCGGAAATTCGCGATAATTCCGGCAAAGTCAACGAAGTCAAAGTCGATGCCGGTGCCAGTCATTACACCCTCAAGGCCGATCCCGAAGTCGGCAACGCACCACGCGGTACCGCGCAAGGGCAGGGTAATCGTCCGCCACAATGGACCCTGTTTGAATTCGGCCACAAAAAAGAGAGTAAAGAAGTCGAGCCCTTGCCGGTCTTGCCGTCAGCACCGGAGCAGGCTGCACCTGCGAGTCCTTCCAATAAATAAGTTTTTTTGAATTTGATATCACAATGGCAGTTTTTACCCCAGTGACACTGAGTGATCTCAGTCCGTGGATGGAACAATTTCCACTCGGAAAAGCAACAGCGATCAAGGGCATCGCTTCCGGCATAGAAAACAGTAATTTTTTTATCAGCACCGATGCTGGTGACTATGTCTTGACGATTTTTGAAAATCTCAGTTTTGAACAACTGCCTTTTTATCTTGGTTTGATGCGCCATTTGGCCGCGCATGGCGTGCTGGTGCCGGCACCGGTCGCCAGTGCCGACGGCAGCTTGGTGGTGGCCTTGCTCGGTAAGCCGGCCGCGATCGTCAGTAAGCTGGCAGGCTGTTCGCAAATGTCGCCGCAAGCCAGCCATTGTGCTGAAGTTGGGGCGATGTTGGCGCGCATGCATTTAGCCGGGCAAGATTTCCCTCTGCATCAAGACAATTTGCGCGCGCTCGACTGGTGGCATGCCACCACGCCAAGCGTTTTACCGTTCCTATCCGATGAGCTACAGCACTTATTGCGTGCCGAAGTGCATTTTCAAGATGCCTTCCACAGTACTGCCACTTGGCATGCTTTGCCGCGTGGGCCGGTACATGCCGACTTATTCCGCAATAATGTCATGTTTGACGGTGAGCAACTGACCGGCTTCTTCGATTTTTATTTCGCCGGTTGTGATACTTGGCTGTTTGATGTGGCCGTGACCGTGAATGACTGGTGTATCGATGTGGCCAGCGGCGCACTCGACCCAGTGCGAGTGGCTGCCTTGCTTGAGGCTTATCATCGTGTGCGCCCGTTTACGCTCGATGAAGGCCATGCTTGGCAAGCGATGTTACGGGCGGCGGCGCTGCGGTTCTGGCTCTCGCGTCTGTATGATTACTATCAGCCGCGTGATGCGGAAATGCTCACGCCGCACGATCCGGCGCATTTTGAGCGCATTTTACGGCTGCGCGAAGCGCTGCCGGTGCACGCCTTGCCGGGCACGGTATGACGCCGGCCGTTCCGGTATCGGGGTGGGCTTGGGTGAAGCGCGGCTTTGCACTGTTTCGGCGCCAGCCGGCGGAATTGCTGACACTGTTTTTTGCCTATATGTTTATGAATATGGCCATCGGTCTGATTCCAGTGCTCGGCCAAATTTTGCCGTTCATCCTCATTCCGGTGTTTGCGATGAGTTTCATGGAAGCCTGTGAATGCATAGAGCGCGAGGAAAAAGTCAGCCCTAAGCTGTTGCTGGTGGCGTTTCGTGCACCGGCCCTGCGGCGCTTGCTGGCGCTCGGCGTGTTGTATCTGCCGGCCATTGCCGCGGCGATTTTTATTTCCAGCTGGTTTGATGGCGGCGCACTGTATGAGTTTTTGACCAGTACCGAAGCGTTTGATCCTAAGGATTTGCCAGCTGATCGTTTGTTTTCCGGCATGCTTGCGGCCGCCTTGGCCTATGTGCCGGCCTTGATGGCATTTTGGTTTGCGGCCCCGCTGATCATGTGGAAAAACATGTCGGTCGGTAAAGCCTTGTTTTACAGCTTCTTTTCAGTTTGGCGTGCCGGCAGGACTTTTCTGGCTTTTGCCGGGGTCTGGATGCTCATTGCCGGGATCGTTCCCACCATAGTCAGCGTGATTATCGCCATCATCATCGGTGATCCGCGCTTGGTGGTATTGCTGATGATGCCGGCGTCGGCCTTGCTGACCACGGTCTTGTATTGCTCGTTCTACCCGACTTACCGTGATACCTTCGGTCAGCCGGGTGTCGATACTCACGCCTGAACGGCGTGCTCGGAAGCCAGTTCGAGATCGTCGATGATTTCGAAGCTGTGCGTCATGCTGGCGGTTTTAGCCAGCATGATCGAGGCCGAGCAATACTTCTCATGCGATAACTTGATCGCACGCTCGACCATCGCCGGTTTCAATTGCCGTCCGCGCACGGTGAAGTGAAAGTGCACGGTGGTAAATACCTTGGGTTCGGTGCTGGCGCGCTCTGCCGTCAACTTGACGTCGCAAGCACGGACGTCCTGCTTGCCCTTGCGTAAAATCAGCACCACATCATAGGCGCTGCAGCCACCAGTGCCGAGCAATACCATTTCCATTGGCCGTGGTGCCAGATTATGACCACCACCTTCCGGTGCGCCATCCATCAAGACGGCGTGGCCGGAGCCGGTTTGCGCTAAAAATGCCATGCCACCGGTGCCGGTCCAGCTGACTGTTGCTTCCATCGTGTACTCTTTCTGTTCGTGGTGAATGATGCAAAATTGTACTGCATTCGAGCCTTGTTGGAATATTGCCGCATAGCCCGCCGTTTACCTTGCACTGCACCATTTCTTGTCCTATTATTGACTCGTCGGTCATCAGTACCTCAGCAGCGCTGAAGTGCTGCACATGCCCAAGCAATTGTCTCCTCCACCTACCCCTTTGGTGGATTCAACCCGCAGCCAAGCGCTGCGGGTTTTTTTTAACTGAAACGGCATTTCTGCTTAAATTTTAAACAGTTCTTGCGCTCAGTCTTAGAAAATACTATAATTTCCGATTCTCGATTTGCCCGAGCGAGAAGTTGACAAGGGAGAGTCTGCCGTCACATTGGCAGAACCACCGCATTAGGGCATATTTAACTTTTTAGGATTCAACATGAAAACCTTTTCCGCTAAGGGCCATGAGGTTCAGCGCGACTGGTTCGTGATTGACGCGACAGATAAAGTACTCGGACGTGTTGCCAGCGAAGTGGCACTCCGTTTACGCGGCAAACATAAACCGGAATTTACTCCTCACGTCGACACGGGCGATTTCATCGTCGTTGTCAATGCAGGTAAACTGCGCGTGACAGGCACGAAAGCTCTGAACAAAACATACTACCGTCACACTGGTTATCCAGGCGGTATCTATGAAACAAATTTTACGAAAATGCAACAGCGTTTTCCAGGTCGTGCACTCGAGAAGGCAGTTAAAGGCATGTTGCCTAAAGGCCCACTCGGTTATGCAATGATCAAGAAGCTGAAAGTGTACGCAGATGCAACACATCCGCATGCAGCTCAGCAACCACAAGTACTCGTACTCGACATCTAAGGATAGCCATGATCGGTAATTACAACTACGGAACTGGTCGTCGCAAGAGCGCAGTTGCTCGCGTATTCCTGAAATCCGGCAGCGGCAAGATCGTTGTGAACGGTAAGCCAGCAAACGAATATTTCTCGCGTGAAACAGGTTTGATGGTTATCCGTCAACCACTGGAATTGACTAATAATCTCGAAACATTCGATATCATGGTCAATGTTCACGGCGGCGGCGAATCCGGTCAATCCGGTGCAGTTCGTCACGGTATCACTCGTGCTCTGATCGACTACGATGCAGCATTGAAACCTGAGCTGTCGAAAGCCGGCTTCGTGACTCGTGATGCACGTGAAGTTGAACGTAAAAAAGTTGGTCTGCGCAAAGCTCGTCGCGCAAAACAATTCTCCAAGCGTTAATTTTTTCGCTGGAAATTGGCTCGCAAAAAGCCGTCCGAACTTGGTTCGGACGGCTTTTTTACTTCTTGATCAGGCTTGCTGCGTGTTAGTGAGAATCCGTAGTGAGTCTGCTGGTAGAATAGTGAAAAATTTCTTGCAAGGAAAATTAAATGATTAAAGTTGGTATCGTTGGCGGCACCGGTTACACCGGCGTTGAATTGCTGCGTTTGTTGTCTACTCACCCCGAGGTCGAATTGACCGCGATTACTTCGCGGAAAGAAGATGGCTTGCCGGTTGCAGAGATGTATCCCTCGCTGCGTGGCCGCGTCAAGCTGGCCTTTTCGGCACCGGAAAAAGCCGATCTGCTCGGCTGTGATGTGGTATTTTTTGCCACCCCGCATGGCGTGGCAATGGCTCAGGCGCGCGAATTACTCGCCGCCGGCGTCAAAGTCATCGATCTGGCGGCCGACTTCCGTATGCAGGATGTGGCGCAGTTTGAAAAATGGTATGGCATCCCGCATAGCTGTACCGATGTGTTGAAGCAAGCTGTGTATGGCTTGCCTGAGCTCAATCGTGCTGCAATCAAGACGGCCAAGGTCATCGGCAACCCCGGTTGTTATCCAACGACGATGCAACTCGGTTATCACCCCTTGCTGAAAGCCGGTGTCATCGATGCCGCCAGTTTGATTGCCGATTGTAAATCGGGCGTCTCGGGTGCCGGCCGTAAAGCCGAGATCGGCATCTTGTTTTCCGAAACCAGCGATAGCTTCAAGGCGTATGCCGTGTCTGGTCATCGCCACACGCCTGAAACGGTGGAGCAATTGCAGCGCATGAGTGCCGACAAGGTGGAACTGCTGTTCACGCCGCATTTGGTGCCAATGATACGCGGCATGCATTCGACGCTGTATGCGCGTTTGAAGCAAGAAATCAGCAACGAAGCTTTGCAAGCTCTGTTTGAGCAAGCCTACCAAGACGAGCCCTTTGTCGATGTGATGCCGTTTGGCTCGCATCCTGACACCCGTTCGACGCGGGCCTCGAATATGTTGCGCATCGCCATACATCGGCCGAATAACGGCAATACCGTGGTGGTCTTGGTGGTGCAAGATAATCTGGTCAAAGGTGCATCAGGGCAAGCTGTGCAGTGTATGAATTTGATGTTCGGTCTCGATGAAACTTGCGGTTTGTTGCATGTTCCAGTCTTACCTTAACTGACACATGGCGAAACCCCGATTTTGGCAGCGGCGCCAACTGGCGTCCAAAATGACCATCTCGCATCAACAGCCGTGGCATATCAAATTGATGTTGTCGGCGCTGGTGATCGGGGTCGCTGCGGCGGTGGCTTGGTGGACTTATGACATGGGCCGTAGTTTTGCGTTCGGTCCGCAGATTCAGCCAGATCAGGTGCAAGCCTTGCAAGCTGAATTGAGCGAATTACGCCTTGAGCGCGATAAATTATCGCTCAGTGCCAATACTATCGAGAGCAAACTCAATATCGATCACTCGATGCAAAAGGAATTGGCTGAGCAAGTCAAAACCCTGATGATGGAAAATCAAAAGTTGAAGGATGATTTGGCGTTTTTTGAAGGCTTGATTCCTGCGGTCAATGGTTCTGAGGGGGTGGCGGTGCAAAATCTGAAGGTCGAAATGCAAGCGCCGGGCCAATTACGTTATCGTGCTTTGGTGATGCAAGGTGTCAAAAACCCACACGATTTCAATGGCGAGTTGCAACTTTCCCTGAGTTTGGTACAAGCCGGGAAAGCTGTTACGATGCAGTTTCCCGATCCGAAGTCAGGCGAGGCAGGAAAATTGAAATTATCTTTCAAACATTACCAGCGACTCGAAGGGGTAATTACCCTTCCCGATGGGGCGATTGCCAAGACTGTACAAGTCAAAGTGCTCGATCGTGGGCAAATTCGCGCCCAGCAAGCGGTTAATTTATAAATTCGGGGCGCTGGTTCCCGAAAAGGAAAATCTCATGTTCAACCGTAAAGTTAAAAATACCATAGACAGTTTGATCGGTACCACCACCCGTATCGAGGGCGATTTGCATTTCAAGGGTGGCTTGCGCATCGATGGCCATATTTGTGGCAATGTCATTGCCGATACCGAAGCTTCGAGCATGCTGATCATTTCTGAGCAGGCGGTCATCGATGGCGAAGTCCGCGCCGCGCATGTGGTGGTCAATGGTGCCATCAATGGCCCGGTGTTTTCCACCGAATTATTAGAGTTGCAAGCCAAAGCGCGGATTTCCGGCGATGTGCACTACAAAACACTGGAAATGCTCAGCGGTGCGCTGGTCACGGGTAAGCTGACCCATGAAGTCGCGCAAGAACAAGTGTTGTTCAAGCTGGCGTCGTCGAATGGCTAAGCTTTCCAGTATTGCTGGTCCGCATTGATCGACAGCGGCATAGTTTTGCCAGCAGGTTTATAATAGGCTGATCTTAGATTGAAGGAGTGTGAAATGAACGCTGTTGCCGACGCTGTTGCAGAATTACCTACCCCCATCGTATTTACCGAAAGTGCTGCTTCGAAAGTGGCGCAATTGATAGAAGAAGAGGGCAATCCTGAGCTCAAACTGCGCGTCTTCGTACAAGGCGGCGGTTGTTCCGGGTTTCAGTATGGTTTCACCTTCGATGAAATCACCAATGAAGACGACACCACCATGACCAAAAACGGCGTGCATCTGTTGATCGATGCGATGAGCTACCAGTACTTGGTTGGTGCCGAGATCGATTACAAAGATGACCTCGAAGGCGCACAGTTCGTGATCAAGAATCCGAATGCCAGCACCACTTGTGGCTGCGGTTCTTCGTTCTCGGTGTAAGTTGTCGTAACTTGCTGCGAGCATGAAAAAAATGGGACGCTCAGGCGTCCTTTTTTTATGTCTTGAAAACAATTCAGTGATGTTGCCCAAACTATTCATCCTCAAAACCAGCAAAGCTCATTACACTGAGTCATAAAAATCAATAAGGACCAGCATGGAGCAGATCAGTTCAGGGATTGATGCAGCACGGCAGACGCAGATTGCGCAGGCACTGCGCGAAATCATGCCGGCACATTGCGTGTTGCACAAGGAAAGTGATACCCGGCCCTACGAATGCGATGGCTTGGCGGCGTTTCGTCAGTTGCCGATGATCGTATGCTTGCCTGAAAATGAAGCGCAGATCATCGCCGTCATGGCAGTGTGCCGGCGCTTCAAGGTACCGGTGGTACCACGTGGGGCCGGTACCGGTTTGTCGGGCGGTGCCTTGCCTTTGGCTGACGGCATCGTGCTCTCCACCGCCAAGCTCAATCAAATCATCAAGGTCGATGCTTATGCCAGAACTGCGGTGGTGCAGCCGGGTGTGCGCAACCTGGCCATCTCGGAAGCGGTGGCGGCGCTCGACCTGTATTACGCGCCCGATCCCTCGTCGCAAATCGCCTGCACCATAGGTGGGAATGTCGCGGAGAATTCCGGCGGCGTGCATTGTTTGAAGTATGGCCTGACCGTGCACAATGTGCTGCAGGTACGCGTCGTGACTATCGAGGGTGAGGTGATCGAACTCGGCAGTGGCGCGCTCGATGCGCCCGGTCTTGATTTGTTGGCCGTGTTCGTTGGCTCCGAGGGCATGCTTGGCATCGTCACGCAAGTGACGGTACGCTTGATTCCAAAACCACAGGTAGCGCGCGTGATCATGGCCTCGTTTGACGATATCGTCAAAGGCGGCAATGCGGTGGCTAATGTGATCGCGGCCGGCATCATTCCGGCTGGATTGGAAATGATGGACCAGACTTCCTCGCGCATGGTCGAGCCGTTTGTCAAAGCCGGTTATGACGTCGATGCCGCCGCGATTTTGTTGTGCGAATCGGATGGCACCGTCGAAGAAGTCGAGGAAGAAATCGGCCGGATGACGGCGGTGCTGGAAACTGCCGGCGCGACGGCGATACAGGTGTCACAAAGCGAAGCTGAGCGCTTGCGCTTTTGGTCGGGGCGGAAAAATGCGTTTCCGGCGGCCGGCCGTATTTCGCCCGATTATTACTGCATGGATGGCACGATTCCGCGCAAACGCTTGGCGCAAGTATTGACTGGTATTTCGGCGATGGAACAGAAGTATGGTCTGCGTTGTGCCAATGTTTTTCATGCAGGCGACGGTAATCTGCATCCGCTCATCATGTTTGATGCCAACTTGGCCGGTGAATTCGAACGGGCCGAAGCTTTCGGTGCTGAAATTCTCGAGCTGTGTGTCGAAGTCGGTGGCACCATCACCGGCGAGCACGGTGTTGGCATAGAAAAGATCAATTCGATGTGCGTGCAGTTTTCACGCGCCGAGCTCGATGCTTTCTTTGCTGTCAAACGGGCCTTCGACACGCATTTCCTGCTCAATCCCGACAAGGCGATTCCGACCCTGCACCGGTGTGCCGAATATGGTCGTATGCATGTTCGGAACGGGCAGTTGAAGTTCCCGGATTTACCGCGTTTTTGACACGCTACACAAGCGCGCGTAGTTTCAGTATGACCTCAGGCCCACAGTGGGCATGGCTAGATTTCTCTTGGATACGGCAATGAATACGATCTTACAACAATTCCGCGCGCGCATCGTGGCCGCCGCCGCCGCTGGCGAGGCGCTGCAAATTCGCGGTGGTGGCAGCAAACACTGGTATGGCCAGACGCCGGTCGGGAATGTGCTCGACACCCGGCCCTATGCCGGCATTTTGGCTTATGACCCGACCGAATTGGTGCTGACCGCCAGAGCGGGCACGCCGCTGGCGGAGATCGAGGCGGTGCTGGCGCAAGAGAATCAAATGTTGGCGTTTGAACCGCCCCATTTTGGTTCGACGGCGACCTTGGGTGGCATGCTGGCCAGCGGTCTCTCCGGACCGCGGCGGCCGTATGTCGGCGCGCTGCGCGACTTCATTCTCGGTGTCAGCGTGATGGATGGGCGCGGCGAGATGCTGGAATTCGGCGGCCAGGTAATGAAAAATGTCGCCGGTTATGATGTCTCGCGTTTGATGGCCGGCGCGCTCGGTAGCCTCGGTCTGGTGCTCAATGTGTCGGTCAAGGTGTTACCGCGCCCATTTGATGAACTGACCTTGGTGTTCGCCTTGTCGGAAGCCGATGCCTTGCGCAAGATGAATCAATGGGCCGGGCTGGCTTTGCCGATTTCTGCCAGCAGTTGGCAAGTCGGGCGCTTGATGTTGCGCTTGTCGGGCGCGCGCGCGGCGGTACAAGCGGCCAGACAAAAACTCGGCGGCGAAGTTTTGCATGAGGGGGTGGCTTGGTGGGCTGGCTTGACCGAGCAAACTCATGATTTTTTTGCGCAGGATGAAGAGCATGGCTTATGGCGTTTGTCGTTGCCATCGACGGCCGCCGCATTGACGCTGACCGGGAAAACTTTGATCGAGTGGGGCGGGGCACAGCGTTGGCTGTTTTCCGATGAACCGGCTGCGGCTATCCGCGCGGCGGCGACGGCGGCTGGCGGTCATGCGACTCTGTTTCGCGGCGGTGATAAAGCGCTCGGCGTATTTACTCCCTTGGCGGCACCGTTGGCGCGTATCCATGCGGATCTCAAGCAGTCCTTCGATCCTGCGCATATCTTCAATCCCGGCCGTATGTACAAGGATTATTAATTCATTATGCAAACCAATCTCGCTGATTTCATCAAACACACCCGTGCCGGCGCAGAGGCCGATGAAATTTTACGCAAATGCGTACACTGCGGCTTTTGTAATGCCACTTGCCCGACCTATCAATTACTCGGTGACGAGCTCGATGGCCCACGCGGGCGCATTTACCAAATCAAGCAAGTCTTGGAAGGTACGCCGGCGACGCTGGGTACGCAATTGCATCTCGATCGTTGCCTGACTTGCCGCAATTGTGAAACCACCTGCCCATCGGGCGTGCAGTACAGCCGTTTGCTCGATATCGGCCGCGCCGTGGTGGAACAGCAGATTGGCCGCAGCCCGGGGCAACGATTGCTGCGTGCCGGTTTGCAGGCAGTGTTGCCGCGGCCAGCCATCTTTGGCCCGCTGCTGCGCACTGGACAAGCGCTGCGCGGCTTGCTGCCACAAGCCTTGAAAAACAAACTGCCGGCCAAGCAGGATGCCGGTGTCTGGCCGCGTGTTACGCATGCGCGCAAAATGCTGCTGCTCGATGGCTGCGTACAGCCAGCCATGGCACCGAACATCAATTTTGCCACCGCCCGGGTGTTGTCACATCTCGGTATAGAATTGCAACGGGCACCGAAAGCCGGCTGCTGCGGCGCGCTGCGCCACCACCTCAATGAGCAAGAGGCGGCCTTGCAGGATATGCGTAACAATATCGATGCCTGGTGGCCCTTGGTCGAAGCCGGTGCCGAAGCCATCGTCATGACCGCTTCGGGTTGCGGCGTCACGGTCAAAGAGTATGGCCATTTGCTTGCGCATGACCCGGTCTATGCCGATAAAGCGGCGCGAATTGCGCTGTTGACGCGCGATTTATCGGAAATTCTGCCGCAGTTTGAAGCGCAACTGGTGCAGGCGCTGCAGGGTAAAATCAGCGCCCGCGTGGTCTGGCATCCGCCTTGCACGCTACAGCATGGACAGCAAATCCGCGGTAAGGTCGAAGGCTTGCTCAAAGCGATAGGGGTCGATGTACGTCTGTGCGCAGACAGCCATTTGTGCTGCGGCTCGGCCGGCACCTATTCGGTATTGCAGCCGAAGTTATCGTATCAATTGCGTGACAATAAACTCAAGAATCTGTTGGCCAGCCAACCCGATGTGATCGTTTCGGCCAACATCGGTTGTCTCACGCATTTACAGTCCGGTACCGCGACGCCGGTACGGCATTGGGTAGAGTTGATCGATCAGGTCTTGTCATGATACGGACCTTTTCGGTACTGCTGATTTTTCAGTGCCTCGGTGAAGGCTTGGTGTATTTGTTCGGCTGGCCGGTGCCGGGGCCGGTGATCGGCATGCTGCTGCTGTTTTGTTATTTGTTGTGGCAAAAACAGGAAGCGGCACGGCTGGCACCGGGCGTGCAGGAATTACTGCGACATTTATCCTTGTTATTCATTCCGGCCGGGGTAGGCATCATGGTGCATGGAAAAATGGTGCTAGACCAATGGTTGCCGCTGACGGCCGCACTGGTCATCAGTACTGCGATTTCCATCGTGGTGACAGCGTGCTGCGTGCGGTATTGGCAAAAATGAGCAATCGTCTCGCCGAAGTCTGGGTGTATCTGGCGGCCTCGCCCTTGTTGGGCCTGACCGCCACCCTGCTGGCCTATCAATTCGCTTATGCGTTGTACACGCGTGCCAAATTCAGCCCTTTGGCGAATCCGGTGGCGATCTCGGTGGCGCTGCTGGTGATCGTGCTGCTGGCTACTGGGGTGTCGTATCAAACTTATTTTGCCGGTGCCCAGTTCGTGCACTTCTTGTTAGGGCCGGCGACGGTCGCGCTGGCGCTACCCTTGTATCAACAACTCGATAAATTGCGGCGGCAATGGCGCGCGTTTTTGGCCGGTGCGCTGCTCGGCAGTGCTTCGGCCATCGTCTCGGCCATGCTGATTGCCAAGGCGCTCGGCGCTTCGCAGGTGACGGTCTTGTCCTTGGCGGCGAAGTCGGTGACCATGGCTATCGCCATGGGCATTACTGAAAAAATCGGCGGTTTGCCATCTTTGACGGCGGCACTGGTGATGTTGACCGGTATACTCGGTGCCATGATGGCGGCTTCCATACTCGACCGCTTACATATTCGCGACGCCAGCGTGCGCGGCTTTGCGCTCGGTGTGGCGGCCCATGGCATCGGTACTGCCAGGGCCTTCCAAATCAGTGATGAAATGGGTGCCTTCGCCGGCTTGGCGATGGGCTTGTCGGGTTTGCTGACGGCCTTGGTATTGCCGGTGCTATTGCGTGTTTTTGCAGTGATTTGAGCTCAGCGCGCCAGCAATAACTTCACATCAGCGATCAGATCAGCCGGTGCAGTTTGCGGGGCGTAGCGGCGAAATACGCTGCCGTCTTTCGCGATCAGAAATTTCGTGAAATTCCATTTGATCGCTTGGCTGCCGAGCAGGCCAGGTGCCGCGGCTTTGAGATGGCGGTACAGCGGATGGGCGGCTGCACCGTTGACATCGATTTTCTCAAACAGCGGGAAACTGACGCCATAATTTTTTTCGCAAAAACTGCCGATTTCAGCGGCCGTGCCCGGTTCCTGGTGGCCGAACTGATTGCATGGGAAACCGAGGACTGTGACACCGTGATCCTTGAATTCCTGATAGACGGCTTCGAGGCCTTGATATTGCGGCGTGAAACCGCACTTACTGGCGGTATTGACGACCAATACGACTTGTCCCAGATACTGCTGGAGGTCGACGTCTTGACCGCTTAAATTGTTAACATGGAAATCGAGTGCATGGCTCATGATCAGAGTATCCCTAAATGGTGAGTGCCGGCGCTGAGGTCACGGTCTTTGGAGTCTTTACCTTGCAACATGATGGCCAAGCGCAGTTCATTGACGGAATCGGCGTTGCGCAGGGCATCTTCATAAGTGATTTTGTCGGCTTCATGCAAATCGAACAAAGCTTGATCGAAGGTTTGCATACCGAGTTCGCGCGACTTCTTCATGATTTCTTTCATTTCATGAACTTGGCCTTTGAAAATCATGTCAGAAATTAAAGGCGTATTGAGCAGTACTTCGACCGCAGCGATGCGGCCTTTGCGGCCTTTGACCGGAATCAAGCGTTGCGAAATCACGGCCTTGAGGTTGAGCGACAAGTCCATCAGCAATTGTGCGCGGCGTTCTTCCGGGAAAAAGTTGATGATACGGTCGAGCGCTTGATTCGAGCTGTTGGCATGTAGGGTGGCTAAACACAAGTGCCCGGTTTCGGCAAAGGCGACGGCAAAATCCATGGTTTCGCGGTCGCGAATTTCACCAATCTGTATCACGTCGGGCGCTTGTCGCAGAGAATTTTTCAGTGCCGAGCCCCAGTCTGCGGTGTCGATGCCGACTTCGCGCTGCGTGACGATGCAATTGCCGTGTGGATGCACATATTCGATAGGATCTTCAATCGTGATGATGTGGCCATAGCTGTTTTCATTGCGATAGCCAAGCATGGCCGCCAGCGTGGTCGATTTGCCGGAGCCGGTGGCACCGACCATGATCACCAAGCCGCGCTTGGTCAGCGAGACTTCTTTCAATTGTTCCGGTAAGCCGAGATCGGCTAACTTGGGAATGGCGGTGGTGATGGTGCGCAAGACCAAACCGACCCGGCCCTGTTGCATGAAGGCAGACACCCGAAAGCGTCCCATCCCGGCCGGGTTGATCGCAAAATTACATTCCTTGCTCGATTCGAATTCCGAGGCTTGCTTGTCATTCATGATCGCGCGTGCCAAATCGACCGTGTGCGCGGCCGTCAGCGGCTGATTCGATACCGGTGTGACGCGGCCATCGATCTTGAAAGCCGGCGGGAATTCGGCGGTGATGAATAAATCTGATCCGTTTTTGCTCAGCATCAGTCTGAGCAAGTCATTCATGAATTTGGTAGCCTGATCGCGTTCCATCGTATGCGGGTCCTGTTTGGGTTTAGCCGGGGAAGTTGTCCGGGATTTTCGCCGCGGCGCGTGCCGTGGCGACAGAAATCACATTGCGTCGTACCAGATCGGTCAGATTCTGGTCCAGCGTTTGCATGCCCAGATTACTGCCGGTTTGGATGGCTGAGTACATCTGAGCGATTTTTGATTCGCGTATCAAATTCCGAATCGCCGGTGAGCCAAGCATGATTTCATGGGCGGCGACGCGACCGGAGCCGTCTTTGGTTTTGAGCAGAGTTTGTGAAATCACCGCTTGCAGCGACTCTGACAGCATAGAACGGACCATTTCTTTTTCTTCGGCCGGAAACACGTCGACGATACGGTCGATGGTTTTGGCGGCAGACGAAGTATGCAGGGTGCCGAACACCAGATGGCCGGTTTCGGCCGCCGTCAATGCCAAGCGTATGGTTTCGAGATCGCGCAACTCGCCGACCAGAATGGCATCGGGATCTTCGCGCAAGGCCGAACGCAGCGCATTATTGAACGACATCGTGTGTGGCCCGACTTCGCGCTGGTTGATCAGACATTTTTTCGATTCGTGCACGAATTCGATAGGATCTTCTACCGTCAGAATGTGGCCGTATTCATTTTCATTGAGGTGATTGACCATGGCCGCGAGCGTGGTTGATTTGCCCGAGCCGGTAGGGCCTGTCACCAAAACCAAACCGCGCGGTTTGAGCGCGAGATCGCCGAAAATACGCGGGGCATTGAGTTGCTCAAGTGAGAGAATTTTGGATGGAATCGTGCGCATGACGGCCGCCGCACCACGTTCCTGGTTGAAGGCATTGACGCGAAAGCGCGCCAGTCCAGGAATGGAAAACGAGAAATCGCATTCCAGCGTTTCTTCGTAAGCCTTACGCTGGGAATCATTCATGATGTCATAAATGAGTTCATGCACATCTTTATGTTCCAGCGGCGGCAAATTAATCCGTCGCACATCGCCATGTACCCGTATCATCGGCGGTAAGCCGGAAGATAAGTGCAGATCGGAGGCATTATTCTTGACAGAGAATGCCAGCAGTTCAGAAATGTCCATTTATAATTCCGGTAAAGAGTGCAGTGCGTCGTCGCTGGAACAGCGCCGATGGCAGCGAGGTCAATGATGCATGTAGATACAAGAGTCCCCCGATTATGTCCTTAATTTCTGACAACTTGCAAGCCGTACTTGCTGATATTCAATACGTTGAGCGACAAGCCGAGCGCGAGCCCGGTCAAGTCCGCTTGTTGGCCGTATCGAAAACTTTCGGCACAGATGCCGTACTGGCTGCGGCGCAAGCCGGGCAGCTCGCATTCGGCGAAAATTATTTGCAGGAAGCATTAGATAAAATCACGGCAGTGCGTGAGATGGCACCGCAATTGGCGTTGGAATGGCATTTTATCGGGCCGATACAAAGCAATAAAACCAAACCGATAGCTGAAAATTTTTCTTGGGTGCATTCTGTCGATCGCGCTAAGATTGCCGAGCGTTTGTCAGCACAGCGACCAAGCGATCTGCCAGCATTGAATATTTGTATACAAGTGAATATCAGCGCAGAAGCGAGTAAAAGTGGTGTTTTGCCGGAGCAAGCACTCGCATTGGCGCAAGAAATAGCCGCTCTGCCACATTTACGTTTGCGCGGTTTGATGGCCGTGCCAGCCGCGAGCAATGATATGGAACAACAACGCGCCGCGTTTCGTCAACTGCGCGCCTTGAGCGACACAATACGCCAGCACGGCATCGCCCTCGATACTTTGTCGATGGGAATGAGTGCCGATTTAGCAGCGGCGATCTGGGAAGGCAGCACGATGGTACGTATCGGTACAGCAATTTTTGGGAGCAGACAGTGTCAATTACCCCGGCCTCAAGAGGCTGTCGCAAAAGCCTGATGGACGTTTTTTACACCTGAAACACCGCATACCTCGTCATTCCCGCATGCTTTTGGCGGGAACCCAGCGTCGTTTTTTACACTGAAAATGCCACAATTTCTGGCATTTTCAGTTAAGCACGAACGCCGCTGGGTTCCTGCCAAAAGCGCGCAGGAATGACGTGGCCACCAGTCAGGGTAATGATACCGACTCACTACGCTTTTGCGACAGCCTCTCAAGGCCCGAGTTTGAAAAAGCTCGGTTGACCAGACTGAGCGCAAAGCATCGCGCTACGTTGCAACGAAGTACAAGACTCACCTTGGAATGCTTCCTCAGTTCCAAGCTCTGCAAGCAGCAGAAGCAGACAAGCATAGGGTAAGCACGAAACGTTCTGCTGCAAGGTTCATCGGAGAGTGCGGGTGAGCATTCCGAACCGAAGCTGCGTTGTGACATTGTCGAGGGGAGCGGCACCGTCAGGTGCCCGTCACCAGGCGCGTAAGCGCATAGGGAAGTGCAGATTACATCTGCTATTTCATATTGGAGATACAAAAATGGCTGTATTTGTACTAAGCAGAACACAAGAACCGCTGATGCCATGCAGCGAAAAACGGGCGCGCAAGCTGCTCGCAGCAGGCCGGGCACGCGTGCATCGCCTGTTCCCGTTTGCTATACGTTTGCTTGACCGTACTGTTACTGACAGTGCCTTCCGACGGGAGAGAAAACCGGCCAGTACACAGGCCGCGTAGCAGTTCGCGCAAGTGGCAGTTTCAACATACAAACGCAAGAATCTGTCGTACAAGGCATATCGCATAAGCACTGCAAGATCATTCAGCGTGCAGATGGGTATAGTTATTCACTGGTGGCAAACATGGACGTGACAGGCACGCCACCAAAGCAAGGAACGCTGCGCGTTCCACGCTCTGCCTCCTCGGCCTGAAGGCCGAGGTTTCACGCGTAAATCTGATGAAAAATAATTTGAAAATAGCCTTCATCGGCGGCGGCAATATGGCCGTGGCCTTGATCAACGGCTTATTGCCGGGTTTGGCATCGCCCGAGCAAATTCATGTGGTGGATGTCAATCAAGCCGCCTTGACACGTTTGGAGAGCGAGTTCGCGGTGCGGACCTCCTTATCGATCGACGCACAGCTCGAGGCGGTCGATGTTATCATTTTGGCAGTCAAACCGCAGCAAATGCGTGATGCCGTGGCCGCCTTGGCCAATCATCTGAATGGTCAATTGCTGATTTCCATCGCCGCCGGGATCCGTGCCAGCGATATTTCACGCTGGTTGAGCAATTACGACAAGATTGTGCGTGTCATGCCCAATACCCCGGCCTTGATCAGCAAGGGCATCACCGGCTTGTTCGCCTTGCCAGGCGTTACCGAACCCCAAAAAGACTTGGCCGACGCCATACTGCGCGCCGTCGGTGCTACCTCTTGGGTGGCGAAAGAACGTTTGATCGATGTGGTGACGGCGGTGTCCGGCAGCGGCCCGGCGTATGTGTTTTACTTTATAGAAGCATTGCAGCAAGCGGCGGCCGAACTCGGTTTGACTGCCGAGCAAGCCACACAATTCGCGATCGCCACATTTGAAGGAGCGGCCCAGTTAGCCATGCATTCCAGTGACTCGGTGAAAGTGTTGCGTGAACGCGTCACTTCTAAAGGCGGCACAACCTATGCAGCCTTGACGACGCTGGACGAATTGAACGTAAAACCAGCGATCATCACTGCGATCAAGGCTGCCGCCAGTCGTGCCACCGAACTCGGGGCAGAATTTGGCCAACAAGATTGAGGCAGCGTGATATCACATTTCTTAACATGACAATATAGAAATTGATACATATAGGATACAATGCGTTACAGCTGCGCGCCCGGGTTTATCCCCGGGCATTTTTATGCCGCTTTCCGTATTGTGTCGCTACCACCGTTTCCGGTTTTTTGAAGTTGCACATACCCCAGTAAGATCAATTAATGTGGTTTGTATGGCAATTTTAAACTGGTTCTCTCCTTTTACCGGGCGCGTCAGCGTCTTTCGTACTCTTCTTGCTCATGGCCGTACTGCCATGCTGGCGCTGAGCACGGCCGAGCGTGGCTGCTTGCCTTTGCTGCTGCTGATCGCCGCTTATTTGTATCCGGGTTTGATCGGTCACGATCCTTGGAAGCAAGATGAAACCTATATTTTCGGCATCGTCCATCATATGCTCGAGAGTGGTGACTGGACCGTGCCGACCATGGCCGGTGATGCCTTCATGGAGAAACCGCCGCTGTACTACTGGATCGCAGCAATTTTTGCGCAATTACTCTCACCATGGCTGGCACTGCACGATGGTGCACGCTTGGCGACCGGTTTGCTCATGACCATCACCTGCATCGCCAGCGCTTGGACGGCACGGCAGTGGTGGGGGCCCGGCTATGGCCGCTATGCCGTGTTGTCTTTGCTCGGATGTTTGGGCTTGTTATTGCATGCGCATATGATGCTGACCGACGTTCCCTTGCTGACCGGCTTTGCCATTGCCACCGCTGGTTTCGTTCATGTCGAGCGCAATATGTGGCGCGCAGCGGCCTTGATGGGCACCGGCGTCGGTCTGGCTTTCATGGCCAAAGGCGTGTTCGGACTCGGCGTGTTCGGCGTCACCGTGCTGGCCTTGCCTTTGCTATTTGCCAATTGGCGCAGCCAGTCCTATCTGCGCACGCTGCAATGGGCTTTGTTGTTTGCCGCACCGTGGCTGTTGATCTGGCCGGTATGCTTGTACTTGCGCTCGCCTGATTTATTCATGGAATGGTTTTGGCTGAATAATGTCGGCCGTTATTTCGGCTTTGCCGTCGCCCAGCTAGGCGCGCCGCACACGCCGGGCTTTTGGGCTACTACCTTGCCGTGGTTTGCTTTTCCAGCCATGCCGCTGGCGCTGCTGACAATCTGGCAAAAACGCCGCAGCAGTCTGATGACGCCAGCCTTGCAAGTGTGTGGCCTGGTATTCGGCGTGAGCTTGTTCGTACTTTGGCGCGCCGCCTCGGCACGTGATAATTATGCCCTGCCTTTGTTACTGCCGCTGGCCATCATGGCTGCCCCGGCTGCTCGGCATATATCGGCTGGCTGGAATCGTAGTTGGGACTGGAGTGCACGCTTGCTCTTTGGTGCCGCGGCCTTGTTGATTTGGCTGATTTGGGGCGCGATGATAGTGCGCGGTGCACCGCCGGAATGGCTGTTCTTGCTGAAATATTTGCCGCGTGATTTTGCTCCGAGTTTTTCTTTGGCTCAAACTACTCTGGCGCTCGTTGTCACACTCGCGGCGCTGTATGCCTTGCCACGTCTGGCCACGTTGGAAGCGCGCGGACTGGTCAGTTGGGTTGGCGGCACGGCACTCTGCTGGATGCTGATGAGTAATTTGCTCTTGCCTTGGGTTGATCATGCCAAGAGTTATCGCAGTGTTTTTTCTTCCATGCAAAGCGCTTTACCGGGCAATTTTGACTGTATGGCGAGCAAAGATCTGGGCGAATCGGAACGCGCTATGCTGGGCTACTTCGCCGGCATCACCACCTATCGCCAAGAAAATTTTCCTGACGTGGATTGTGATTTATTGTTGGTCAATGGATTACAGAACCAGCAACCGCAGCATCTGCATGATGAAAACTGGCGTTTGCTGTGGGATGGTGCGCGGCCGGGCGACAGCCGCGAACGCTTGTGGTTATTCGCTGCGAAGAAAATGCATGTCGGATGGATTGACGGGCATGTTCATAAGCAGCGCGGCATCAACTGAGGCGCTTATTTTGTTGGCGTGTGATCAGACCGCGCTTGCCACTGCTTGAGTAGCGGGCTCAACCTGCGCCAAATTTGCCAAGCCGTCAGGGTGCTGGTGGAGAGAGAAATCAAGCGCCGGGGTTTGACAATAAATAATAAAGCGGCGGCACTGGCGCTGAGCAAAGGTCTTTGCCGTATCAGCGCAAACACCTTTGCCAAATACGTATAAGCAGCATCGACGGTATCAAAGGAGTGGCTTAACTGCTCGGTTTGCAAGCCGAGCAGGCACCGCTGGGCATGAATTTTGACCAGCAAGGCTTGACGCCGCAGGGCTAAAACCTCGTTTTCATAAGCCATTAAACATCCTTCCCCAAGGCCCGCAAGGCCTCGGCGTCGTTGTTGAGCTCATTCAAGCTCATTGCCAACAAACGCGGTTTGCTACGTAAGCGCTGACGCACCAAGCCCGCCAGTACCAGTGCTGCGCCACCGAATACCGCCAGCAAGCTGATAATGATCAGCAAGCGGTTGCTGTCCCAAAACAAGACTATCAGTAACAGTGCCAGCAGCAGCAGTGCAAAACAGGCGCAAAACAAGGCTGCCAGCGACCAGAGGATGAGCGCGTGAAGGCGCTGCACCTCTTCTTCGATTTCCACGGAAACCAATTCCAGCCGCGTCTGGACAATGCCAAGCATGGTCGCGCTGAGTTGGCCTAGCGAATCGAGGATAGCCATACTTATTTATTGCGACCGATCAACAGACCGAGCAGTAAGCCTACACCAGCGGCAATGCCGGCCGAGCGCCAAGGATTTTCTTTAACGTAATCGTCGGTGGCATGCACGACTTCTTTACCGCGTCGAACGACCACTTCTTCCATCCGTTGAATTTCTGCTTTGGCAGTCTTGAGGGTTTTTTCGAAACGCAGTTTGGCGGCCTTGAAGCCTTCGCCAGTTTGTTGTTCGGTATTTTTCAATAAATCTTCGGCATCGCTGATGACTTGGTTGAAATCTTGTATCAATTGGTCTTTATGTTGTTCTATGGAACTCATGGTATTTCCTCCGTTGTGCAATGAAAAAAATCTGTCTGTACAGTGTAGATCAGGCCTGCACAGGTAGTTTGTTATGGGTCAATAAAGGCTGGTGTGAAGCACGATTTTCATCCTACTGTAAAGCATAGTCGAGGGCGACGCCAGCAAAAATCGCCGCTCCCAACCAGTTATTATGGATAAAAGCGGCGAAGCAACGCAGCCGTTCGCGTTCTCGTATCAATGCAAAATGATAGAGCGCACAGGCGCTGGCGACAGCCATACCGGCGTAAAACCAGATACCCAAACCAAATTGCCGGCCGCAGATGGTGATGATGCCTAAGCTCATGAAATAGCAAACCATGATGGCGGCGACATCGTAGCGGCCGAAGCTAATGGCGGAGGTATGCAGACCGAGGCGCAGATCATCGTCGCGGTCGACCATGGCATATTCGGTATCATAAGCGATGGCCCAGAAGACATTGGCGACGAGAAGTACCCAGGCGACCGGCGGGATGGTGTTTTGCACGGCAGCAAAAGCCATGGGAATGCCAAAGCCGAAGGCAATTCCAAGATAAGCCTGCGGAATGGCAAAGAAGCGTTTGAAATATGGGTAGCTGGCGGCAATCAATACTGCGGCGACCGAGCATTGTTTGGTCAGGGTATTGAGCGGTAACACCAAGGCAAACGAGAGCAAGGCCAGTACGCCGGCGACGGCGAGCGCTTCGCGTCCGGAAATTTTTCCAGCTGTCAGTGGTCGCTGTGCCGTGCGTTTCACATGGCGGTCGAAATCGCGATCGGCATAGTCATTGACGGCGCAACCTGCCGAGCGCATCAGCACCGTGCCGGTGGTGAAAATAGCGACGAGTTTCCAATCGGGCCGCCCGGCGCTGGCAATCCAGAGCGCACACAGGGTGGGCCAGAGCAATAATAAAATGCCTATCGGTTTATCGAGACGCACCAGTTTGATATACCAGTGCAGACGGGGCAAGAGGGCATTCATGGCATTACCTGTTGTGACAAACAGGGCCAATTATAAGGGCTAACGGCATGGGCAGATACTACATCAACAGGTTCGCGCGGCGGCGCGGTTGGGTCTGCCGGGTCTGCTGGGGCTGCGCTGACTGCGTCGACGGCGCTACTGCCGCGCTGGCCAAGCTGGTGGCGACACTCAGAGGACGCTCAGGCGTCAAGCTTGGGGCGGTTTGCTGTCCCAGCGTATAGCCGGCAACGAAAATGATGGCCGTTAGAAGCATACACAGACTATATCTGACAAAGGATTGCATTTTTCCCTTTCTTTGACTGAACCCCCGGAGTGTCGCAACAGCCGCTTGGTGATACCAGACAAATCTCCCAAGTTCTGATTTTTGCCCTGCTTGGTAGCGTTTTTCAGTACTATTAAGCTTTTTTCAGCGGCTAGGGATAATCATGAGCTCTCCGGAACTATTGTTACATGTCTTGCGCAGCGAATTACGCGCCGCCGGGGTGACCTATAAAATCTTGGCCGAACGCATAGATATGAGCGAATCCAGCGTCAAGCGTATGTTCGGACAAAAAGATATGAGCCTGTCACGGCTCGCGCATATTTGTAAGGTGGCCGGCATCGCGCTGGAAGATGTGTTGCGTCAGGCTTGCACCGTGGCACCAGATTCCGATACGCTCACGCTGGCCCAAGAAAAATCCTTGATTGCCGATGCCAAATTGTTACTGGTGGCGATATGTTGTCTCGGTCATTGGAGCTTGGAGCAAATCGTCGAGACTTACAGTCTGAGTCAGGCTGAGTGTGTGCTGCATTTGATTGCACTCGATAAGCTGGAATTGATAGAATTACGCCCGCATAATCGTTATCGTCTCAATGTGTCGGCCGCTTTTCACTGGCGGCCAGATGGTCCGGTGCAGCAATTTTTTCGGGCGCATGTGGTCAGCGATTATTTCAATGGTAGTTTTGATGGTAGCGGCGAAACCCTGTTGTGTGTGCCGGCGCGAGTATCGAGTCGTAGTGCGCAGGAAATCGTGCAAAAAATTCAGCAATTGGTGGCCGAACTGGCGCGCTTGCATCAGGATGACCGGCGCTTGCGTTCCGATGAACGCGATGGTTTTACCTTGCTCATCGGCTTTCGTTCCTGGGAATTTTCTGCCCTGACGGCCTTGCGGCGGCCGGAAGCGCCACCCGAGGTGGCTGGTCTGACCCACCAAATTGCCCCGAAGAAGAAGTAGCGCGCTGAGGCGGGAGCAGAGATTTTGCGTCAACGCGTGATTCGCCTATGCTTCACGATGAAGCAGTAGTGGGCGCAGCGTCGAGCATGCGCACGCCGGGTAAATCGCAAGCCAGTACGGCTTGGCGTATTGCTTCGATGGCGGCTTGCCTGGTAAAACTTTTACGCCAGGCGATCACGACGCGGCGTTCCGGCACCGGCGCGCTGAAATGCGCATAGCGCAACATGCCATCGGTGCTCGCCATATCGGGTACTGAGGCGATCGGCAAGACTGTCAAGCCTATGCCGGAGGCGACCATATGGCGGATGGTTTCGAGCGAAGAGCCTTCGAAGGTGCGGGCGATGCCGTCACCGGTGGTGGCAAAGCGTGCCATTTCGGGGCAGACTTCCAGTACTTGATCGCGGAAACAATGGCCATTGCCGAGCAAGAGCATGGTTTCCGATTTTAATTCGGTCGCCGAGACGCTGGCGCGGCCGACCCAAGTATGGTCTTTCGGCATGGCCACCACGAAGGGTTCATCGTACAGCGGCTGCATCACCATGCCGGAGTCGGGCAAGGGTAAGGCCATGATGGCGGCGTCGAGTTCACCTTGACGCAGCAATTCTATCAGCTTGACAGTGAAATTTTCCTGCAACACCAAGGGCATTTGCGGCACTTCGCGTATCATGGTTTTCACCAGTGTTGGCAGCAGATACGGGCCGATGGTGTAGATGACGCCGAGGCGGAATGGGCCGGCCAGCGGGTCTTTGTTTTGCTTGGCAATTTCTTTGATGGCGGCGGTTTGTTCCAGTACGCGTTCGGCTTGGGCCACGATCAAGGCACCCAGCGGCGTGGTCGACACTTCCGTGCCGCCGCGTTCGAAGATGGTGACGCCGAGTTCGTCTTCGAGTTTCTTAATGGCGACCGACAAGGTCGGTTGCGCGACAAAACAAGCTTCTGCCGCATGACCGAAATGCTTTTGCCGGGCAACGGCAACGATGTATTTTAATTCTGTGAGTGTCATGTGCTTAGTTTGGCACAGTGTGAATCGGGATTCATTAAATATTTGTGGCAGATGCTCACAAATTTCTGGCTGCAGACAGCTATAAAAGCGCAAAGCCGCAACGCTGCGGCTTTGCGCGATGCGGATCAGCCCTGCGTATGCTGCATGGCTTTGCTCAGTTCCAGATGCCCTTGCGCCGTACCACTTTCGGGGACGGTTTCGTCGGCTCGTGCCCGTACTTCGCTCAGGCGAGCGGCCAGTACTTCATCGGTAGCGCCGCCGCGACCTAGCCACAGGCCTGGTGTCATGGTGATGTGGGCGGCTTCGAAGCTGCCGGCACCGGCGCACAGGATGGCACGCGTCGGCGCGGCTTCCGAAGCCAAGACCAGCATGGCCGGTACCACGTCCGAGGCTTGCAAGGCTTGCAAGAATTCCGGCGGGAACAAGGCTTCGGTCATGCGTGTGGCGGCGGTGGGGGCGAGGCTGTTGACGTGGATATTGTTTTTTGCGCCTTCCAGGGCCAGCGTCTGCATCAAACCGACCAAGGCCATCTTGGCGGCACCGTAGTTGGATTGGCCGAAGTTGCCATACAAACCAGATGACGAGGTGGTCATCACGATGCGGCCATATTTTTGTTCATTCATCAAGGGCCACACCGCTTTGCAACAGTGAACGGCGCCCATCAGGTGCACATCCATGACCAGTTTGAAGTCGTCAAGTTCCATTTTGGCAAAACTTTTATCGCGCAGTATGCCAGCATTATTGATCAGGATATCGACCCGACCCCAGGCTGCCACGGCGTCGGCCACCATCGCTTGCACGGCTGCGAAATCGGTCACCGATGCGTCATTGGCCATGGCAACGCCGCCGGCGGCGCGAATTTCCTCGACCACGGCCAAGGCTGCGGCTGAACTGCCGCCGCTGCCGAGGTCATTGACGACGACTTTGGCACCGCGGGCGGCCAAGGCCAGTGCATGTTCGCGGCCGAGGCCGCCGCCGGCACCGGTAACGATGGCGACTCTGTTGCTGAAATCGATGCTCATGCTGCGTTTTCCTGTCATGGTGGGAGATCCGTGTAGCTTACTCGGAAATCAGCGCGCGTTCAGCGCGTGTAGTCAATTTTTTCTGCAACATGACGGCCCCGCCCTGAGTTGGCCCCAGTTCATAGTTGGCAAAGCCGCTGGCGTGGTACAAAGCCAGCGCCGGGGCATTGCCGCTCAATACTTCCAGCGTGAGTTTGCAATATTGCTGTTGTTGCGCCAACTCAGTGATATGTTCCATCATACGCCGACCTATGCCACGGCCGCGAAACTCGGGATGGACTGCGAAGTCGTGGATGTTGAGCAAGGCTTGGCAGGCAAAAGTGGAAAAGCCTTCGAAACAGATCGCCAGTCCGGCCGCGCGGTCGTCGCAGTAGGCCAGCACGGCGTGTACCCCTGAACGCGCTTGTAAGGCGGCGATCAAACCGGCGCGACTGTGTGCCGGCAGCGCTGTGCCGCCGCCCATAGGGTCCTTGGCATAGTCATCTAAGAGCGTGAGCAAGTCTTGGGCGTGCTGCGGATTATTTAAATTGGCATTGACGATGGTGGTCATGGGCAGCTTTTTCAGGAGAGGAGGATCAGACGCGTAAAAATTCTTCTTTGTTGCCTAGCCAGCGATCCAGATGGGCGGCGACGGTGACGGCATCATTTTGCAGCAAATCATCGGCCAGCGTGCGCGCTTGCTCAACCAGCCATTGATCGGTCTCCAGATTGGCGAAGCGCAGCATGGCTTCGCCCGATTGCCGTGCCCCGAGAAATTCGCCGGGGCCGCGTAATTCCAAGTCTTTTCTGGCGATTTCGAAACCATCATTACTCTCGCGCATGATGCCCAGCCTTTGTTTGGCGGTGCCACCGAGCGGCGCTTGGTAGAGCAGCAAGCAAACGCTGGCGGCGGCACCGCGCCCTACGCGCCCGCGCAACTGATGCAATTGTGATAAACCGAAACGTTCGGCGTGTTCGATCACCATCAGGCTGGCATTGGGCACGTCGACCCCGACTTCGATGACGGTGGTGGCAACCAATACTTGGCTGTGATTGCCAATGAAGGCATCCATTACCGCTTGTTTTTCAGCCGATTTGAGGCGGCCGTGCACCAAGCCGACAGCGACCCCGGGCAAGGCGGCGCTGAGCATGGCATGGGTGTCGGTAGCGGTTTGCAGTTGCAAGGTTTCTGATTCCTCGATCAGCGGGCAGACCCAGTAGACTTGTTTGCCATCTTGTGCCGCCGCGTAGACGCGCGCCAGCACTTCATCGCGGCGATTTTGATCGACCACACGCGTGACGATAGGAGTGCGGCCCGGTGGTAATTCATCGATGACTGAGACTTCGAGGTCGGCAAAGTAAGTCATCGCTAAGGTGCGTGGGATAGGGGTGGCGGACATCATCAGTTGATGCGGAATTTTTCCGGCCGGTGCCTTGTTGGCCAGAGTTAAGCGTTGGCTGACGCCGAAACGATGCTGTTCATCGACGATCACCAAGCCCAGCCGTTTGAATTCGACATTGTCTTGTATCAAGGCGTGCGTGCCGATGACCAGGCTGGCCTCACCCGAGCTGATCAGGGCATTGGCGTGGGCTTTGTCTTTTTTCTTCAGGCTGCCGCTGAGCCAGGCTGTGGTGACACCGAGCGGTGCTAACCAAGCAGCAATTTTACGAAAATGTTGTTCGGCCAGAATTTCTGTCGGCGCCATCAATACTGCTTGAAAGCCATTGTCGATGGCTTGTGCCGCCGCCAATGCCGCGACCACGGTCTTGCCACTGCCAACATCGCCTTGTAGCAGACGCTGCATGGGAAAATCTTGTCGTAGATCGTGGCGGATTTCGGCCAGCACTCTTTGCTGTGCCGCGGTCAGAGAAAATGGCAGTTGCGCCAAGAATGCCGCGCTCAGTGCGCCGGTCAGCGGCAAGGCATGCGAGCCTTTGCTGCGACGGGTGATTTGTGCGCGCTTAAGCGAGAGTTGTTGCGCTAATAATTCATCGAATTTCATCCTTTGCCACGCCGGATGCTCGCGCTCCATCAGGCTGTATTGATCGGCTTCGGGCGGCGGCGCATGGATGGTGCGGATGCTGCTTTCAAAATCGGGTAAGTCGAGTGCGGCCAAGCGGGCCGGGCTGAGCGTATCGCGCCAATGCCCGCGCGTCAGTACGCGGCCAATCGCGCTGCGTAGCAAGGCTTGTGGCACGCCGATGGCGGCCGGATAAACTGGGGTGAGGGCGGTCGGTAAGGGCGCACCTTCGTTCACGATTTTGTAATTCGGATGCACCATTTCAGCACCGAAAAACCCATGTTTGAGTTCGCCGCGTGCACGCACGCGCACGCCGGGTGCGAGTTGGCTGACTTGGCTGCCGTAGAAATTCAGAAAGCGTAAGGCCAGTTCGCCACTGTCATCGGCCACGGTAACGACCAGTTGCCGGCGCGGTCGGTATTGGATGTCGGCATGGCTGATCAGGCCTTCGATTTGCACCATGCTGCCGCCGCGAAAGGCAGCTTCATGAATACTGGTGATCGCGGTTTCATCCTCGTAGCGCAGGGGTAAATGGAGGATGAAGTCCATGTCGGTGCGCAAGCCGAGTTTAGCTAATTTTTCGCTCGCCTTGCTGGCTCCGCCAGACGGTGCCGGTTTGGCTTTGGCCTTGGGGGGAGCGGGTTTTGTCAGCGCCACCTCGACTTTTTCCGCGCCGTCGTCGCCTGAACTTGGGTCTTGTGCTGGCATGGGTGTAAAATGGTGGGTTCGGCTGTTGTCAAAAATTAAGCAAGAAATCAATGCCCTGCTCATTCTACTGAGTTTTTATACAGTGTGCAGCAATTTTTGTCTGAATTTTGCCATAGAAGAGTCGGTACACCGTCTCCGCCCCGTCTCACCCTTTCATTTAGTATGCATGCATGAACTATTCTCTCACTGATTTTGATTTTGATTTGCCGCCCGAATTGATCGCGCAATTCCCCTTAGCGCAGCGTACCGATTCGCGCTTGCTGGACGCTTGCGGCGCGGCCCCGGTCGACCGCCATTTCGGTGCGGTGCTCGATTTGTTGGCTCCTGGCGATTTATTAGTTTTTAATGATACGCGGGTGTTGAAAGCGCGCTTCTTTGGTGTCAAAGAAAGCGGCGGCAAAGTGCAATTGTTGATCGAACGCGTGCTGTCGAATCATGTCGGTGAGCACAGTGTGCTGGTACAGATGCGCGCGTCCAAAGCGCCGCTGCCGGGCAGTAAAATTCGTCTGGCCGATAGCTTTGATGTGACCGTCGGTGAGCGCGTCGGTGAGTTTTTTACTTTGTTTTTTCCTGACGATATTTTCACCTTACTCGAAACTTATGGCCGCTTACCGTTACCGCCTTATATCGCGCACGATGCCGATGATTTCGATGAGCAGCGCTATCAAACCGTGTATAACCGCGTGCCTGGTGCGGTGGCGGCACCGACGGCCGGCCTGCATTTTGATGAAGCCTTGCTCAAAGCTTGCCAAGACAAGGGCATACAACTGGCCTATGTGACGCTGCATGTCGGTGCCGGGACTTTCCAGCCGGTGCGCGTTGATGATTTGGCTCAGCATCAGATGCACAGCGAGTGGTACAGTATCAGCAGCGAAACGGTGGCAGCCGTGCAGGCGACCAAGGCCGCCGGTGGCCGCGTGGTGGCGGTTGGTACCACCAGCATGCGCGCCTTGGAATCGGCGTCGCAGTCGGGCACTTTGCAAGCCGGTAGCGATGATACGCGGCTCTTTATCACGCCTGGTTATGTGTTTAAAACAGTCGATCGTTTGATTACCAATTTCCATTTGCCGAAATCGACCTTGATGATGTTGGTCTCGGCTTTTGCCGGTTACGCAGCAGTGCGCGCAGCGTATGCGCATGCGATCACGCAGGGCTATCGCTTCTTCAGTTATGGCGATGCCATGCTGCTCGATAATCACTCCGCCGCCCCATCTCTTGTCGCGCAGTCCGACAATCGTACAGAGGAATCATGATGCTTGAATTTACTTTAATTAAAAAAGATGCCACTACGGCGGCGCGGCGCGGTCGCGTGAAGGTGAATCACGGTGTCATCGAGACGCCGATCTTCATGCCGGTTGGTACCTATGGCTCGGTGAAGGCGATGTCGCCGTTGGAACTCAAGGAAATCGATGCCCACATCATTTTGGGTAATACCTTCCATCTGTGGTTACGCCCGGGACTGAGCGTGCTCAATAAGTTCGGCGGCCTGCATGATTTCATGGGCTGGGATAAACCGATCCTGACCGACTCCGGCGGCTTTCAAGTGTTTTCGCTCGGTGCCATGCGCAAAATTACCGAAGAGGGAGTGAAATTTTCTTCCCCTATCAACGGTGAGCGTTTGTTTTTGTCGCCGGAAATTTCCATGCAAATTCAGCGCTCGCTCAATTCCGATATTGCCATGCAATTCGATGAGTGCACGCCGTATGAAATCGACGGTCGCCCGGCGACCACCGAAGAAGCCGGTAAATCGATGCGCATGTCGCTGCGTTGGGCCAAGCGCTCGATCGATGAATTCCATGTCGGTGAAAATCCGAATGCCTTGTTCGGTATTGTGCAGGGCGGTATGTTTGAACATTTGCGCGATGAATCGCTGGCCGGTCTCAATGAGCTCGGTTTCGACGGCATCGCCATCGGTGGCTTGTCGGTCGGCGAACCGAAAGAAGACATGATGCGTGTGCTCGCGCATGTCGGGCCGAAATTACCCGAGCATAAACCGCATTATTTGATGGGTGTCGGTACCCCGGAAGATTTGGTGGCCGGGGTAATGAACGGCATCGATATGTTCGACTGCGTGATGCCGACCCGGAATGCGCGCAATGGCTGGATTTTTACCCGCTATGGCGACGTCAAGATCAAGAATGCCCGTTATAAAGAAGAAAAAGAACCGCTCGACGCCACTTGCAGCTGCTATACCTGCAAGAATTTTTCGCGCGCTTATTTGCATCATTTACATCGCACCGGCGAGATACTCGGTGCGCGCTTGAATACGATTCATAATCTGCATTACTATCTGGACTTGATGAAAAATATCCGTACCTCGCTTGAGCAGGAACGCTTCCCGGAATTCATCGCTGAATTCCGCGCCGACCGCGCACGCGGCGTCTGAGTTGCTGCAGCGTGGCGCGTCGTCGCCACGCTCCGTGCTGCCTTGGTTTCAATGATCCCACGGCAAGGGAAAGCCTTGCCAAAATAGTTCCTGTTCCCGTTTCGGCAGTTTTAATACCTGCGCCCGCATGGCATAGCTGATTTGGCCGCTGCATGAAGCGCCGTAACATTCGGCACCGAGTAATTTGTCGCTCCATTGGCCGGGGATGGTGGCGTCATTCTCGGTTGGTAGAATGGCCGGATTCAATTCTGCAGCGCTATTGAGGAAGGCCGCCGCCAGACCGCGGAACGGCAGCGGCGAATCGAGTTCGGTGCCGAAGATGCTGCTCGATGAAGTATGGGTGAGCAGTGCCGCGAGCCCGAAAAACAGGGCGCCGCGCTCTTGCGGAGTGGCGTTTTGCAGTTCATACAAGCGCACGACTTGAGTGGCGAAATCGGGCTGCAGCAAACGTTCATCGCGCCCGCTGGGAGTGGGCCGGGAAAACATCAGTGTCTCAAACCGATCACTGACCGTACTCATCTGCTCGGATGAAAAATGGTGATCGCTGAATTTACTGATCTTGGTGGCAGCGATGAGATCCTCATGCATCTGATGAGGTAAGCCCAGACTGCCGATGAAGGCGAGGCGGCGGCCTTGTTCTATGGAGTTGGAATAGATGCGACCGATCAGGGGGAAGCGATGGAGTATCATTTCATCGGTGCCGATCAAGGCTTTTTCACGGGCATTGAGATTGACGTAAGCGGTCGGCTGTTCCGGCTTGGCCGGATCGGTTTGACGCGCGAAATAGGCAAAATTTCTCCACGAATCGGCATGCATGTTACTGGCCGATTGAAAGATCTGCGCCAGACTATTTGCCGGCAAGGCTAGCAACAAGCTGCCGTCGGCCGAGCTCATCACGCGCACATGGCTGCTCAGCGGGATGCGCTCATCGCTGCGCTCATCGAGTATTAAGGTAATCATGTCACGCGTGGTGGTCGGCAGTAATTCCCATTGTGCTTGGGCGATTTCGCCGGCATGGATGGCGGCGTCGGCGCTGGTTTGGCCGTGTATGATCAACTGATTGATCAAGCCACTATGTTGTTGGGCAAAATACGGCTCGCTCATCCGGCTACGTACCAGTTCGGCCAGCATGTGCAGTTTCAGCGGCGCGGTGGGCGCGAGTACTTGCTGTTCGGCTTGCCTCATCAACACCGGTAAAATTTTTTCTTTCAACAGTTGTGCGATGGCCGTATCGCGCTGATACAGCGGGTCGCGGTTGAGTAAGATGTCGATGAAAGAATCGACATAGGGTTCCAAATCGAGTTGCAGATCGGCACGTGCCAGGCGGCCGATCAACGAACTCATGATTTCTACCCGTAGGCGCGGATCTTCAATATTGTCGATGGCCAGCAGTAAAGAACCGCTGTGTCGGTTGGCCAGATGGTTGAAGTAAGAGTCGAACAGATAATGTTGGTTCAGATTACCGTACAGACGTTCTACTTCATCCAACACTTCCCAATGCATTTGCATGCGACTCGCGCTGTTGAATATAGCGCTGCCCAGGCGGGTTTTTTGGTCGATGCGCACGACTTTCCAGTTTATATCACGGAGGTCGCAATCGCTGAGATCCATGCCTTCCAAATTGATATTGGTCAGATCACTGCCGCGTAAATAATCGACGCCTTTCAGTTGGCTGGCCAATACTTGAGACGGCATTGTGTTAGCCGGATCAGAAAAATCGATCAATACCGGCTGCATGCGTTGTTGTCGCTGTATCGCTTCTTCAAGTGCCGCGCGACTGGGGAAACCGGCGTCATACGCGGCCGCGCCGAGTGTTTCGCGCCATGGCGGTCGGTCGATATGCCAGCGCTGATTGGCATCGATGGAAATCGTCGCGCGTGAAAATTCATTGCCGGTATCAAACTCGTCGCGCCAGATCAATTGATAGCCTGCGTCGCCGAGTGCTGGCAAGATGGCATAGTCGGTCCGCACACGCGAGCGACGCAGTGCCGTTTCCGGGATACTGCGGATTGAGGCTGGCCGGAAGTCCATACTTAAATACCTGGTACCTGCAGTGGTTTGCAAAGGCTGCGCCGATTTCGGCTCGAACGGCGCGCTGCGATCGCTGAACACGGCGAGATCGCGAAAGCCGTTGCTGGCTTGAATTTGTAACGCCAACGCTGCAGTGAGTTCGGCCAGGCCGGGCACGGCGCGCGCCGCTGACGGCACGCTGCTCTCGAGTTCCCATTGATGGTCGCTTGCCGGTACGGTGAGTGTGTTGACGTGTCCCTCGCCGACTAAGGCAAGAAATTTCTCATTCTTGGGAACGATGTCGTGTATGCTTTTTTGAAACACGTAATTGCTGATGCACAGGTCTGTCAATGTCGCCTCGGCCGCTGCTTCGGTTTCCCACGACCAGGGATTGTGCGTCTGTGTCTGACCGTTGCCCGAGGTGAAAATGCCGGGCTGACGCACATTCGGCAGGCTCGATGCCAAACAATCGAGCCCATGCACGGCGATGCCGAATTCGCGGGCCCGTAGCAGGGTGTGGGCATAGGGCTGAAAATCTGGGTGGGCACCCGCAGTGATGCGCACGAGGTGGCGGTCTTTCAATTTTAATGCCGATTTCAAGGCCGCCGGCAAAGTGGCGACACCGGTTTGATTCAATTCTTTGAGCAAGGCTTGATATTCTTCGACCGAGAAAGTTTGCAGCAGTAGGTGACGAATGCCTTGTTCGTGCAAAAATTGCATATTGTCGTAGACGAAACGTAAGCCGTCATAGGGGTTTTCTGGTGTGACGCCCAGCACCACGCCTTTGGCATCGCGTAAACGCGCCGGCAAAACGGTTTCTGCCGTACCCGCAGAAACCGCTGGATCGGATGATTTCAGGAATGGCAGCGGCAAGTAGTCATTGGAAAAAAAGCGCCCGGCATCACGTCTGATTTTTTTTCTGATCCGATACCACAACTGCGCCTGTGACGAGAGCGGTTTTCTACTGTTAAAAATAATGTTGTCGAAATCTTGCTGGAGTTGGTTGATATTTTCCTGCAGGCTCTTTGTTTGAATCCAGATATTTGGCATCATATAGGCGTGCAAGGGATTCTCCTGGCTCGCCAAGTTGTCACGCAGTTGTAGGTGGCGACTGGTACTGGGAACATTTGGACAAGTGTTGTCGGCGGCATCGGCGCGTTTGGCACGGTGGCGCATTGTTTGATTCTGCGCTGCGAGGGATGGTAGGACGACGCGTGCGACCACGATAGCTTTGCCTTGTTGATTTGGCTCCATTTTATAACTGAGACTCAATTGTGTACCGGGTGCCACGGCAAAGATACAGCGTGCGCGCTGCTGCTGTTCGTGCCAGTGGTAGTAAGACTGAGTCGGATTGCTGAACGCATATTCATTGCCGGGAATAAACTGCTCGCCATGTACGACGAGGTAAAAGTGTTGACCAGGACCGAAATGGTTTAAATCAAACAGGAAGTCGCGCTCGCCGGCGCTGCCGCCGCCTGGGCGGGCGATCATCTGTGCCGCCAGACGCTGGGTGCCACCCGACGCGGCGATGGTTTCACACAGCGGCAGCGTGGCCGCTGGCGTATCGAAGCCGGCGCCGGCACTGAGCATGCTAAAGACGATACGGTCCGGTATCGTGCTCTCGATGGCGGCCAGCCGACCAAGATAGGTCGGTTCTTGTGGGCTTGCCAAACCCAGCAGTGTCCCGGTGACATTGTCCCAAGCGACGGCTTGGTCGTGGTGCGATAGGCCGTCTATCGTGGCGACCCGCTGGGTCCAGTTCGCCAGATGGGCGGGATGCGCGCCATTGGTAGGAAAACTGAGCATGCGTGCGCGCAGAGCTGCTGCTTGTTCAAAGTGCTGGCCATTGAGTACCAGACCGGCGCTGGGAAAGTGTCGTGCAGTCAGGCTAAGCTTGTTACCGCGGCGCAGGGACAGGCCATTGCCGTCGCCGGCGCTGAAACGATAATTCGGCAAATCGTCGATTTGCCACCTTAAAGGCAGTGTGGCGTGCGCTTCAAAGGCAAACTCGCCTTCGAGTTCGCTGGCGATCACAAATATTTCGCCGCGATGGGGGACGATGATGCGGCTATCGGCAGCGCTGCTGTAGAGATGGATAGTCGCGGCGGCTGGCTGACTGGCCTCGCTGGTGATAATTTGCCATCTCGGTTTGGCACTGGCTTGCAGACGATAGCTACCCGGCATCATCAGACGGACTTCCTGTTGGCCGACTTGGATCACGCTGCCACTGTTGCGATGCCTGAGCAGATACTGCGCAGGGCTGGGTTCAGCGGCGGCGCTGCGTGGTCCGAGATAGTCGAAGCCACCGTACACATAGTCAGGCGGGATGGCGATCCATTGCTGAGCGTGTGACAGATAAAAAAAACTCGCTTCACCCGTGCCGATTTGCAGTAAACCGTTGCGACCGTGCGCCTGGTCCGACAAGACGCGTATCGGTTGGCGCGCGCATCGTTGCGCGTGTTCCCGGCTCATAGTCAAAGACAGCACAGGCAGCAGTCCGTGCGTCTGTTGTTGTTTCAATGCAGTCACGTTGGGCGAGTGCTCGGCGACGACAAAGATTTCCAGCCATAGACGCTGCGGTGCCGATGCGTCCGGGCGCAGAAACAGCCACTGCCCGGCTTGCTCGGCCAAAAATTCGTAATCGCTCGGAGTCCAGATAGCGGGTGGCCGTCGAGTATGGCGCCAGACCATACCCTCGCTGGCATCGACGCTGTGCAAACCCAATACCGGTAGGCAGCGCATGGGGTCGAGTACGGTGGCGAGAGCGGTAGTGAGCAAGTCGCTGCCGCTGCCGAGTTGTAGTTGTGCGATTTTCGCCACGCCTTGCTCGCTCTCCATGCGGTAAGTCGTGTCATTCTCGCGTGCCCTTGGCTGTTCGGCCAGGCTGGAATAGATCGCAATCCAGCGCTCCACATCGGCGATACGTACACTCAATTGCTGGCTCTGTTCGAGTTGGTAATGGTGGGTGAAGGTCGGCAATTCTGTGTGCGCGGCGCTGGCGCTACCGAACAGCGACGCGCTGGCCAGCGTTGAACGGGCCGACAAGTGCAGTTCGAGGTCTTGTAAGTGTGGGTCAATTTCGCTCACAGCTTGTGCTGCCACGCCGGGTTTTGGCGTCGCACTGACTTCGCGGTCGCGCACCGTCAGCAGCAGCGTACGATAGGCTTGCAGATCAGCACGCGCGAGTTCAGCTAACAGGCGGTGTAACACCGCCTCGCTCGGTGCGCGTCCTTGTGGCGCTTGCAGATAGTGGCTGGCGGCTTGCCCGGTACGATCGAGCCGCCAGATCTCTTGGCCCACAGGTGTCAGTTGTGCCACACCATTACTCCAGACCGCCCCGACTTCGGGCTGCCAATGGAATCCGCCGCCCTTCAAGTGTTGTCGGCTAAAAAAGGCTGGCATCAGCACAGCGTGTAAGCCTGCTTGCGCGCCTTCGTGCTGTTCCCAGCGCCACAAGCTTTGAGCGCCTTCGGCCAGCAATAATTGCTCGCCATCATGGCCCAGCACGGTGATCTGATCGGCGCTGCGGCCGGCCGGCAGAGTCAGTATGCTGGCCCGGCCCGGGTGGTATAGCGAAACGCGGTTGCGCAGCGTATTTTGTCGTGCTTCCAGCCAGAGTATTTTCAATAAGGCCGCCAGTGGCTCGGGCTGTCCGGCCAGCGCAGCTTGGATTTTCGGGATGCCAGGTTCGCCGCGAAAGCCGGTGAAATGCAGGTCGACGATGCTTTCTTCGTCTCGCGCAGTTGGCAGCAGGGTCAGGGCGCCGCGCTGGCGTGTCTGTGCAAACACGAAGGCGCGCAGTTGTTGCTTCAATTGGGTGACGCGGGTGCCGATTTGGTCGATGTCGGCATGCGATAAATGGCCAGGCCCACCACCTGCATCGCTAGTCTCGTTGAGGCCGATGCCGAGAACTTGATCGACGATGGCGAGTGGAAAACTGCCGAGCGCACTATCCCAAAGTTCGCGTTGTTCGGCCTGCGCATCGGATTCGGGCGGGCGGGCGGCATACGCGGAGGCGACCGCGCCGTCTAGCGCCAATTGCACACGTACCTGTTGATACGGCAGGGCAAATTGTTGCCGTAAATCTGGCAGCGTTGCCGCCAGCGTCCAGATATCACTGGCCAGCGCCTCCACCTCAAAGTAACGCTGTACAAGGGCTTGGCTGATCTCCGTCGTGCTGTTAGCCGTCACCTCAGTCATGTTGCTGTTGTCCGACACATGGCGCCAACTGCCGCTGGCAATATCCTGCACCAACCAGCCTGGCGGCAGGGGTGCATTTAATCGTCCCAGTAATTGACAACTCGCTGGCAGCAGCGGTGCGGGTGCGGTTGGCGTCAGCGGCAGGCGATGGATTTCGCCCCAGCGGCCGTTGCGTACCGTGATCGCGGCGACGACACCGGCATGCTTGAAGCGTACCGTAAAATTGGCCGAGGATGCGCGCGTCTCCGGGATGGCTTGTAAATCTTCTTGTTCCGCATCGGCGGCAGCGACGAGGGTGAATGGATAGCTTTCACTGGTTTTCCAGGCATGGCTAAAGTCTTGATAACAAGCGTTCAATAATTTTAATACGTCGGCTTCACTCACCACCACACTTGGGTAAGCCAGTACCAGCAGCAGCGCGGCTTGTTGTCGTGTGCGGATGACTGGACTAATCCGCAATGCCCATGGTCCGGCACCATGATCGGCAAACAAGGCATACAGTTGTCTTTGCATGAAACGATCGAGCGGCACACCGTTGACCTCGATGTCACTGAGGTGGATGGCGCTGCCGGCTGCCTCCGTAAAATGTTGTTCAAACTCGCGTACGCGCTGCTGCCAGATGCTCAACAGGTCTTTTTGTGGCAGCGAAATATTTTCGCGCAGGACGGTCATGCGGGTCGGATTGTCGCGCTCGATTTCAAACAACAGGCGTTCCGGGGTCGGGCCGGTGGCGGCCATGTCGTGCGTCATTTGTACTTCAAAGTCGCCACCCTGACTGCTGAGTTCGCAGGATCCGATGGTTTTGCTCAGCAGTAAGGCGGTCGACAAGGCCGTTCGGCTGTCATAGTGCAACGTGCACAGGCCGGCATGGGCGGCGATGCCGCTGGGTTTGAGCCATAACAAAATAGGCGTGTGCGTGATCACGGTTTTTCTGGTTGCTCGCCCGACCCGCACCAGCGACTGGATCACTTTGTTGGGAAATTGTGCATTGCTGACGGCGAAATAGCGGCCATAGCCTTGATTGAACTGTTTGCGTTCGGGATCATTTTGCGCATTGAGATGGTAAGCGAAACTCTCGCCTTCGATGGTCACCAAGGTTTGCTCCGGTACCAGATCGAGTCCGACCACTCGCGCGGCGCTGCTGGTCCAGTTGAGCTGGCGCAGGTAGTCGGGGCGACGCAAGATCGTGCCCAGGGATTTGGCGCGGTTTTGCTGCAGATAGGGGGGGTCTGGGTGCAGTCTGGGCAGGTCGATGCGGAAGGCTTGCCGCTCATAAACCGGTTCGCGGCCGCGCAGGCGTTGGGTCCATTGTTGTTCGAGTAAAAATTCCTGAGCGGCAGTGATGGGTCGGCTCTTGATCCATTCCAGCGGAGAAAAAACGTAGAGCAAGGTGGCCAAGACATCGGCTTGCTCGACTTCACGCCGAGCGACGCTTTCTGCGATCACGCCTTCCATGATGGAGAGCGCGCCGCTGCGGTAGCCTAGGCCAGTCTGGTCGACGATGAGTAGATTGACCGGGGCTTGGGCACAGGTGCTGGCGATCTGTATCGAGGCGTTTTGCGGTGTTTCTTGTATGCTCAATTGTTGTTCGTAGTCTTGAAACAAGCCAGTCAGTTCTTTGCAGACGGCATTGGCTTTGGCACGCATGTCCCATTGTCGGTATAGCCAGTCACGCAATTCCAAGCCATATTGGTAAGCGAAACTCAGTGGTGTCAGTCGTTGTGCGGCCATGGAAGCGAGCATGGTCAGGGTGCCGACGCCATCGCTGATGAGGGTGTCGCGCGCGCGGTGTTGTTGATCGGCCGGTTCCCCGTTGCGTAGCAAACTCTCGCTGCGGCTTTCCAAATCGATGAACGTAGCGATCAATTGTGGTGCGGCCAGCAGTTGCGCCAGCCGAGCGCTGTGGCGTGCCACGGCTTCCCAGCGTGAGATGGCAGCAGAGGTGATGCCGGGCTGCTGGCTGAGGGTTTGGAGTTCGGCAAAGTAGGTCGTCAGATCGGCGGCGGAATTCATCATGGCCAAGACGGCTGCGGTCCCATTCAAAGCAGTGGCGGCACTGTCTTCAATTTGTTGGATATCAAATACCACTTGGGCAATCCGTAATTTGCCTTGCAATCGTTGCGCCGTTGCGTGCAATGAACTGCTGGTTCCCTGATTACGCTGCAGTGAATTAGCCTGAGCGACGCCGCTGAGTAATTCCTGTTCAGTCAAACGCTTGTGCTCGAGATCGCCATTCTGATGTTGATAGAGAAAATCGATTTGCCCGGCGCGCGCGCGGTTGATCTCTATGAGTTCAGCGGCCGGCACCTGTAGAAATGGCAGTGCCTGCCAGAAGTGGCTCTCTGTCAGCGCCGCGACACTGGCGCCGGGCGCTACGACTTGCTCAAGCTGTGCCAGCGCCTGTGCGCGTAGTTGCGCTTGTTCGCGTAGCTGCTGCTGCTGTTGTTCCTCTTGCTCTGGGGTTGGACTGCAAACACTGGCTTGCGAACGGCTGGCTATGTTCAGCATGCCGAATATCGTCAACATGGCAGCGGCGTGGTCGGACGAGCTGGTGCCGCTTTTTTTGAGCGTCATGGCGAGCAGCGGAAGCGCCAGCAGATTGCTGGCGCTATCCAGCGCTATCTCGGCCGAGGGTAGGATCATGTGCGCGGCCAGCCAATCGAACAGCGCTAGCGTGGGGGCAGTTTGGCTTTCCTCTTGAGGCAAGGCGCTTTGTGGTACTGGTACGTAACGAGCATTTTGCCGGAACTCGGCGCGGAATTGGGCATAAGAGCGCGGACTGACCTGCACATGCTGGGCTTGCCAGCGTTGCTGTACTTGTTGCAGTAAATGAGGTTGGGCGGCGATTAAACTTTCTGCTGCGGCCAAAAAAATACTGCGGCTGCTTTCCTCAGGATGGCGCTGCTGCTGCGTCAGCCATTGTTGATACGCATGGCGGCTCAGGGTGTTGATGATGGCGCTGCTGTCGATTGGATTGAGGTTGGCATTCCAGGCTGCCTTGATCGCGTCTTCTTGTCGCTCTGTACTCATGCGCAAATCGCTTGCGGCCAGTCTGGCGCTGGCGTAGGTCGCCAGCGGACTCAGCGCTTGGCTCAGCAGAATCAGGCTCAGGCCGATCCGGGTAGCGCGACTGAAGTCGGGTTCGACGGCGGCGACTGTGATACGCCCTGGTTGTTCCAGTGTCGCAAAAGTCTGGGTTAACAACAAGTCTCCCTGTGCCGGCCAAGCGGCGGCATGCCATAGGCTTAATGCGCCATCACACAGGTCATCGAGCTGTTGCGCCTGTTGTAAGGCTGGTTGCAGCAAGGCCGTATACTGAAAGCTCGTCAGCGCCGGCAATGTGGCCACGGTGGCGCTGACTTCGTGGGCGATGCGACGATACAGTGGCGTCAGATTGTGGATCTGCGCTTGTACTTGGCGTAACTCTTGTGCGACTGCCGCTTCGAAGGCGGGCAGCGTGGCTTGTCGCCGCTGTAAATCAGCCGCCAAGGCGCTGGTGAGCGCACGCAATGGCGGCAAACTGCTTTGCAGTACGTCACGCAGCGCCGGTGGCGCAGTGGTTGCGACGAGCGCATCAGCAAGCGTGGCTAACTGGCTGTCGCAGCGCGCCAGTAAGGCTTGCTGCTCGGTAATTTGGTCGGCATGCAAGTCGCGGTAGCTCAGACCGGGGCGGGTACTGCGCACGTATTCGGCCAGGGCGAGGCGCAAACTGTGCCAGGCCTCGATGCCCGCGCTGCCGAATGCGGCAGTGAGGATAGCGTGATGGCGCTGCAGCGCTTGTTGCAAAGTATGCAGGTGCTGCTTCAGCGCTGTCCGGTCGAGCTGGGCATCGAGCTGATCTTGCAGTGTGGCTTGGCGTTCCATGGCTTGCTGGCGGCGCTTGTCTATGTGCACGGCAGTGCGTGTAGCCGGCCGACGTGCGATCTGCGTCAAGACGTGTTGGAGTCGCATGCGGGCCCGATGATAATCACGCTGCAAGACGTGATTATCTTGCCACAGCTGTTCGCGTTCCTGTTCCAAACGACGCCGCAGCCGTGCCTGTGCCTGGGCGTCAGCCGGCAGCGGACCATGAAAATCTTTGCCGAGATGCTGCCAGTGCTGCGCCACATGGACAGAGACGCGTTGGCGTAACTGCGCTTGCTCGGTGCGGCCAGGTGTCAGACCTTGGGCGGCCAGCAAGGCGTGATAAAAGTCTGGGCTGTCGCACCATTTTCCTTGCTGCAGATAGCGATAGCCGGCCTGGTGCTCACGCACGCAGGGCAGGGTGATGTCGCGCCATTGGCCGGCCGCGAGCTGGACGGGTGTGACGCCGGGCCGCAGCAGCAGCGCCTCCTCGCTATGTTGCGACAACACGAGTAAGCCCGGGCAAACCCCGACTTCGACGGCCAAACGGGGTAGCAAGGTGCTCCAGTCCGAGCCGCTGGCGAGCGCGGCGCTGACGCCATGCTGACGTTCTGCCGCAGCGTCGACGGTGGCGCTGGTGTCGTGCTGGCTGCCGGTGAAAAGGCGCTCGACGCGTTGTAACAGGCGCGCCGTCAGCGAAGTGGCGGCCGTGCCTGTGGCTGTTGCATGGGCGCTGACAGGAAAGGCGCTGTTGCTGACACGAATCAATAACTGCTGCAAATATTTTCCGCCGGCGGCAGTGCCCGCCGCGAGTGTCGTCAATAGCTGTTGTGGTGTTGGCGCTGTGGGCAAGACGCTGCGGCGCGGGAACGGCTTAAGCATGTAATCCTCTGGCAAGTGTAAGGAAAGCGCAGAGCAAGTCGGCGCTTTGGTATAAATACAAGGCGACAATATGGCAGTATCATTTCGCTGTAACTTGCAGAAAATACTCAGCTACTTCGGTGTGCGCGTCGGCGTTTACGCGATGTCAATGATCCCAAGGCAAGGGATACACACGCCAGAAAATATCGCGCTCGTTCTTCGGTAAGTGCAGCAATTGTTCGCGCATTGCGGCGCTGATTTGCGCGGTGCACGAGTAACTGTGATAACCATCGATACCGAGTAATTTTTCTTCCCAGTGCGTGGCGATGCTGCTGCTGGCCGGGTCAGGCAGTACGGCCGGATTCAATTTGGCCGCAGTGTTGAGAAATGCCGTAGCCAATCCGCGCAGCGGTAACGGCGACTCGAATTCGACACCGAAGATACTGCTCGAAGAAGCGTGGGTCAGCATCGCGGCCAAGCCGAACAGCAAGGCCCCTTGTTCCGTCGCTGGGCTGTTTTGCATCAGGAAATTCTCCAGCACTTGCTGTGTGAAGGCCGGGGTCAGCAGGCGCCGTGCCCGTTTTGCCGGATCGGCGTGCGGCAGAATCATGGTTTCAAAGCGATCGCTGAGCAGCGCCATGTCCGGCTGAGTCAGATATTTTTTGGTATATTTGGGAGTCTGCATCGCCGCGATCAAGTCAGTTTTGAATTGTTCCGGCAACTGCAGTAAATCGATGAAGCTCAAACGCCGTCCTTGTTGCCGTGTCTGACTATAAATACGGCCTAATAGCGGGAATTGATGAAACACCGCTTCATCGGTACCGAGCAAAGATTTTTCCGCCGGACTCAAATTTTGAAAAGCTTCATGATTCTCACTACGTCCGAAATAGGCAAAATTTTTCCATAGCTCGGGATCATCATGGACTGTTTCCGATAGCAGGCCGTCCGCATGCGCAGCCGGTAAGCTGACTAGCAAACGCCCGGAAGGGGTGCTCAAAACACGCACGGTTTGTTCTATCGCTAAGTCAGGGTTGTCGCCGGGATCCATGATCAAGCTGATTTCTTCTCTGGTCTCTGGGGGCAGTTGCAACCAAGCGCGGCGCGCAATTTGTCGTGACAAATCTTGCAGACCGATATGGCTGGCAGCCTGTCCGCGCACGATTAATTGATTGATCAAACCACTGTGTTGAAAGACGAAATTTTCCTTGTTCATTTCTGTTCTTACATGTAATGCCAATGCCTGCAGTTTGAGTCGGTTGTTACTTTCCAGTAAGGTCGATTCTGCTTGCAGTATGGCTTGTGGCAGTAATTGACTTTCGATGAAACGCAGTACCATCGGATCTTGCATATAACAATCGTCTTCTTTGAGCAAGACATCGGAAAAGGAATCGAGATACGGACCCAAAGGCAAATTTTTTCGCATCAAGTGTTCTAACAAGGAACGCATGGCCGGCACTTTGATTTTAGGCTCGGCAATGTGATCGATGGCGCGCAGCAGTGAACCGGTAGCAGGGTTGGCGAGATGATGGAAATGTATGTCGAGCAAGCGTTGCTGTTCATTGATATGGCGAAGCGCGGCAATTTCATTGACGATGGGCCAGACGAAATCGATCTCACTGTAAGCATCGAAACGGGCATCTTGAAAACGCGTGCGCATGTCGATTACGACATCGCGCCAGCGTACCGCACGCAGATCGGCATGTTGCAAATCCATGCCTTTGAGATTGATATTGCTTAATTCTGAACCGCGCAGATAGCCGACTCCATTGAGCGAGCGGGCGAGTGCGAGACTGAGACTGCCGCCACTGACATCGGAAAAATTGATGCCTACCGGTTTCATGCGCAGCTTTTCAGCAACGGCTTTTTCCAATGTCAGGCGATCGACATAACCGCTATCATATTGTGCCGCGCCCAGTTTACTGCGCCACGGGTGGTAATCGATATGCCAGCGTTGAAACTGATCGATCTTCAAGGGTGCCCGGCGTATCACCGGTGGTGCCGAGCGATCATTGCTGAGTTCGTTCCAGATCAAGTCATAGCCCTGGGTTGCATCAGGTTGTAGCACGGCATACGCTGGCGCAACGTTGGAGCGGCGCAGCGCGGTTTCAGCAATCGTGCGTGGCGAGCTAGGAATAAAATCGTAGCTGAGATAATGCGCACTCTCATGGCTGCGTAAGGAGGAAAACGAAGCCGGCGTCACTTTGTCGTTGCGATGGACTAATACCACGCGGTCGTGAAACACATTGCGTGGCTGAATCTGTAAGGCGATCGCCCCGGTCAGTTCCGATAAGCCAGGGACTTCTACTCGCTCTCCGCTACTGTCAGAACGTTCGGAAGTCATGGTGTTGACGTGGGCTTCGCCGGTGAGGGCGACGAATTTCTCATGGCCTTTGAGGGTGTTGTGGATCGCGGTTTGAAATAGAAAATTGCTGACCTTCAGATCTGCCACGGTTTCCTCAAAACTGGCGTCTGAGGTGGCAAACACATGGCGCAGCATATTGGATTGTCCGCGGCCGGAGGTGAAGGCGCTAGGGCGATAGCGGTCTGGTACGCTCGACACCAGCGTATCCATACAGTGGATGCGCATACCGAGTTCGGTGGCGCGTGCGACTGTCATCGTATAGGGGCGAAACGCCTGTTCAGGATGAGCAGTTTGACGCAGTAAATCCTCATCTTTACGTTGTAAGGCGGAGAGCATACGTGGTGGCATGCCGGCCGCCAGGTTTTTGCGGTAGGCCAGTAAATCGTTGTGAAACTGTTCGGCGGGCAAACTTTGTATGTAGACACGGCGCACGCCGTGTTGTTGCAAGCGTGGTAAATTATGGTATAAAAATTCCAAGGCGCTGGCTGGGTGGTAGGCCTCGACCCCGACCACGATACCGGGCGCGCTGTGTAACATGCCAGAAAACAGATCTTCCAAACTGACCATGGTGCCGGGCGTGTGCGGGTAAGGAGGACGGTGCAGGCGCGGCGATGCAGCAAAGTAACGGTTGGCATCGCTGAGTAATTTCTCACGTTGGCGATGCCAACTGCTGAGGACGGGATCGCCGTGGTATTTGTCAATATTTACATCGAAGGCTTGTTCGAATTCATGCTGCAGGCGCAGCACATTGCGCTGCAGATTGTCGCCCTCGCTCCAGCTTGCCGGTAAGCGGTATGCCGACAAGGGGTCGTTGCCGAAGCTCAGTTGTTGGCGCAGACGCGTAAAACGACTGGTGCTGGCCGGGTTGATGCAAGCCGCTTCAGGTTTGTCGGCGCGTTTCCCGCGCGTTCGCTCTGTTTGTGTTGCCGTTTGTGTTGCCGTTTGTGTGTTAGTTTGTGTCGGGTTTTGCGCGCCAGCATAGGACACGACTTCCGCCTTCACCAATTCCATGCCATGTTGATCCGCGCCGCGTCTGCGGGTCAAACGTAGGGTGCTGTTTTGTGGCAAAACAAAGCTGCAACGCGCTCGCTGCTGCCGTTCCAGCCAATGATAGCGGGCTGCCGCGCTATCTTGCCATTCAAATTCCGGCGTCGTCACGAATTGTTCGCCATGCACGTTCAAATGGAGGTGTTGACCAAGCGAAAAATGGCTGAGATCAAACAGGAAATCGCGCTCGCCGGCGATGCCGCCGCCGGCCATCTCAATCAAGTGACGACTGAGACGCTGGGTCGCGCCAGGTGCGGCGATGGTTTCGTAGATTGTTACGTTGGCCAGAAAGGGTGTATCGAAGCCGGTGCCACGGCCCATCGTGAACACTAGACGCGCGTCCCCCTTGACTTGCAGATCAGCCAGATGGCCGAGCAGGCGCGGTTGATCTGGCCTGGTGGCGGCCAGCAAGGCACCGCTGATGTGATCATAGACTACCGCTGCCTCGGCGTGGCGCAGGCCATCGATCAACTGCGCTTGTCGCCAGCGTTCTTGTAGCAGCAGATGGTCTTGTCTATCGGCACGTTTCGTCCGTTGCAACAGACTGCCGATGCTTGGGTAACGCCGTCCATTGATCTCGATTCCAGATGGCGGGAAAATCGGAATCGCCAGGGTCATCCGGTCATTCTTGCGAATTTGTAAGTTACCCCGCGTACCGAGATAAAACTGGTAGTCGGGCAAGCGTTCCAGGTGTAAGCGCAGAGGGGCCGGATCGACCAAGTCGGATGGCAATTTGGGTGCATTGTGGAAGATGAATTTTCCTTCCAAATCATTCGGTATGCGAAACAGTTCAGTGCCGGGGGTGATATGCAAAGACTCGCGGGCGTCGACACTCCAGAGTGTCACTTCGGCACTGCGCTTGCTGCAGCGTAGCGTGCGGCGATGACCGCGTAATTCGATGTGATAGTCGCCCGACATCAGAGTCCCGACGTCCCCTTCGCCGACGCTGAGTACATCACCGCTCTCGCTATGGCGCAGCAAATGCTGGTACGCCGTGTCGCCGGGATGCGTGCTCGCACCCAGATAGGCGAACTGGCCTTGTGCGTAGCGGCTCGGGATGGCGATCAGTTGCTGTTGGAAAGAAAGATAAAAATAGCCACCGGTACCGGCCTGGCTGATCCACAGTAAACCAGCCTCACCCTCGACCGGCAGTGGCTGAAATTGCATTCCAGAAAATCGTTGTGCTTGCGCTGGCGTCAGCGCGAGCGCGAAACGCGCCTGCGAACGACTGCCTGGCGGCGGCATGTCGCGCGCGGGACGATACAGTTCCAGCCAAGCGCTGGGTTGATTCTGGCTGTCTGGACTGGCTTGGCGCAGCATCAGCCAATGCTGCTGCTGCGTCTTGATGAATTGGCTGGGTTCGGTACAATGTAAGCTCTCGCCTGTTGCCGCGCGCCAGATCACGCCATGCGCCGGATCTTGATCGGAATGGGCCAGCACCGGCAGGCAGTTTGGGCGCGGGCAGACATAGCTGGCCGCTGCTGCGCGCAAAGCGCGTTCATCGCTCAGTTGCGGCCAGCGCAAGGCGGCGATGCGGGCGCAGGCCTGGTCGACCTCGATGTCGTAGCGCAGCGCCGGTTTGCTGGGCTGATCGGCATGCCACTGCGGCCGCTGATCGTGCAGTTCTTGATAGATCTCGAGGTGACGCGCCAGATCGGCTAAGCGGGCATTGAACTGTGCGCTTTGCTCGAGTTGGTAATGGCTGGCCAGCGCGCGCACACTGAAATACCGACTACCAGGCAGATCCGGGCGCAGCGCTTGATTCAATGGCGATAGTCGACTCACTTCCAGCGTCACGCGGTGCAAGCGTTGAGCAATTTCACTGACACCTTGGACATCGATGCCGTCATGCTTGGCAGCGCGCATGTCGCGATCACGCACGCTCAATAGGAGCTCGCGGTAGGCGCTGAGATCGCGCAAGGCGACCGCGGCGGCGCTGCGCTGTGCCTCGGCGGGTGTGGCCGCTGTCGCATTGTTGGCATGCAGCGTGCGGAGCGTGCTGCCTTCCTGAAGTCGCCAGAGACCGTCACCTAGTGGCAGTAATTGCGCCGCCCCATTATCCCAGCATGGGCCGATGGCGGCGTCAAAGCTGAACCAGCCTTTGTGGAGTTTCAAGCCAGAGAAAAAGGCCGGCGTCAAGACGTCGGTGAGGGCGCTGGCTTGATTCACGGTCCAGCGCAGCAAGTGATTTTCTCGCACTGCCAGATAATGCTGTTCGTCTGTGCTGCCGAGATAGCGCAAGGAATCGGCCGCCACACCGGCTTCGAGCGTCAGCCAATGCTGTGTTTCGGGCGCATAGAGCGACAGCCGCGCAGTGTTGACGGCGCGGTCGGGCTCAAACCAGTGCACGCACAGTACCTGTGCCAGTGGTGCCGGCGCGGCCAGTAAGGCGCTCTGCAGTGTGGCCGGGCTTGGCATGGGGTTTTTTTCGGCCAGTGGATGCGCCTCACCTCGCGTTCGGCCGTGGCCGTGGCTTGCAGTTGGAATAGACCGGTTTGTTCGCTACGGTCGGCCACAAAATCTTCCAAGCGCGCTTGGGTCAGCGCCAGTTGACGATCGATTTTCTGCCATTGCGCCGCGTCGAGCGGGCTGCTGGCATTGCGTGCTGCGCCGCGCTGCAAATCGGCCGGTAGCAGCGCGGCGAGTGCGCTATCGAGTGGAAACCGACCGAGTGCGCTATCCCAGCGGCGGCGCTCTTCGGCGCGGGCATCGTTCAGTGGTTCACGTTGCAGATAGGCGAGTGCGACCCGGCCATCGTTGTTGAGCATGACGTGCGGGGTATGTTCACCTTGCCGGTTTTGCTCTTGCAGTTGCGGCCATGCTGCGCGCACGGCCCGCACATCGTTGAGATGGGCGCACACCTGCAGGTAGCGCAAGGAAGGCAGCGCCGGCAACGCTACGCTGCGCTGTTGGCCGTCATGGTCGAACCATTGCCCACTACTGTGGCGGTACACCAGCCAGCGCCGACCATCGCCGCGCGCGGCGCGCAGTACATACTCGGGCGGCACATGCGGCAGCGCCGGCGGTAGCAGCAGACTGGTACTCATGTCGTCGCTCCAACGCCCTTGTATTACTTCGCGACGTAAACTTAAGCCGGCATGATTGATGACTACCGGGAAATCGGCCGCAACCAAGCCGGCCGGCAGCGCGGTGTTGGCGCTGAGGTCGGCAACGTGCAGATGAAAAATTTGGGTGCTACGGTAAGCACTGAGAAAATCTTGATGGCAACGCTTGATCAAGCTCATGATGTCCGCCGCGCTGACTAACACTTCTTCATATTCGAGATGGGTGCGTAACAAGGCTTTTTTTTGCGTCCGACGATGGGCTGGAATATCTAGTGACCATGCTTCCTCGGGGCCGCCGGCAAACAAGGGATACAGTTCGGTAGCGAAGAAGACATCGAGGGTGCTGTTGTTGATGCGCAGATCGGCAGCACGGATCGTGCTTTGACTGGTTTTGCTCCAACGCTCAACGAAAAAATCCAGCCTTTGCCGCCATAGCATCTCGAATTCTTTGCGCGGCAGCGAGACATTTTCGCGCTCTATGGTCAATTGTGAAGGCTGTTCGGGGGAAATGGAAAACAACAGCCGTTCCGCGGTGCTGCCGAGTGATAAGCGGTCCAGCGTCAGTTGCAGTACGATGGCACCCCCTGCGCTGCTCAGCGCCGTCTGTTTCAGTGCCGGGCTCAGCAAGAGTGTGGTGGCCAGTGGCGTCGTGCTGTGATAATGCAAAGAGCACAGGCCGGCATGGGCGCTGTTATTGCTGGGCTTTGGCAGCAATAGCATGGGTGTTTCGGCGATGACGGTTTTTTTGGTGGGATGACCAACCCGTATCAATGACTGTATCACCGTACTATAAAACACCGCGTTGCTGATGCTGTAGTAGCGCCCGTAACGTTGCACAAACTGGGCACGCTGCGGGTCATTTGCATACAGAAAATGGTAGCGATAAGAATCGCCCTGAATCGGCACCAGAGTTTGATCAGGGACGAGATCAAGTTGGACCGTCACTAAGCTGTGATCGGCCGGCAAGGCGAGTCTTCGCTCACCGTCCGACAGACGCAAGACTTCGCTCAAGGGGAGCGGCGTATTTTGGCTCAGGTACGGGCTGCGCGGACGCTGTAACGGCGGGTCGAGGCGAAAGGCTTGACGAAGATAAGCTGGCGACTTTTGTGCACTGGCACTGCTCCACTTACGTTCCAGCATTAATTCATTCGCCGGTTCGATAGGTTGATGGGCCAGCCATTGCATCGGTGACAGCAGATACACGAGCGTGGAGAGAAAATCCGGTTCGTTGACGACGCTGCGTGCGAGGTCTTCGGCGACCAGTCCTTGCATGATGGAAATGGCACCGCGGCGGTAGCGGCAGCTGGTTTTATCGACTACCAGCCAATTGACCGGTGCTTGCGCGTTGGTAGCGAGCGAGGCCAAGCCATGTGCTGTGGTTTCTTGTAAGGCCAGTGGTGTTTCGAAGGCAGAAAAAACGGTCTCGAGTTCGGCGCAGACGGCGTTGGCTTTGGCCGCCATATCGCGGATTTCGTAGATCCAATCACGGAATTCCAGTCCGGCTTGGTAGGCAAACGCCAGCGGATTGATATCGGCCGCCAGCATGGCCGCGACATTGAGCGCGCTACCGAAACCGTCGCTGATGAAACTGTCCCAAGCGCGCTGCTGCTGTTGTGGCGATAAATTGCCGCTTTGTAATTCGTCCGCGCTTTGCTTGAGTTTCAGAAAAGCATCGACCAACTGCGTGCCGCTCAATAATTGACTCAAACGCTGTGCGTGATGGCCGACGCGTTCCCAGCGTGCCAAGCTGGCAGACTCATGGACCAAGGCGGGTTCAACGGTTTGCCTTTGGCGCATTAATTTCAGTTGGATATAGTGCTCACTCAAATCGGCTACTGAGCTCATCAGTGCCAGCGCTGAGGCCGTGGAATTGAGCCCGGTGACGGCGCTGTCTTCAATTTGGCGCAGATCGTAGAAGGTTTGACCGATGCGCAAGAGACCGCTCAGCGGTGCTGCGTGCGCTGGCGACGAACTGCTGAAATCGCGCGTCAAGCCTTCCATGCGGTGTTGCCCGACCGAATTGAGTAAGTCCGTTTCCGTGACGACGCGGTGAAATTGTTGGCCATCGCTGCCTTGATGGATAAAGTCTATGCTGCCGTCGGCCAGACGATCGAGTCCAACCAATTCGGCATCGCGTACATGCAGGCTGGTCAAGTCGCGCCAGAAACGGGTTTGGGTAAAGTCGATGACGCGCTCACTCAATGGCGGTGTGAGTTCGAGTTGTTCGAGCGCGTAGTTGTGATCCTGCTGGCGCTGTGCTGCGGCGGCCTCAAGTTCGGCCTCGTTGGCCTGGCGTTGACATTGCGCCGCTTGCAGTTGCCTGAGCAGGGACATGAACGCCATTACAGGCAAAGCCAACGGTGAGGTGGCTTTTTTCCAGCTCAGCAGCGCCAGTGGCAGGCTCAAACCCGCTAAGGCGCTGCTGCTGGCCGCGACAGTCTGGGCCTGAGGGGCTGATGGTACCGCTGACTTGTCTGCTGCGTCTAAGGGCGGCACCAGCAGTGCTTGGCTCAGCCATTGGAAGTGCATGAGCGCGGCGGTCTGTTGCTGTAAATTAGTATCGCGCAGATAGCTGCGACGAAACGCCGGGTAGCTTTGTTGCGGGATAGTGACGTGTTGCGCTTCCCATTGTTCGCGCAGTTGTTGTAAAGAATCAGCTTGTGCGGCGATCAATTCCTGGGCGATGCTGTGGAAGGCCAAGATGGTTTCTTGATCGGGATGGGTGCGTTGCCGAGTCAACCATTGTTGGTAGGCGAATTGGCTTAGTTGTTTGATCACGCTGGCCGTCTCCAGCGGCGCGAGTTGGTGGTTAAACGCCGCTTTGACCGCTCGTTCGCGCGTCGCTCTGTGTGCTTGCAACTGTTGGCCCGTCAGCGCGGCCCCGGCAACGCTGGCACCGGCCGCTAAAACCTGGCTCAGTACAATCAAGCCGAAACCGGCCCAGGTGGTGCTGCTCCATGGTGTCGCGCAGCTGGGCAGGGAGAGTCGGTGGCTCTGGCGTAAATCGGCGAGCGCGGCCGTGAGCGGCGCGTTATTGCCTTGCAGCCAGATCGACCCATGCCAGCAGTGCAAGGCCCCGGCGCACAGATAATCGAAGTCTTCGGCGCGCTGTACGAGTGGGCGAAATAATTCGGTATAACGGTATTGGCTCAGTGTCGGTAGTTTGCCTGCAGCATCAGCGATGGCATGGCCAATACGCCGGTAGGCGCGGGTCAGCTGTGTCGTTTGCAACTGTACTTGGTGTAACTCGGCGGCCTGCGCTGCAGCATAGGCGGGTAATTTCTCGCGTAAGTTTTCGGTATCTTTGCGCAGCGCCGCGTGCAGTTTTTGTACTGCTGACAGCGCACTGGCGAGTGCCTCGCGGGCAGCGCCAGCGGCAAGGGTTTGTTGCAGTGCTTCCCAGTGCGCGCTTTGGCTCATACTACTCGTGAGTAATTGCTCTTGCGCAGTAATTTGGGCGGCGTCGAGGTCGCGGTAATGCTCGCCGGGGCGGGTACTGCGCAACCAGGCAGTGATCGCGTTCAGGTAGTCTTTGCTGCGCGCATCGTTGAACTCTTCGCTATGCTGGAGTGCCTGTTCGATCTGCCTGACTTGACTCTTGAGTTCGGCGCGGGCGACGCCCGCATCGATCTGATCGAGTAGCACGTGCTGTCGCGTCAGGGCCTGTTGGCGTTTTTTTTCTATGCATTGCGCCTGTCTGACTGCCGGCCAACGTTCCAATTGCTGCGCCAATTTTTGCAAGCGCTGCTCGATGTGGCTGCTGCGCTGACGTAACGCGGCATCGGTTTGCCATAGTTGTTCGCGTGCCGTTTCCAGACTGCGTAATTGCCGTGCCTGCACGCAGCGCTCGTCCTGGCTGAGATTACTAAGACTACGAGCACGAAAAAAATTCACTATTCTGTGCCACATAGCAGCTTGCGGCCTCGCCCTGGCAGTAGCGTCATGCGACAACTGCACATCACTGTTATTGATGCGCGTGATCGTCATGCGCGGCAGCTGACTGGCATTAGCGCTGTTTCCAAATAGTCGGATGGAGGGCGATAGACTGCTTTCTGAAAGAGATTCAATCATGGCGATTTCCTAACAGGGAGATGGACGCCAAGATCGCAGAATGAGCTTTCGTGCTCATTCAAAATTCGTTCATTCAGAAAGTGGCGGCGTTTGGTCTGGCAGGACACGGCTCATCCACGTTGCCGAGGCGTTTGGCCGGCCGTACCGAACAGTGTCAGCATGCCCAAGATCGCCAAGGTATTGCCGCAACCTGCGCGCGCCGCCGATTCTAAGGTCAAGGCAATGCGCGGGGCGTTGAGCAGATTGAATGCGCAAGCTGCTGCTTCGGCCGTGGCGCTGAGGTACTGATCGTCAATGCCAGAGCGGTGCAGGCATTTTGTTGGTTTTTGGCTTGGTATGCGTTGCAGCATGGATGGCGGGGATTTTTGTCTGGCGACTGCCGTGTTCTGAGTGATGTCGAGCAAGACGAGTTGCAGGCGCTGCTCATGTTTCTCGGCATATGCAGAAATCGATGCGCGCAATGCTCGCAAGCTTGCATGATCACATGGCGTTTGGCGCGCCGCTTGTAAGGCGCGGTAAAAATCGGTGGGCGCTTGCCATTTTCCATTTTGCAAACAACGATAAGCGGCACCTTCTATACACAATACCGGGGTAGAAAAATCCTTGATGCCTAATTGCTTAGTGGAAAGTTGTTGCGGTGCTTCGCCGGCCCGATAGCGCGTCCCTTGTTCCCGCTTGCTATCGATCAGAATTACCTGTCGGCATACGCCAGCTTCTACGCACAGGTAGGCGAGACAATGCGCACTGTGGGCGCGCGTTTTCAGTGCCAGTATCAGGTCATTTTGCCGGGACGAAATATTGGATGCCAGCTGCCGCTTGCCGGCACGACGCATCTGCGTGAAGGCCTTGCTTGGCGGCTGTGTCAAGCTAAGACTGACCGGCGCGATGCAGCGCAGTTGATGGTTATACACGCGTTGCCGTAATCCTAAACGACGTGCGGGTCTGCGCAAATCGCTCGCAGAAAAATGGTAAGTGAGACAGAGAAAATGCTCAGTGAATGTTGCGGCCTTGGCGCTAAGGGGGAGATGAAACATGGCTTTCCTTAAAATGCTGGCGACACCGGCGTGTGTGCCAATTTGTTGGAGAAGTAACAATATGACAGCAGGTGTTTAGTTCCTCTTTCAGAAAACGACCACATTCAACACGGCCCACATGGTGTGCTTTGTTTATCAAACAAACTGCCGAAATAGCTCAATGCATTGCTGAACGCCAATCATAAAAAAGCTTGTAAAAAAATACAAAAGAAAAAAGTAGACTAAATAACGCATTTTGAATCGCCTTTAAATAGCAGTTTTTGAAAACAGTTTTTAGCCGGAAACATAACGTTGTTTTTTTTACTATAAACTTATAAAAAAGGATTTTAAGCTTGAATTTCAATCCGAGAAGATATGTAATTGATCACAAGAAGGCGCATTTTTTCCCTTTATTTTTCTGCGCATGACGCTGAAGAAACGAAGCCGGAAGCGCTTGGCGTAATCGGTATGCCCATTCCAGTCTTAGCTTACTGGCGACTTCTTCAACGATGGAAATGTCACGGCGTCAGAGCGGAGCAATCGTATGAATCATGTTTATCGATCGATTTGGAATGCGGCCAGCGGTGCCATGGTTGCGGTAGCAGAAAATGCCCATTCTCACGCGAAAGGTCGATGCGCCAGCGCACGCCGTAGCGTCCAAAAACAGCCGCTGTTATGCCCACGCACGGTCGCTCAACTCGCTCTTTTATTGTTAACCGTATTGGCCACGGTGCCGGCCGGTGCAGGTTCACTGAGTTGGGATGCCAACGGTGCTAGCGCCGGTTCGGGCGGCAGCGGCACCTGGGATACTGCGACGGCCAATTGGTATGACGGGGTGGCGTGGTCAGCGTGGAATAATGCCGGCAGCAGCGATGCCGTATTGAATGCGGCGATCGCGCCCAACAGTGGCAGTGCCGTCGCGGTCGCAGGCGCGATCAATATCAATAATCTCACCAGCAACAGTGCTTACACGCTCACTGGCGGCAGCCTGGGTTTGGCCGCTGGCGGTTCGACCATCAGCGCCAATGGCGGCAATCTGAGCATTGCTTCGGTACTGTCCGGTGCCGGCAGCGCCTTAACCACGGCCGGCAACGCCAGCGTGATACTCAGCGGTGCCAATACCTATGGGGGCACCACGACGATTTCGTCCGGTAGCTTGCAAATCGGTGCCGGCAGCACCAGCGGTAATCTCGGCAGCGCCGCCGTGATCGATAACGGCAGCTTGGTGCTCAACCGTAGCAATGCCATGACGGTCAGCAATGCCATCAGTGGCAGCGGCAACTTGCTTAAAAGCGGGGCCGGCACCACCATCCTGACCGGTGCTAATACCTACGCGGGTCCGACCACGATTTCGGCCGGTATCCTGCAAATCGGTGCCGCCGGCACCAGCGGCAGCTTGGGGCTAGGCGCGGTGAGCAATAACGCGACGCTGCTGTTCAATCGCAGCGACACGCTCAACGTTGCGAATGCCATCAGCGGTACGGGAGCATTGACGCAAAGTGGCAGCGGTACCCTGCGCTTGAGCGGCACCAACACCTATAGCGGCGCTACCAGCGTGACGGCCGGCACGCTGCAAGGCGGTGCCGCCAACAGCTTGAGCAGCAACTCCGCGCTCACTCTCTCGGCCGGTGCTAGTCTCGATTTGTTTGGCAATAATCAAAGCATCGGTTCTTTGAGCGGCACCGGTGGCACCGTCAGTAACAGCGCGGCTGTCGCCGCCGTGCTCAGTACCGGCTCGAACAACGCCAACGGTTCGTTTGCCGGTGTGATACAGGATGGTGTCGGCACGACCGCCCTGACTAAACTTGGCACTGCCACGCAGATTTTGAGCGGCACTAATACCTATAGCGGCGGCACCAATATTTTCAGCGGCATCTTGCAACTCTTAGGCACCACCGCGAGCTTCGGCACTGGCAACATCATCGATAACGGCACTCTCGCTATCAACCGCAGCAATTCGTTTACCTTGGCCAATGCCATTTCCGGCACCGGCGGCTTGACCAGATTCGGCATCGGTGGTATCACCACGATTTTGACCGGTGCCAATACCTACAGCGGTACGACAGCCAGCACCGGTAATTTACAAATCGGTAACGGCGGCACCAGTGGCACGCTCGGTAGCGGTGCGGTGACCATTACTAACGGCAGCTTGATTTTCGATCGTAGTGACGCGCTCACTGTCGCCAACACCATCAGTGGGAACGGTGCCTTGTCCCAGATCGGCGCGGGTACCACCACGCTAAGCGGGGCCAACAGTTATTCCGGCAGCACCACCATTTCTGCCGGGGTCTTGCAAATCGGCGCCGGTGGCAGCAGCGGGACACTGGGTAGCGGTGCGGTGATCGACACCACCGCCTTGCTTTTCAATCGCAGCAATACCTTGAGCGTCGCCAACGCCATCAGTGGCGCCGGCAGTCTGAGTCAGATCGGCAGCGGCACGACAATCTTGAGCGGTGCCAATACCTATACCGGTGCCACCAGCATTGCGGCCGGCACCCTGCAAATCGGCGCCGGTGCCGCCAGCGGCAGTCTCGGCACGGCGGCCGTGAGCAATAACGGCAGCCTGGTTTTTAATCGCAGCGATGCGATCACAATCAATAACGTCATCAGCGGCAGCGGCAGCCTGAGCCAAAACGGCACCGGCACCACGGCCCTGACGCGTGCCAATACCTATACCGGCACGACGACCCTCAATGCCGGTACCTTGCAGCTCGATTTTTCTGCCGTCGGCGCACCGGCGAGCAATATCATCGCCAGCACTTCTGGCGTGGTATTCAACGATAGTGCGGCCACGCTGGAAGTCAAGGGCAAGGCCGGGCAAAACGGTTTGGTACAATCGTTCAATGGCATCAGTACCGTTTCCGGCAATGGCGGGGTGATGAAATTGACGCAAAATGGTGCCACCGATATCGATGTCAACATAGGCGCGCTCGGCGTCGATAGCGTCGCCAATTTTGTCGGTGCCACTGGCTCGGCCTTGGGGGCACGCATCATTACCAGCACTAATCTCGGCGGCAATGATGGCTTGACTCAGCTAGGCGGCGGCGTTTTGTGGAATGGCACGAATTTTGTTTCGATACAAAAAGTCGCCGGGGTCAATTATGTGGTGGCGCTGGCAGCACCACAGCAAAATGTCTACACCGGCTCGGCCGGTGGCGCGCAAGTAATTCCGACTTCGGGCGGCCAAAATGCCATCATCAATTTGTTAGAAGGTGGTGCCGTCGGAGCGCCGAATTATCTCGGCGCGGCCAGTACGACCATACAATCGTTGCTGATGACGGCCACCACCACACCGGCAGTGATCGCCATGAATCATAATTCCGCCAATGATACGCTGGTGGTCGGCAGCAATGTTGCTGCCAGCCAGAATGGCACGATCGCTTTGACCTCGCCGGCACAATCCTTGACCATCGGTCAGACCCCGAATCAAGGTTTTCTCACCGCGGGCGCCAGCGCAGCCTCCACCCTCAGCCTGACCAATGCCAGCCCGAGTGCCGTGCTGAGCGTCAATAGCGTGATCCGTGATAATGCCGCTGCCGGTGCCGTCTCTTTAAACAACGACAACATCGGCGGTGGTACGACGATTCTGGCGGGTAATAATACTTACAGCGGGACGACTTCGATCGGTTCAGGAACCCTGCAAATCGGTGCGGGTGGCACGAGTGGTACTTTAGGTGTCGGTGCGGTGGACAATGATGCCAACTTGGCCTTCAATCGCAGCGATACGATGACCGTCGCCAATGCCATTAGCGGCGAGGGAAATCTTAAACAAATTGGCAGCGGCACCACCATCTTGAGCGGTACCAACAGCTATCTCGGCAGCACCACGATCTCGGCTGGCAGCTTGCAAATCGGTGCCGGTGCCGCCAGCGGCAGCTTGGGTAACGGTGCCGTCATCGATAATGCCAATCTGAGCTTCAATCGCAGCGACAGCGCGACCATCAACAATGCCATCAGCGGCAGCGGCAGCCTCAGCCAGAGCGGCAGCGGCACGACGATCTTGAGCGGTATCAATACGTATAGCGGCGCGACCACGGTCACGGCCGGCACGCTGACGGGCGGCATCGTCAACGCCTTCGGCAGCAATTCGCTGCTGAGCACGGCGGCCGGCGCGACGCTCGATCTCGGCGGCTACAACCAAAGCCTGGGCGGGCTAAGCGGCACGGCCGGCACGGTCAGCAACAGCGGCGCGGCGGCGACGTTGAGCGTCGGCACGGCGAATGGGGCGACGACGTATCTCGGTGTGTTACAAGATGGTGCCGGTCAATTGGCCTTGCAAAAAGTCGGCAGCGGCAGTCTGAGTCTAGGCGGTGCCAATACCTACAGCGGTGCCACCACGATTTCCGCCGGCAGCCTGCTCGCTGGCGCGGCCAATGCCTTCAGTGCGCAATCGGCGTTCAGTACTGCCAGCGGTGCCAGTCTCAATGTCGCGGGCTTCAATCAAACCATCGGTTCACTGGCCGGCAGCGCCGGCACCGTCACCAACAGCGCGGCGACGGCGGCCGTGCTCAGTAGCGGTGCCGACAATACCAGTACTAACTTTGCCGGTGCGCTGCAGAATGGCGCGAGTGTGCTGGGCTTCACCAAAATCGGCAGCGGCACGCAAACCCTGAGTGGGACGAATACCTATACCGGTACCACCACGATTAGCGCCGGTACTTTACAAATCGGTGCCGGTGGCAGTTCCGGCTCGCTTGGCACGGGGGCAGTCGTGAATAACGCCACCCTGAGTTTCAATCGCAGCGGCGTACAAATGGATGTCGTCAATGTGATCAGCGGCACTGGCAATCTGGTCGACAACGGTAGCAACCATGTCGTGCTGTCGGGTAATAATACCTACAGCGGCACGACCAGCATCGGTGTCGGCAGCGTGCTCTTCGCCGGCTTCGGTACCGCTACCGGTACGTTCGGTAGCGGTGCCATCATCAATAACGGCAGTGTCGTGTTTGGCCGCCGCGATACGGTCACGGTTGCCAATGCGATTTCCGGCAGTGGCTCGGTGACGCAAGACAGTCAGGGTGCCGGGACTGGCATCTTGACTTTAAGTGGCAACAATACCTATACCGGTGCGACCTTGATCCTGCACGATATACTCATGGGTGGGCGCGTGAATGCGTTTGGGCTTAATTCTGCCGTCGCCGTGACGTCTTCGGGATTTCTTGACCTCAACGGTTTCGATCAAGCGATCGGTTCGCTGACGGTCAGCGCCGACAGCGATGTCTCGAATGGCGGCAGTGTTGCCGCCACCTTGACTACCGGCAGCGACAATAGCTCGACGCTGGCGAGTGGCTTGCTGTCCGATGGCGGCAGTGCCAGCCTGGCCTTAAAAAAAGTCGGCAGTGGCACGCTCACGCTCAATCATAGCAATAATAACTATAGCGGTGCGACGACGGTGCTTGCCGGTACGCTCGCTGCCAGTGCCGTCAATGCCTTTGGGAGCAACTCAGCCGTCACCATGGCCGCTGGTGCCACGCTCGATCTTGGTGGCTTCAATCAAGCCATCGGCTCCTTGTCCGGCAGCGGCGGCGCGATCAGTAACAGTGGCGCGGCGGCGGTGACGCTCAGCACCGGCAGTGACAACAGTTCGACTACTTTTTCCGGCAGCATCAGCGATGTGGCCGGGCCGGTCGCTGTGCTCAAAACCGGCAGCGGTACGCAAATTTTCAGCGCGACCAATAGCTACAGCGGCGGCACCACGATCAGTGCCGGCACCCTGCAACTCGGTATCGGCGGCAGCAGCGGCAGCATGGGCGTGAGCAGCGCCGCTGTGCTCGATAACGGTGTCTTGGCGGTCAATCGCAGCGATGCCTTCGTGCTCAATAACCTGATCAGTGGCAGCGGCGGCATCAGCCAACTCGGCAGCGGTTCGACCAGCTTGGGCAGCGCCAATACCTATAGCGGCGCAACCAGCGTGATGGCCGGCAGCCTGATCGCCGGCGTAGCAAATGCCCTAGGCAGCAATTCGGCCGTCAGCCTTGCCAGTGCCGCCGTCTTGGATTTGTATGGCAATAATCAGAGCATCGGATCACTGGCAGGTGCCGGTGGCAGCGTCACCAGTTCGGTCGCCGGGACTGTGCTGTTGAGCACCGGTGGCGACAACAGTTCGACCGAATTCGCTGGCCTCATTCAAGACGGGGTCGCCAGCGTGAGTCTGACAAAAACTGGCAGCGGCACCCAAATACTGAGCGGCGGCAATACCAATAGCGGCAGCACTACCATTAGCGGCGGGGTACTGCAACTCGGCAATGGTGGCAGCAGCGGGGGTATCGGCAGCGGCGCGGTGATCGACAATGCCGCCTTGGCAGTCAATCGCAGCGATAGCGCCACGCTCGCCAATGCCATCAGCGGCAGCGGCAATCTGCTGCAAAACGGCAGCGGTACGACGATTTTGACGGCTGCCAACAGCTACACCGGCACGACCAGCATCACTGCCGGCACGCTGCAAGTTGGTGCCGGTGGCAGCAGCGGCAGTCTCGGCAGCGGAGCGGTGATCGATAATGCTCACTTAGTGTTTAATCGCAGTAATGCCTTGACGGTCGGCAATGCCATCAGCGGCAGCGGCAGCCTGACTCAGAGTGGTAGCGGCACTACGACTCTGGGCAGCAGCAATAGCTACACCGGTAGCACCACGCTCAGCAGCGGCACATTGGCGGCTGGCGCCCTCAATGCCTTCGGTACCAATTCAGCGCTGACTACGGCCGCTGGTGCCACGCTCGATCTGGGCGGTTTCAATCAAACCATCGGTTCGCTGGCTGGGGCTGGCGGCACGCTCACTAACAGTGGCGCGACGGCGGCGCTGCTGACCACCGGCGGCGATAACAGTACCAGCAATTTTGCCGGCAGCATACAAGACGGTGTCGCGGCTACGGCACTGAGCAAGGTCGGCAGTGGCACGCAGACACTGTCTGGCAGCAACACTTACAGTGGCGCGACTACGCTCAGTAATGGTACGTTGGCCGGCGCTGCGCTCAACGCCTTCAGCAGTCACTCCGCCGTCACGACGTTGGCCGCTAGCACGCTCGATCTTGGCGGTTTCAATCAAACCATCGGTTCGCTGGCTGGCAGTGCAGGCACGGTCAGTAACAACGGTGCCAGCGCAGCGCAGTTAAGCACGGGCGGCGACAATAGTTCGGTCAATTTCGCCGGGCACTTACAAGATGGGCTCAGCGCCATTGCTCTGAATAAAATCGGCAGTGGCACGCAGACTTTGAGTGCCGCCAATAGCTACAGCGGGCTCACCACTATCAGCGCCGGCACGTTGCAGCTCGGTGCTGGTGGCAGCAGCGGTAGCGTGGGTAGCGCTGCGGTGATCGATAATGCCAATTTACTCTTCAATCGCAGCGATACGGCGACGCTCGCTAATGCCATCAGCGGCAGCGGCAGCGTCGGGCAAAACGGTAGCGGCACGACGATACTGAGCGGTGCCAACAGCTATGCAGGCACCACCACGCTGACTGCCGGTAGCTTGCAAGTCGGTGCCGGTGGTACCAGCGGCAGCCTGGGTAGCGGTGCCGTGATCGATAATGCGAATTTGCTGTTTAATCGCAGCGATGCGTTGACGGTGGCGAATGCCATCAGCGGCAGCGGAACATTGAGCCAAAATGGTGGCGGCACCACGACATTGTCGAGCAGTAACAGCTATACCGGTGCCACACTGCTAACCAGTGGCACGCTGGCGGCCGGTGCGCTCAATGCCTTCGGCAGCAACTCGGCCGTTAGCATGGCCGCCGGTACCACACTCGATCTCGGCGGTTTTCAGCAAGCCATCGGTTCGCTGGCCGGCACCGGCGGCACGGTGAGCAACAGCGGTGTTACGGCCGCAACCCTGAGCAGCGGTAGCGATAACAGTTCGAGCAATTTTGCCGGCACCATACAAGATGGCATCGGTACCACGGCGCTGAGCAAGTCCGGCAGCGGCACGCAAACGCTGTCTGGCACCAATACGTACAGTGGCGCGACCACGCTCAACGGTGGCACGTTGGCGGCCGGGGCGGTGAATGCCTTGAGTAATCATTCGGCCGTCGTCACGGCTGCCGCTAGCACGCTCGATCTGGGCGGTTTCAATCAAGCTATTGCTTCGCTGGCCGGCAACGCCGGCACGGTGAGCAACAGTGGCAGCAATGCGGCGCTGTTGAGCCTGGGCAGCGACAACAGTTCCAGTAAGTTTGGCGGCACCATACAAGATGGCGTCAGCCTGACTGCGCTGACGAAAGTCGGCAGCGGCACCCAAACTCTTTCCGGTAGCAATACATATACTGGCGCGACTACGGTCAGTGGCGGCACCTTACTATTGGATTTCTCCGCTCCAGCAGCGGCTGTCGCGAATATCCTCGCCTCCAGCTCCAGCCTGATTCTCCAGGGCGGAACCATCGAAGTGAAAGGCGTCAGCACAGCAAATGGTTTGCTTGAATCATTTCAGAACAGTAATTCTGGTGCCGGCACCTTCAAATTAAGCCAAAACGGCGCGCAAGATATCGATGTCAATCTCGGTGCGCTCAGTAGCGACAGCGCGACCAACTTTGTCGGTGCCAGCGGCGTCACACGTGGCGCGCGTTTTATTACCAGCAGTAGCGCCGGTGCCAATGATGCCCAAACACAGGTAGCCGGTGGGGCATTATGGAATGGCACAAGCTTTGCATCTATTCAAGATGTCAGCGGGGTTCATTACCTGGTGCAATTACAATCTTCACAGCAAAACGTGTTTACCGATCCGGCCAGCGGCAGCATCGTGATTCCTGATATTCCGGCACACGATGCCATCGTGACGATACAAAACGGCGGTCCCGCGAGCAGTGCCAATCAGCTCGCTGCCGCTGTCACCACGCTGCAATCTTTGCTGATGTCTGCCAGCACCGCACCATCGACCATTGCGATGAGTCAGAACTCTGCCAATGACACCTTGGTCATCGGTAGCAATGTCGCTAACAGTCAGAATGGCACGATTGCGATCGCTACAACGGCGCAATCTTTGAGTGTGGGCCAAGTCGCAAATCAAGGCTTTCTGACGGCCGGCAGTAGTGGCGCTTCCGCGGTGAATCTAAGCAACGCCAGCGCGAGCTCGGTATTGACCGTCAATTCCGTGATCAGCGATAATGCTGGTGCTGGGGCGGTTGCGCTCAATGTTTCCAATATAGCCAATGGCACGACTATTTTAGCTGGCGATAACACCTACAGCGGTGCGACCATCATCAGTGCCGGTACGCTGCAAGTCGGTGCCGGTGGCAGCAGTGGTAGCTTGGGCAGCGCGGCGGTGACGAATAACGCTAACTTGTCTTTTGATCGCAGCAATACCCTGCTGGTCAGTAACGCCATCAGTGGTACTGGCAGCCTTAATCAAATCGGCAGTGGCACCACCGTCCTCAGCGGCGCGAATACTTACAGCGGAGCCACCACCGTCAGCAATGGCACACTGGCCGCGGGTGCCGTCGACGTTTTCGGCAGCAACTCGGCCGTCACTACGGCCGCTGGTGCCACGCTCGATCTCGGCGGTTTTAATCAAGCTATCGGTTCGCTGGCTGGTACTGGCGGCACGGTGACGAACAGCGGTGCGACAGTGGCAGCGATGACGATCGGTGGCAATAACAGTTCAGCCAATTTTGCTGGCACGATACAAGATGGTGTCAGTGCCACAGCCTTGACGAAGGTCGGCAGCGGCACGCAAACACTATCCGGCAGCAATACGTACAGCGGCGCGACCACGGTCAGTAATGGTACATTGTCCGCCGCTGCCATGAATGCCTTCGGTAGCAATTCAGCGCTGACTACTGCTGCTGGTGCCACGCTCGATCTCGGTGGTTTCAATCAAGCCATCGGTTCCCTGGCCGGTACTGGCGGCACGGTGACGAACAGCGGTGCAACAGTGGCGGCGATGACGACGGGTGGCAATAACAGTTCAGCCAATTTTGCTGGCACGATACAAGATGGTGCCAGTGCCACAGCCTTGACGAAAGTCGGTAGCGGCACGCAAACGCTGGCGGGTACGAATACCTATAGCGGCGCGACCACGGTCACTAACGGTAGCTTGGTCGCCGGCGCGCTCAATGCCTTCGGTAGCAACTCGGCCGTCACCACGGCCGCTGGTGCTACGCTCGATCTCGGTGGTTTCAATCAAGCCATCGGTTCGCTGGCTGGTAGCGGTGGTACGGTGAGCAATAATGGTCTAACGGCGGTCACGATGACGACGGGTAGCAATAACAGCTCGACCAATTTTGGCGGCAGCATACAAGATGGTGTCAGTGCCACGGCGCTGACGAAACTTGGCAGCGGCACGCAAACACTGTCCGGCAGCAATACGTACAGCGGCGCGACCACGGTCAGTAATGGCATACTGGCCGCCGCTGCCATGAATGCCTTCGGCAGCAACTCGGCTGTCACCACGGCTGCTGGTGCTACGCTCGATCTCGGTGGTTTCAATCAAGCCATCGGTTCGCTGGCTGGTAGCGGTGGTACGGTGACGAACAGCGGTGCAACAGTGGCGGCGATGACGACGGGTGGCAATAACAGTTCAGCCAATTTTGCTGGCACGATACAAGATGGTGCCAGTGCCACAGCCTTGACGAAAGTCGGTAGCGGCACGCAAACGCTGGCGGGTACGAATACCTATAGCGGCGCGACCACGGTCACTAACGGTAGCTTGGTCGCCGGTGCGGTTAATGCCTTCGGCAGCAACTCGGCTGTCACTACTGCCGCTGGTGCTACGCTCGATCTCGGTGGTTTCAATCAAGCCATCGGTTCGCTGGCTGGTAGCGGTGGTACGGTGAGCAATAATGGTCTAACGGCGGTCACGATGACGACGGGTGGCAATAACAGTTCAGCCAATTTTGCTGGCACGATACAAGATGGTGTCAGTGCCACAGCCTTGACGAAAGTCGGTAGCGGCACGCAAACGCTGGCGGGTACGAATACCTATAGCGGCGCGACCACGGTCACTAACGGTAGCTTGGTCGCCGGCGCGGTTAATGCCTTCGGTAGCAACTCGGCTGTCACCACGGCCGCTGGTGCTACGCTCGATCTCGGTGGTTTCAATCAAGCCATCGGTTCCCTGGCCGGTACTGGTGGTACGGTGACAAACAGCGGTGCAACAGTGGCGGCGATGACGACGGGTGGCAATAACAGTTCAGCCAATTTTGCTGGCACGATACAAGATGGTGTCAGTGCCACAGCCTTGACGAAAGTCGGCAGCGGCACGCAAACACTATCCGGCAGCAATACGTACAGCGGCGCGACCACGGTCAGTAATGGTACATTGTCCGCCGCTGCCATAAATGCCTTCGGCAGCAACTCGGCTGTCACTACTGCCGCTGGTGCCACGCTCGATCTCGGTGGTTTCAATCAAGCCATCGGTTCCCTGGCCGGTACTGGCGGCACGGTGACGAACAGCGGTGCAACAGTGGCGGCGATGACGACGGGTGGCAATAACAGTTCAGCCAATTTTGGCGGCAGCATACAAGATGGTGTCAGTGCCACAGCCTTGACGAAAGTCGGTAGCGGCACACAGACGCTGGCGGGCACGAATACCTATAGCGGCGCGACCACGGTCAGTAATGGTAGCTTGGTCGCCGGTGCGGTTAATGCCTTCGGCAGCAACTCGGCTGTCACTACTGCCGCTGGTGCTACGCTCGATCTCGGTGGTTTCAATCAAGCCATCGGTTCGCTGGCTGGTAGCGGTGGTACGGTGAGCAATAATGGTCTAACGGCGGTCACGATGACGACGGGTGGCAATAACAGTTCAGCCAATTTTGCTGGCACGATACAAGATGGTGTCAGTGCCACAGCCTTGACGAAAGTCGGTAGCGGCACGCAAACGCTGGCGGGTACGAATACCTATAGCGGCGCGACCACGGTCACTAACGGTAGCTTGGTCGCCGGCGCGGTTAATGCCTTCGGTAGCAACTCGGCTGTCACCACGGCCGCTGGTGCTACGCTCGATCTCGGTGGTTTCAATCAAGCCATCGGTTCCCTGGCCGGTACTGGTGGTACGGTGACAAACAGCGGTGCAACAGTGGCGGCGATGACGACGGGTGGCAATAACAGTTCAGCCAATTTTGCTGGCACGATACAAGATGGTGTCAGTGCCACAGCCTTGACGAAGGTCGGTAGCGGCACGCAAACGCTGGCGGGTACGAATACCTATAGCGGCGCGACCACGGTCACTAACGGTAGCTTGGTCGCCGGCGCGGTTAATGCCTTCGGTAGCAACTCGGCTGTCACCACGGCCGCTGGTGCTACGCTCGATCTCGGTGGTTTCAATCAAGCCATCGGTTCGCTGGCCGGTACTGGCGGCACGGTGACGAACAGCGGTGCAACAGTGGCGGCGATGACGACGGGTGGCAATAACAGTTCAGCCAATTTTGGCGGCAGCATACAAGATGGTGTCAGTGCCACGGCGCTGACGAAACTTGGCAGCGGCACGCAAACACTGTCCGGCAGCAATACGTACAGCGGCGCGACCACGGTCAGTAATGGTAGCTTGGTCGCCGGTGCGGTTAATGCCTTCGGTAGCAACTCGGCTGTCACCACGGCTGCTGGTGCCACGCTCGATCTCGGTGGTTTTAATCAAGCCATCGGTTCGCTGGCTGGCAGCGGTGGTACGGTAAGCAATAATGGTCTAACGGCGGTCACGATGACGACGGGTAGCAATAACAGCTCGACCAATTTTGGCGGCAGCATACAAGATGGTGTCAGTGCCACGGCGCTGACGAAAGTCGGCAGTGGCACGCAAACGCTGGCGGGCACGAATACCTATAGCGGCGCGACCACGGTCAGTAATGGTAGCTTGGTCGCCGGTGCGGTTAATGCCTTCGGTAGCAACTCGGCTGTCACTACTGCCGCTGGTGCTACGCTCGATCTCGGCGGTTTCAATCAAGCCATCGGTTCCCTGGCCGGTACTGGTGGTACGGTGACAAACAGCGGTGCAACAGTGGCGGCGATGACGACGGGTGGCAATAACAGTTCAGCCAATTTTGGCGGCAGCATACAAGATGGTGTCAGTGCCACAGCCTTGACGAAAGTCGGTAGCGGCACACAGACGCTGGCGGGCACGAATACCTATAGCGGCGCGACCACGGTCAGTAATGGTAGCTTGGTCGCCGGTGCGGTTAATGCCTTCGGCAGCAACTCGGCCGTCAGCACGGCCGCTGGTGCTACGCTCGATCTCGGTGGTTTTAATCAAGCCATCGGTTCGCTGGCTGGTAGCGGTGGTACGGTAAGCAATAATGGTCTAACGGCGGTCACGATGACGACGGGTAGCAATAACAGCTCGACCAATTTTGGCGGCAGCATACAAGATGGTGTCAGTGCCACGGCGCTGACGAAAGTCGGCAGCGGCACACAGACGCTGGCGGGCACGAATACCTATAGCGGCGCGACCACGGTCACTAACGGTAGCTTGGTCGCCGGTGCGGTTAATGCCTTCGGTAGCAACTCGGCTGTCACCACGGCCGCTGGTGCTACGCTCGATCTCGGCGGTTTCAATCAAGCCATCGGTTCGCTGGCTGGTAGCGGTGGTACGGTGACGAACAGCGGTGCGACAGTGGCAGCGATGACGATCGGTGGCAATAACAGTTCAGCCAATTTTGCTGGCACGATACAAGATGGTGTCAGTGCCACAGCCTTGACGAAAGTCGGTAGCGGCACGCAAACGCTGGCGGGTACGAATACCTATAGCGGCGCGACCACGGTCACTAACGGTAGCTTGGTCGCCGGCGCGGTTAATGCCTTCGGCAGCAACTCGGCCGTCACCACGGCCGCTGGTGCTACGCTCGATCTCGGTGGTTTCAATCAAGCCATCGGTTCCCTGGCCGGTACTGGTGGTACGGTGACAAACAGCGGTGCAACAGTGGCGGCGATGACGACGGGTGGCAATAACAGTTCAGCCAATTTTGCTGGCACGATACAAGATGGTGTCAGTGCCACGGCCTTGACGAAACTTGGCAGCGGCACGCAAACACTGTCCGGCAGCAATACGTACAGCGGCGCGACCACGGTCAGTAATGGCATACTGGCCGCCGCTGCCATGAATGCCTTCGGCAGCAACTCGGCTGTCACCACGGCTGCTGGTGCTACGCTCGATCTCGGTGGTTTCAATCAAGCCATCGGTTCGCTGGCTGGTAGCGGTGGTACGGTGAGCAATAATGGTCTAACGGCGGTCACGATGACGACGGGTAGCAATAACAGTTCAGCCAATTTTTCTGGCACGATACAAGATGGTGTCAGTGCCACGGCGCTGACGAAACTTGGCAGCGGCACACAGACGCTGTCCGGCAGCAATACGTACAGCGGCGCGACCAGCATCAACGGCGGTAGCTTGCGGGCCTGCGCCACCAATGCACTCGGGCATAATTCGGCAGTCACTACCAGCGTCGGCAGCACGCTCGACCTGTGCGGCTATAATCAGGCTGTCGGCTCTTTGTCTGGCAGTGGCGGCACGCTGAGCAATAGTGGCGCGACCGTCGCGATATTGAGTACCGGCGGCAATAACAATTCCAGTCAATTTGCCGGTCGCATGCAAGATGGTGTCAGTGCCATGGCGCTGAGTAAAGTTGGCGATGGTACCCAGATTCTCAGTGGTAACAATAGCTACAGCGGTACCACGACGATACTTGCCGGAACCTTGCAAGTGGGGGCCGGAGCCGCCTTGGGCAGCTTGGGCAGCGGTGCTGTCAGCAATAACAGTCATCTGGTGTTCAATCGCAGCGATGCCATTGTCGTGAACAATGCCATCAGTGGCAGTGGTAGTGTCAGCCAAAGCGGCACAGGCAGTTTGACGCTCACTGGCTTGAACCGCTACACCGGCGCGACGACGATCGCTGCCGGCAGCTTGAAAACTGGTGTGGTAAACGCATTAGGACAAAATTCGAGCGTCCAGATTGCTGCCGGAGCGAGTCTCGATTTGGCTGGCAACAGTCAAGCCATCGCCAGTTTGAGTGGTGCCGGCAGCATCAGTAATAGCGGACTCGCGGTGGCCCTGCTCAGCGTCGGCGGCGGCAATGCCGGCGCGAATTTTTCCGGCAGCATCGCCGATGGCAGTGCTGGCATGTCGCTCAATAAAGTCGGCAACGCCGTGCAAATTCTGAGCGGCGTGAATAGCTACAGCGGGCCGACTACCATCTCGGCCGGTAGCTTACAGGCCGGTGCCGCCAACAGCCTTAGTGCGGCGTCGGCCCACACCGTCGCGGCCGGGGCCAGCCTGGATTTGGCCGGTCTGGGCCAAACCATCGCCGCATTGAGCAATAATGGTACGGTCTCCTTGCTCGGTACGGCAGCTGGCACGACGCTGACGGTGACCGGTGCCTATGTCGGAAAAAATGCTGTATTGCAACTTGGTAGCAGCTTCAACAGTGCTGCGGTGAGCGATATGTTGGTACTCGACGGTACCCGTGCCAGTGCCAGCGGCAGCACACAGATTCGCTTGGTCAATCTTGGTGGGCTGGGAGCGGCCACCAGTGGTGATGGTATCAAAGTCATTGCTGCACGCAACGGTGCCAGTACGACTGCTCAAACCAGTAAAGATGCCTTTACGCTGGCGGGTTCCAGCGCCGCCGTGACGGCGCACGCGCCGAGTGCACAATCGTTTGGCACGAAGGCGGTGGCCAGCGACAACCATGTCGATGTCGGTGCTTACCAATATCGCTTGTATGCGGCCGATGCCAAGGGTGCCGGTGAAGATTGGTTCCTGCGTACCCAAGTTGTAGCAAGCGCGGCGGCCGCACCGGTGACGGCCTATCGTCTGGAAGCGCCGCTGTTAGCGGCCATCCCAGCGCAACTGATGCAGGCCGATATGGCCATGCTGGGCAGTTTGAGTCAGCGTGCCGGCGCAGCCAATGCGGCGCTGCGTTCGCTGGACACCTCGAACCTTACGCCCGAGTCGGATCAACGCCACGCCTGGGGGCGTGCGCTGGCGACGAATGTCACATTGACACAACAAGGTCTGTTGCAAGCCGCAAGCGCCGGCCATGTCAGCGGTTTTCAAGCCGGCAGCGACCTCTATGCCAGTCACGGCTGGCGTGCCGGTGCTTACCTCGGCAACGTCGATGGCAGTGCACAGGTCAGCGGTTTTGCTGGCGGCAAAAGCGGGCAATTGGGATCGAACAGCTTGCGGGCACAGTACACCGGCGCTTATCTCAACTATACCGATGTCGGGCAGCGCTATATCGATCTGGTGCTACAAGGCGGGACCGACCATTACAGTGCCATGCCCAACAGCAGTTCAACGGTCGCTGGTGCCGCACGCAGCTTGACCGCTTCGCTGGAAGTCGGCCTGCCAGTGCCGCTCAGTCCGCGCTGGAAGCTGCAACCGCAGTTGCAACTGATCCATCAAGCTTTTCATATCGATGAGGTCGGCATTGTTGGTGCTAGTGTGCAGCAGCATCAGGGCAGCGCATGGAATGTGCGTGCCGGCCTACATCTGCAAGCTCGGCTCGAGAGCTCGGCAGGCTTGCTCGAACCTGAGCTCAGTGTCAATGTTTATCACGGCAATCAGGGTGCGGCCATCAGCCGTTTTATCAGCGATTCAACGACCGATATCAGCAGCCACACCGGCTACACGGCAATCGGCTTAGCCGGTGGCTTTGAGCTCGCGCTCAATTCGCGCGTCAGTTTATATGCGCGTGCCGAATATTTTGGTGGTGGCGGGGAAACAGCGGTCCGCCATACCAGTACCGGATCACTGGGTTTGCGCGCGAGTTGGTAGCGGCGAGCCGTGCACCGTACATAGCGCGTAAATGGCTTGCTGTCATATCTATTCGACATCCATAACTTGTTTTTTGGCAATATTGATCGTCATCGAATCTGCGAAAAGTAAAGCTAGCAATGCTAGAATGGCGGGTTGCAGTGCCTCTGAGCTTGAAATCGGCTCGGTCGGCCTGATCTGCTTCGTCTCGGTCGCTGTGACCCGACAATCTTATTTTATCCATGAACGGAGTTTGAACGTGTTTATTTCCAACGCTTATGCACAATCTTCGGGCGGCCTCGCCAGCCTTGGTGGCGACGGTAGCCTGATGAGTTTTTTGCCTCTGGTACTGATGTTTGTGGTCTTGTATTTCCTCATGATACGCCCGCAAATGAAGCGTCAAAAAGAACAACGCGCGATGATGGATGCGCTGGCAAAAAGTGATGAAGTTGTCACTTCCGGTGGCGTATTAGGCAAGGTCGTCAAAGTCACTGAAAGCTATGTCACGCTGGAAGTGTCCAGCGGCACAGAAATCGTGGTACAGAAAGTGGCAATCACCATGTTGTTGCCTAAAGGCACGATTAAGGCGATTTAATCAATTCTCGGCAACGCAGTCCAGCAGTAATCGGGGCTGCGTTGTGCTTTCACCGCTTCCATTTCTTTCTTAATTATGAATCGCTACCCACTCTGGAAGTATTTGTTGATTTTGTTTGCGCTGATTTTCGGCGGTTTATATACCGCACCGAATTTCTTCGGCGATTCGCCGGCGGTACAAATCAGCAGCGCCAAATCGACCGTCAAGATCGACGATAGTATGAAAGCCCGCGTCTCGGCAGCTTTGCAACAAGCTGGCCTTGCCGATAATGGCATATTCTACGATTTCAACGGCATGCAAGGATCGGTACGCGCTCGTTTCAGCGACACCGACGCTCAATTCAAAGCTAAAGACGTGCTCGAAAAAGCACTCAATACCGATCCAGCCGATCCGACCTACACGGTGGCGTTCAATTTGCTCTCGAATACGCCGAAGTGGATGCAAAGTCTCAATGCCCTGCCTATGTATCTCGGGCTCGATCTGCGTGGCGGTGTGCATTTTCTCATGCAAGTCGATACCAAAGCCGTGCTCAATAAGCGCGTGCAAGGTTTGCAATCGACCGTGCGCACCACCTTGCGTGACAAAGAAATCCGTCACGCCGGCATCAGCCGCAGCGGCGACGCCGTGGCGATCGCGTTTCGCGATGCCGCCACCCGTACTGCTGCCAAAGCAGTATTGACGGCTCAGCTCAGCGACATCGACTTCGTCGACAGCGTCAGCAGCGACGCCAGCCAGTTTGACCTGCAAGCCACGCTCAAGCCGGAAGCCCTGAAAGCCGTGGTCACCGAAGGCGTGAAACAAAACATCACGGCCTTGTCGAAACGCGTGAATGAACTCGGTGTTTCCGAACCTATCATTCAACAACAAGGCCCAGACCGTATCGTCGTGCAATTGCCAGGTGTGCAAGATGTCGCGCGCGCCAAGGAAATCATCGGTCGTACTGCTACCCTCGAAGTCCGCTTGCTTGATGACAGCGTGATCGGTCCGGTCGATGCCACTACCGCAGTTCCCTTCAATTCGGAATTGTACAAAGGCAATCGCGGCGGCGAATGGTTGATACTTTCGAAAGACCCGGTCGTCACCGGTGATTACATCACCAGTGCATCGGCCAGTTTCGATCAGCATCAACAACCATCGGTGAGCGTGGAACTCAATGGCGACGGCGGCCGCAAAATGCGCGAAGCCACCCGTACTCGGGTTGGCAAGCGCATGGCCATCGTCTTGTTTGAAAAAGGTAAGGGCGAAGTTTTGATCGCCCCGACCATCAACGATGAACTCGGTACCCGTTTCCAAATCACCGGCATGGGCTCGGCCGGCGCGGCTGCCGACTTATCGCTGTTGCTGCGCGCCGGTTCCTTGGCCGCACCGATGGAAATCATCGAAGAACGCACCATCGGCCCGCAGCTCGGGGTAGAAAACATCGCCAAAGGCCGCAACTCGACCTTGTATGGTTTCGCCGCAATTTCGCTGTTCATGGTGACTTACTACATGCTGTTCGGTTTTTTCAGCGTCATCGCTCTGTCGGTCAATTTGCTTTTGCTGGTAGCTTTGCTATCCTTGTTGCAAGCCACGCTGACCCTGCCAGGGATTGCGGCGATCGCGCTCGCGCTCGGTATGGCGATTGATGCCAACGTACTCATCAACGAGCGTATCCGCGAAGAACTGCGCGCCGGAAAATCACCGCAAAAAGCGATTGAAGAAGGCTTTGGCCATGCGTGGGCGACGATTCTCGATTCCAACGTCACCACCTTCATCGTCGGTCTGGCACTGTTGATTTTCGGTTCAGGCCCGATCAAAGGCTTTGCCGTGGTCCATTGTCTCGGTATTTTGACCTCGATTTTCTCTTCCGTGTTTGTCTCGCGCGGCGTGGTTAATCTGTGGTACGGTCGGCAGAAAAAACTCACGGCTCTGTCTATCGGTCAAATCTGGAAACCTGCCGAAGACATCGCGAAATAAGCGCGGACTCGCGCAAGAGCAGCAGATAATGCGCGCTGCGCCAGATGGCGACAGCGCGCAATGAATGAGCAGAAATTTCAAGGTGCGGTCGTTTCGGCAGCACCGGACAATAAGGCAGATATCATGGAATTATTCCGCATTAAAAAAGACATACCGTTCATGCGTCACGCGCTGATCTTCAATGTCATCTCCGCCTTGACCTTCGTCGCCGCGGTATTTTTTCTATTGCACAAAGGCTTGCATTTCTCGGTAGAATTTACCGGCGGCACTGTCATGGAAGTCTCGTATGCCCAAGCGGCCGACGTCGACACCATCCGCAAAACAGTTGAGCAACTCGGCTATGTCGACGTCCCGGTACAAACTTTCGGCAAGGCACAAGACGTGGTGATCCGTCTGCCTTTGCCAAAGAAAAATGTCACTTCCGATGACCAATCGAAAACCGTGTTTCAAGCGCTGCGCGCAGTCAACCCTGATGTCACGCTGCAAAGGGTAGAGCAAGTCGGCTCGCAAGTCGGTGAAGAACTCACCCACGATGGTTTGATGGCCTTGCTCTTCGTTGTATTGGGTGTGATGATTTATTTGGCCATACGCTTCGAATGGAAATTCGCCGTTGCTGCCATCGTCGCCAACTTACATGACGTCATCATCATCCTCGGTTTCTTCGCTTTCTTTCAGTGGGAATTCAATCTGTCGGTGCTGGCAGCGGTGTTGGCCGTGCTCGGTTATTCGGTCAATGAATCGGTGGTTATTTTCGATCGTATCCGTGAAAATTTCCGCAAGCAACGCAAGATGAGTGTCACCGAAGTCATCGATAATGCCATCACCAGCACCATTTCACGCACCATCATCACGCATGGCTCGACTCAGATGATGGTTTTGTCGATGCTGCTCATCGGCGGTCCTACTCTGCATTACTTTGCCTTGGCCCTGACCATTGGTATTTGCTTCGGTATTTACTCGTCCGTGTTCGTGGCAGCCGCGATCGCCATGTGGTTGGGTGTGAAACGCGAAGACTTGATCAAACCGACCAAAGAAAAAGACGACACCGACGGTGCCGTAGTCTGAAGCTGAGGCTGTTTGAAGCGACGCAATGCCGGCCACTGTGCCGGCATTTTCTTTGCGTGTTCGGAAAATCACAGCCACGCGCTGAGAAGTGAAAATCAGATTTTTCCTACATAAAAAAATCCCCATCGCTAAAATATTTTTCACATGGACTGCCAAAACAAGTCGGCAAACCATGTCGTAAATCTTGGCCGTTTGCTCGCCAGCATGGGTTTGCGCAAGAGCTTGCGTACCACACCGGTCTGATGTTCTCATGCAACTTCATGCAACGGAATGTAACGTAGCGTAGAGGCAGAACTTTTCTTTTCTATGACAGTCTAATTGCCAAGTGTCATTGGAAAAAAATATATGCGTTCGTTAAAAATTGCCGTTCCGATTATTGTTGTTTCAATTATTTCGTTTGTTGCTTATCGATACTATTTTGTACCCAGTGCACCAGCCGTCAAATCCGCTGTCGCTACGCCTGTGGCCGTCTCCACCGTTTTAGCCAAGCAAACCGACTATACCGTGCGTCTGACTGCCAGTGGCGTCGTCACGCCGGTCACGACCGTCGATATCCGGCCGCAAGTCAGCAGCACGGTGGCCGCTGTTCATATCAAAGAAGGTCAGTTTGTGACGGCGGGAACTTTACTGTTTACCCTGGACAGTCGGGCTGATGAAGTCAATCTCGCCAAAGCTCAGGCGCAGTTGGAAAAGGATCAAGCCAGCTTGCGCGATTATCAGCGTCAGGCGGCACGCAGCGTCGACTTGTTGGGCAAAAAATTCCTCTCGCAAAGTGCGGTCGATACCACGCAAACCTTAGTCGATACGCAACAGGCGGTGTTGGCTGCTGACCGCGCCGCCGTCAATGCGGCGCGCGTGGCCTTGAGCTATAACCGCATCGTCGCGCCATCGGCCGGCCGCACCGGCAGCATCACCGTGTATCCCGGTTCGTTGGTGCAAGCCGGCAGCACTGCTCCGGCCTTGGTGACGATCACGCGCATGGATCAAATGGCTATCAGTTTCCCACTGCCGCAAGCTAATCTGCCTGATGCACTGGAAAGTATGCGCCGCAGCGACAGTTTTGTACTCGCCAGTTTGCCGGGTCGTAGCGACAGTTTTCGTGGCCGCTTGGAGTTTGTCGATAATACCGTCGATGCGGCAACCGGCACGATACGACTCAAGGCCGTCTTTGATAATACCGCCTTGGCACTCTGGCCGGGGGCCTATGCCAACTTGGAAATGAGTGTGCAAACGATCAAAGATGCGGTGCTTATCCCGCAAGCAGCGATCATCGTTGGTGCCCGTGAATCGGCGGTGTATGTGTTGGGTGCCGGTGGCAAGGTCGACTTGAAAACAGTTCAAGTCACGCATAGTTATGGTGCCGATGCCTTAGTTAAAGGCTTACCTGCTGGCAGTGCCGTCATCACCGATGGCAAACAGAATTTGCGCCCCGGCATGCTGGTTCTAGCCAATCCGGCCAAGACGGCGGCCTTATGAATATATCGGAACTGTTTATCCGTCGTCCGGTGATGACGGTCTTGCTCAATTTATCGATTGTCGTCGCCGGCGTGCTCGCTTACCGCTTTATACCGGTCGCCGCCTTACCCAGTTATAACACGCCGGTCATCAGTGTCAGTGCCGCTTTGCCAGGGGCGAGTCCGGAAACCATGGCGACCTCGGTCGCCTTACCCTTGGAAAAACAATTTGCGACGATTCCCGGCTTGGCCGTAATCAGTTCCAGCAATACCATAGGCAGCACCTCCTTGACTTTGGAGTTTGATCAGAATCGCAATATTGATGTGGCCGCCGTCGATGTTCAAGCGGCCCTATTGCGTGCGCAACGCTCCTTGCCAGCAGATATGACGGCACCGCCGGCGTATCGCAAAGTTAATCCGGCCGATGCGCCGGTGCTGATTCTGGCAATGACCTCGCCCTCGCTGAGTTTGTCGGAATTGACCAGCTATGCCGAACACTTGATTTCACCGAGTCTGTCTACCCTCAACGGCGTTGCTCAAGTGAGTATTTACGGTATCAAGCGCTATGCCGTGCGGATCCGCAGTAAGCCGAGCGAGTTGGCGGCGCGTAACATGACGCTCGATGAATTGGCGACGGCGATACGCAGCGCCAACGCCAATACGCCGGTTGGTACGCTCGATGGCGACAAGCAAACCCTGACCGTGCTGGCAAATAAGCAATTGGTCAATGCCGGCGAATTCGCTTCTTTGGTCGTCGGTAACAAAGACGGTTTGGTAATACGTTTGCGTGATGTCGCCACGGTGGAAGATAGTTATGAATTGATCAAATCGGCTTCAAGCTACAACGGTGAAAGTTCGATCACTTTGGCGATACAACGCCAGAACGATGCCAATACGGTGCAAGTGGTCGATGCCATCAAAGCCGCCTTGCCCGGTTTCGCCGCGCAATTGCCGGCCTCAGTCAAAATCGGCTTGGTGAATGATCGCTCGCTGTCAGTCCGGGAGGCGTTGCACGACGTCAATTTAACCCTGATGCTGACCATCGTCTTGGTGGTGGTGGTGATCTTTTTGTTTTTGCGGCATTTGATGGCGACCTTGATTCCCACCCTGTCTTTGCCGGTATCCTTGATCGGTGCCATCGGTTTGCTCTGGGCCTTCGGCTATTCGCTCGATAATATTTCTTTGCTCGGCTTGACCTTGGCGGTCGGATTGGTGGTCGACGATGCCATCGTCATGTTGGAAAACATCATGCGCCACGTCGAAGAGGGCATGCCGCCGTTTCAAGCGGCGCTTAAGGGTTCGCGTGAAGTCGGCTTTACCATCATCTCGATTTCCACTTCGCTCATCGCCGTGTTCATACCGATTTTCTTCATGCCCGGCGTGATCGGTCAATTGTTCCATGAATTTGCCGTCATCGTTAGCTTGGCGATTGTCGCTTCAGCCTTTGTCGCGCTGACCTTGGTGCCTATGCTGGCAAGTCGCTTCCTCAAAAATGAACACGAACTACGTGCGCCGCCACCGGCCATCGGCGCTATTCTCCATGTGTTTGAACGTGCTTTCAATTGGTCGCTGGCGCTGTATACGCGCGGCCTCGATCTGGCTTTGCAGTATCGCCGCTTCGTGCTGATGGTGGCACTGCTGAGCTTTATCGCGACAGCCTATTTGTTCATCGTCATTCCCAAAGGATTTTTTCCGCAAGAAGATATCGGGCAGATTAATGTCTCGACCGAGGCGGCCGAAGATATTTCCTTCCCAGCCATGTTGGCCTTGCAAGAACAGGCAGCCACCATTTTGCGCAATGATCCGAATGTGGCGACGGTGGCCTCTTTCAATGGTGGTAACGGTGCCCAAAATACCGGGCGCATGTTTGTCAATCTCAAGCCGCGCGACCAGCGCGCGACGATGCCTGAAGTAGTCGATGGCTTGCGCCAAAAATTACGCACGGTGGCCGGTATCAATGTGTTCTTGCGACCTACCCAAAATCTGCAACTCGGTGGTCGTCAGAGCAAGAGCCAGTATCAATATATTTTGCAAAGTGTCGAAAGTGGCGAACTCAATAGCTGGGCCGATCGTTTGCAAGCAAAACTGCGCAGCGATCCCGTGTTTAAAGATGTTACCAGCGATTCCCAGCTCAAAGGTTTGCAAGCCTCGATCGATATAGACCGTGACCGCGCCAATGCCTTGGGCCTGAACATGGATAGTATCCGCTCGGCACTCTACAGTGCTTTTGGTGAGCGTCAGATCAGCACGATTTATACCAGTGTTGACAGCTACCAAGTGATTCTCGAGGTGACCCCCGAGAGCAAGCAAGATGAACGCGGCATCAATGGCATCTATGTGCGCAGTAGTAATGGCAGCTTGGTACCGCTCAACAGTGTGGCCACCGTCAAGCGCAGCGTAGGGCCGAGTTCCATCAATCATGTTGGGCAATTACAGGCGGTGACTTTGTCATTCAATCTGGCGCCGGGCGCAGCACTCGGTGAGGCGACCAAACGCATCGATGCCTACCGTACCGAGATCGCTATGCCCTCGGCCATCATCAGCAGTTACGGCGGTGATGCCGCGGTGTTCAAGGATACTCAGTCGGGACAAGTGGTGCTGGTCATCGCCGCCTTGTTAGTGATCTATGTCTTGCTCGGGGTGTTGTATGAGAGCTATATTCATCCGCTCACCATTCTGGCCGGCTTGCCCTCGGCAGCCGTCGGGGCGCTGCTGACCTTGCAATGGTTTGGTCAAGACTTGACCCTGATCGCGACCATAGGGATTTTGCTCTTGATCGGCATCGTCAAGAAAAATGCCATCATGATGATCGATTTCGCGCTCGATGCGCAGCGTCACCAACAGATGACGCCACTGCAGGCCATCCGTGAAGCCTGCATACAGCGCTTCCGGCCTATCATGATGACTACCTTGGCAGCGCTGGTCGGTGCATTGCCGATCGCCATGGGTTTGGGTGCCGGTGCCGAATTGCGTCAACCCTTGGGCTTGGCGGTGGTGGGTGGTTTGATTTTTTCACAGGCCATCACCCTCTTCATTACGCCCGTGATTTATCTGGCACTCGAGCGTTTCAGCGGCCGCGGTCCGGTGCTGGGCGACAGCTTGTAATCAGGGTTTGGGACAGGATAACGGCGCTGCTTGCAGGGCCGTCAAATTCTGTTTCAGCGTGCCGAGCATCGTTTCCAAGGCCAGATAATCGGCCGACGTGTAATCGAGAAAAGCTTGTGTGCCATTTTCTACTATTTGCGGAAAAATTTTCTCAAACGTTGCTTGTCCGTATGGACTTAATTTGATGAATAACTGACGGCGGTCACAGTTGCCGCGTTCGCGTTCAACGATGCCTTTCTGTTCCAAACGGTCGAGCACACCGGTCAGTGTGCCTTTAGTAATGAGGGTTTTTTCACCGAGTTCTTTGCAAGTCATGCCGGCGGTGTTGCCCAGCGTTGCGAGGATATCGAACTGTGGATGGGTCAAGCCGAATTGCTTGACCTGGCGGGCGGATGCTTGTTCAAACAATTGCATGCACTCGGCCAGCAAACGGATGCTGCGGAGGTGGCGTGTGCCCATGATAAACCATCTAAAGTGAAAGCCGACCCGGAATGTCACGGGTCGGTGATGCGGTTTCCTGATCTACTTCACACTACTTAGTCAGCACGAATCGCTTCGACTTGAATCTGCAGTTTTACACCTGGTGCAAATTTCGGCAAACCGTAGTTCAAACCGAAATCGCTGCGGTTGAATTCAGCGCTGGCATCGGCACCGCACACTTCTTTTTTGTACATAGGATGTTGTATGCAAGTGAATTTATTGATTTTAAGTGTCAATGGCTTGCTCACGCCCAACAAAGTGAAGGTGCCGTCAACCGAAACCGGTTTGTCGCCTTCAAATTTCATCGATGTGCCTTTGTAAGTCGCGGTCGGGAACTGGGCGACATTGAACATATCTTTGGTTTTGGCATGTTCGTTCATTTTTTCATGACCGAAATCAATCGAAGCGGCATCGATGACGATATCGACCGTACCGGTCTTGGCCACGCGATCGAGCACGATGTTGCCGCTGGTTTTAGTGAACTTGCCGCGCCATACAGATACGCCGAAATGATCGGCTTCAAAACTTGGATAGGTATGGTTCGGTTCTATCGTGTAGTTGTCGGCAAAAGCCGGTGCGGCGCTGATGACGAGGGCTGCGGCGATGAATTTACTCAATTGCATGGAATGACTCCTGACGGGGTGGGGGATGCAGCAGTCCGTGAAGTGGACTGCTGCGGGGGGGATTACTGGGTGGTAACGACATGAAACTTGATCACGACTTCATCGGCAACCATGCCGGTGTCCTTCCATTCGCCTTCGCCTATATTGAAGGCCAAGCGTTTGATCGGCAGACTGCCGTCGAAAATTTGCTTGTTGCCATCTTGCTTGACGCTCAGGGGAAAGCTGACATTGCTGGTTTTGCCCTTGATGCTCAAGGTGCCGCTGACATCGAGTTTGCCGGCCGCCGCGAGTTTCATGCTGGTAGCGACGAAAGTGGCTTTCGGGAATTGGGCGGCATTAAACCATTCTTTCTTCAAGACTTCCTTGTTGTAGTCCGCGTCGCCGAGATCAAAACTGGCCAAGTCGATTTCGACGCTGGCTTTCGATGCTTCCGGTTTGGCCGCTTGGTAATCGATGCTGGCGCTGAATTTTTTGAACTTGGCATCGACCGGCACATTCATTTGTTTGAAAACGATGCCGACCGTACTTTTCGAGGCATCGAGTTGACTGACCGCAGCCAAGGCCGGCAGCGCAATGGCCATGGCCAGTGCACTCAACAGTAAGGGTTTGCTGCTTGGAGAAAATGTCATTATTATCCTTGGTAAGGGGGGAGCAGGGTCGCCTCAGCGCGCCGATTTGCCCGGGATCATACGAGCCAGTAAGCCATCTTTATCGATGAACTGGTGTTTCAATGCACCGGCCACATGCAGCAGGACGGTAGCGAGCATGACGTTCGTCAGTAGTTCGTGGACTTCTTTCAAGACATCTTTGATTTCAGGGGAAGGCCCGATCAAGCTCGGTAATTCAAACAAACCGAGGTAGACCACTGGGTAGCCGGCGGCGGAAGTATAGAAATAGCCCGACAGCGGCACGGCAAACATCAGTACGTATAAGAAAACGTGGGTCCATTCAGCGGCCTTGGCTTGCCAAGCACTCATGCCGGCCACCGGTGCCGGTACTTGGCTCAACAAACGTGTCAGCAAACGAATGGCGGCCAGCCCGAGTACGGTCACACCCAACCACTTGTGATAAGAATAATATTGCAACTTGGTGGGGCTGAACTTCATATCCGTCATGATGGTGCCAAGTGCAAAGGCGGCCACGATGAAAGCGGCCAGCAGCCAATGCAAGGCAATCAGTGAAAGGGGGTAGCGTTCTACAGTTTTCATTTAGGTATCCAGGTGAATTAATTAGTTCGCGTTAGAACTAATATAGCAAAAAAAGTTCAAGTCTGCTTGAAACACGCAAAAATTGCCTGTTTTCATCAACAATCTGACCAGGGTTTGAAACCCCGGCCTTCAGAGGCTGTCGCAAAAGGGTTTTCAGTCGGCATCATTACCCCGACTGGTGGCCACGTCATTCCTGCGCGCTGTTGGCAGGAACCCAGCGACGTTCGTGCTTAACTGAAAATGCCAGAAATGATGGTGTTTTCAGTGCTAAAAACGACACTGGGTTCCCGCCAAAAGCATGCGGGAATGACGAGGCTGCGGCATGCGGGAATGACGAGGCTGCGGCATGCGGGAATGACGAGGCTGCGGCATGCGGGAATGACGAGGCTGCGGCATGCAGGAATGATGAGGTATGCGGTGCTTCAGGTGTAAAAAAGCGTCCATCAGGCTTTTGCGACGATCGAATAAGTTGTTCGACGGCAAAGCAGGACGAGGGTGGGGAAGAAAGTAGGGGGGCGCGGAATCGGGCCTTGGTGTAGCGCTAAAGCAGCGTGACGAAGTGCATCGTCACGCCCAAATTGGCAGCAATAATTCAATGCGCGTGCTTAAACTGCCTTAGCGAGCTTGGCAGCGATACCGATGTAGTTGCTTGGAGTCATTTCCAGCAACAAAGCCTTGGCTTGCTCGGGAATCGCCAGCGTGGCTATGAATTCACGCAAAGTTTCTTTCGAGACGCCTTTGCCGCGAGTCAATTCTTTCAATTGCTCATACGGATTGGCAATGCCGTAGCGGCGCATCACGGTTTGTACTGGCTCAGCCAACACTTCCCAGGTCGCGTCGAGATCGGCGGCCAGGCGTTGCGGATTGGTTTCGAGCTTATTCAAACCGCGCACGCAACTGTCATACGCCAGCAGGGTGTAGCCAAAAGCCACACCGATATTGCGCAGCACGGTGGAATCGGTCAGGTCACGCTGCCAACGAGAAATCGGCAATTTTTCCGACAAATGACGCAGCAAAGCATTGGCCAGACCGAGATTGCCTTCCGAATTTTCAAAATCAATCGGATTGACTTTATGCGGCATGGTCGAGGAACCGATTTCACCGGCCTTGGTTTTTTGTTTGAAATAACCGACCGAAATGTAACCCCAGATGTCGCGGTTGAGATCGAGCAAAATGGTATTCACGCGAGCGAAGGCATCAAACATTTCCGCCATGTAATCATGCGGTTCTATCTGTATCGTGTAGGGATTGTAAGTCAGTCCCAGTCTTTGTTCGATGACGTTTTTGGAAAAACTCTCCCAGTCGTGCTCCGGATAGGCCGCCAGATGGGCATTGTAATTGCCGACCGCACCATTCATTTTAGCGAGAATTTCTACTTCGGCGATGCGTTTGATGGCGCGCTGCAAACGTGCGACGACATTGGCCATTTCTTTACCCAGTGTGGTGGGGCTGGCAGTTTGACCATGCGTGCGGGAGAGCATAGGCACATCGGCATTGTCATGCGCCAGTTCGGTCAGGCGCGCGATCAGTTTTTGCAGTGCCGGCAACATCACATTGTCACGTGCGGTTTTAAGCATCATGCCGTGCGAAGTATTGTTGATATCTTCAGAAGTACAGGCGAAATGAATGAATTCACTGGCAGCGACGAGTTCCGGCACATCCTTGACCTGATCTTTGAGCCAGTATTCAACCGCCTTGACATCATGGTTAGTCACCGCTTCGATTTCTTTGATGTTGGCGGCATCGGCTTCCGAAAACTCAGCCACGATGCGATCGAGCACGGCATTGGCCGCGCTGGAAAAAGCCTGAATTTCAGGAAAACCCGCTTGTGACAGCGCTTGTAACCAAGAAATTTCAACTTTAACCCGGTGATGCATGAAGCCGGATTCCGACAAAGTAGTGCGCAAAGCATCAACTTTGGCAGCATAACGGCCGTCAAGCGGAGAAAGGGCGGAAAGAGAGGATAGGGACATGATCGCTCGATGTGGAAGGGGTGATAGAAAGCCTTACGCAAAAAACAACAAATTATTAAAATTTGTTAAACTGAGGAAAGTCTTAAAAGACACGATTTCCATCGGCTTATTGGGTTTTTTACGCGCAAACCACGATTTTACCATCTCAAACCGCCTTGTCACCGAGTATTGCATGCTTGCACTTGCGCGATACCCCGTGCCGCACTGCGGTGGTGGCGGTGGTCGATGCTATAATCAGCCTCAAATTATTCTTGCTTAAAATATGAAACTCATTGGTTCCACTAGCAGCCCCTATGTTCGTAAGGTCCGCGTTGTCCTGGCGGAAAAAAAACTCGACTGCGATTTCGTGCTGGAAGATGTCTGGTCGGCCGACAGTAAAATTCTTGCTTCTAATCCACTTGGTAAAGTGCCTTGCCTGCTCATGGACGATGGCGGTGCGATGTTTGATTCCCGCGTCATCGTTGAGTATCTCGACACCCTCACGCCAGTCGGTAAGCTGATTCCCGGGCTAGGTCGTGAACGCGCTGAAGTCAAATGCTGGGAAGCTTTGGCTGACGGCGTACTCGACGCCGCGATCTTGGTACGTCTCGAGCACATGCTGCGTCCAGTGGAACAACAAAGCGCCGCTTGGATTGCGCGGCAGATGGATAAAGTCAATACCGGCCTGCTGGCGATGTCGACCGGTTTGGCCGATACCGCTTTTTGCGCTGGTAATCACTTGACCTTGGCCGATGTCAGCGTCACCTGCGCGCTGGCTTGGCTCAGTTTCCGCTTCCCCGAAATCAATTGGCGCAACGACTACCCCAATCTCGCCAAGCTGCACGATAAATTGTCGGAACGGCCTTCGTTCAAAGACAGCTTGCCGTTCTAACAGATCGCTATGCGCAGCAAGCCTCTGGGCTGACTGCGCATGGTTTGCTCAGTAATTCTGCGCCACTCGCCCCTCCCCTTATTTTTTGCTGCACGTGCATCATTTCTTTCAGAAATCTTGTGACGATAAGTGCCTGTACGCCTGATTCGTAACATGGTTTAATTGATAACTGATGCAAGAAGGCTAATTCTCGCCCTATATTTGCTCACTGCGAGTGGCACAACTTAGCCACGCCGATATCGGCGCTGTGGCGTCTCGTCAGAAAACTCAAACATCGCCTACTCTTGGAGGGATAGTGATCATGTCTGACGTGAGCAAAACGCCGGCAGTCCAGCCCGCGCCGTTTCAAGCCTCTGCTACTCCGCGCTCTGCATTCCAGGCCCATGGCCTGTGGATGCCAGGCGTTGTGCTGATGCGTAACTTGGGTTTCAAATCAAAAGCACTGCTGATTTGCTTGTTGTTCCTCATTCCCTTATCGGTACTGACTTGGTCGTATTATGCGAACGTGTTGGAGAGTTTACAGTTTTCAGCAAAAGAACGGATCGGCGTTGAATACAATCGGCAAATATTTCGCACGCTCGATCTGGCGCAACAAGCGCGGCGCGATGCCGTTGCTGCGGCAATTACAGGCATCAGCCCTGGCACACGCGCATCGGTAACAGAACAATTACATGAAGCGCAGCGCATGCTCGATCGCACAGAACATCGGCTCGGTGCCGAACTGGGTAGCGCCAGAGTTTATGCCGATATGCAAACGGCGCTCGCAGCGACTACCGAGCCGCTCGATCCTGCAGTCGTGTTTGCGCGTCATACTGCCTATATTCAGTCATTGATCAACTTGATGGAACAAGTGACAGATGGATCGAATCTGACTTTAGATCCGGAAATCAACAGTTTCTACCTGATGGATACCGTGTTTGCTCGCTTGCCAGATATGATAGAAAATACCGGAAAACTACGCGGCTTCGGTTTGTCCATTCTGAAAGCCGGACGGATCACCAAAGAACAGCAAAGCGCGCTAGCAAATTGGATACCGATAGCCGAGTTTCAGACCGCACGGATGTTATCCAATCTGGCTAAGGTCAAGGCGAACGATCCGCAATTAAGCGAGCAAGTCCAGTCCAAGCAAACGTTGCAAGATACCGCCGCATTCTTTACTTTGGCAAGACAGAGTGTGATTAATCAGCAAGACTATGCGGCTCATGTGCAGGCCGCCTATCTGAGCACGGCCAACCATGCCATCGAAGCGCAATATGTATTCGCCGAGCGCTTGATGACAGTGCTCGATAAGGTTTTACTGGAACGCATTAGCGGATTGCAGCAAAAGCTCAGCATCATTTCGCTGATGTTGATCACGAGTAATCTCGCCGCCGGCTATGGATTTTATACCTTCTATTTGGTGACCAGTGGCGGATTGAATTTGATCAGCAAACATCTGAGGGAAATGCGTGCCGGTGACTTGCGTACCGCACCTGCTTTGCCATGGGGAAAAGATGAGCCGGCGCAAGTGATTATCGATCTGCGTCATGCTTATGAGTCTTTGCACACGCTCATCAGAACCGTGCGTCATTCTGCCCATGCCTTGCATGCAGCCAGTGCTGAAATTGCGGCCGCCAGCCTCGATCTGTCGGCGCGTGCCGAGTCGGCCGCGGCCTCGCTGGAGGAGCAATCATCGACGATGGAAGAAATCGGAGCGGCAGTCCACAATAGTGCGCAACAAGCAGACAGCGCCGCGCATTTTGCCGCAGACAATGCCAAGGTGGCAGAACAAGGCGGGGTCGAGATCAGAGCAGTTGTGCGCACCATGCGCGAGATTCATACTTCGTCGAGCAAGATCAAGGAGATTGTCGGCGTCATCAATGGCATTGCATTTCAAAGCAATATCTTGGCCCTGAATGCGGCCGTGGAAGCAGCGCGCGCCGGCGACCAAGGCAGCGGCTTTGCCGTGGTCGCCCGTGAAGTCCGGAATTTGGCACATCGTAGTGCGGCGGCATCAGATGAAATCAAGAGTTTGATTTCAACCAGCGTTGAGCACGTATCGGCCGGCAGTAAGATCGTCGAACGGGCTGGGGCAAGCATGGAAACGATGGTTAATAATGCGCGCCAGATCAGCGCTTACCTCGGTGAAATTTCTGTCGCGGCAAAAGAGGAAGCGGCCGGCTTGACGCAAATCAGCGATGCCATCCAGCAGCTCGATGAAAACACTCAACACAATGCCGCCTTAGTCGAACAAACCAGTGCCGCCGCTGCGGCACTGAATGATCAAGCAGAAAATTTACAGCAAGAAATTGGCAAATTTAAAGTAGCCTGAGCGCCATTTCAGCCAGCTCGTTGATTCATGGCTTTCTCGATTTTTTGGTCGGTCTTGTATTGCCCTAAGGCATAGACGGACCAAATTGCTGCCGGTACCCAGCCGATGATGGTTATTTGCAGGAGCAGGCAAATAATGCCGGCAATCGGACGGCCTATCGTGAAAAAAGTCAGCCAAGGAAATATCAGGGAAATAAGCAAGCGCATAGAGGCTTTCAGGTAAGTGAATTAATAGGGCGAGTCTTCATACATAGAATAGTCTGGAACGCGATAAGTTTTCAGAAAATCTTTCACTGCTTTGCTCTCTGCGAATAAGACCAAGTCATTTTCCAAACCGCTAATATCACGCTTAGCTTGCTCAATATCGCAGTCCATCAATTGCAGCACCGTATTCGGTGAACGCAACATCTCTGGAGAAAGACCAATATGCATGCTGAGTGTGTATTTGAGTGCCATGACTTCTTGCTGAAGTTCATTAGATTGCTCGCTTAAAATTTTATTGTAATATTTTAAGCGTTGTTCCGACATGCTATTGATGCTGGCTTGATCGATTTGTTCCACTTCCAACTGCAGTTCTAATAATTTCAACAGATCCTTGGCATCGTAGGCGACATTCACACGTTGCATCAGTGCTGTCTTGCGCGCGCGTTCAAGCGAGTCTAGCTCACGATCGGGATGCAGGGCACTGGCCAATTTACGATAGACTTCGCGTATCGATTGGCTGATATTCTGGCTTTCCTCTTGCTGCTGTGCTTCTTTGGCAAGCGTCTTGGCCGACTTTTTTCGTTTGCTCTGACGCTCACTTTGCGCTTGTTCCAATTGCTCTTGTTGGGTAATTTTTTCCTGCATTTTTTCATGGAGATGTGCCATCATTTCTTCTGGCGAACGCGCGTCGAAATCCTCGCCCAGATCAATACCTAGCAGGTCTTCCATCGCCGCTTTCATCGCCATTTCTTGCTCCAAGGATTCGGCATCAAAATCTGCGCCGCTATGCTTGTTGTAAATCTTTTTTAAGTCTTCATCGTCATGGTTAGCAACGAGGTCAACGGCAACCGTAGAGACAATATCGCTTAATTTTTCTTTTTCTTTTTTCGTATAGCCTTTGCTGGAATGCGACTGATCAAACAATTTTACCAGCCGTATCCTGAGCGCATCGAGGGTGTGTAAGTGTGGTTGTAATTCTTTGGCAAATTTTTGTTGCAGCAGCGGAATCATCGTTTGCCATTCGAGCAGATGCTTACGCTCGCTATCAATTTTCTTGATCAGTTTATTGAATAACTTTTGCGACTTCGTTAAAGCAGCTTGGTCCTTGTCGCCAATATGCACTATGCCGTGCGGTAAATTTTTCATCAGATTTACGCGTGAAACCTCGGCCTTCAGGCCGAGGAGGCAGAGCGTGGAACGCGCAGCGTTCCTTGCTTTGGTGGCGTGCCTGTCACGTCCATATTTACCACCAGTGAATAACTATACCCATCTGCACGCTGAATGATCTTGCAGTGCTTATACGATATGCCTTGTACGACAGATTCTTGCGTTTGTATGTTGAAACTGCCACTTGCGCGAACTGCTACGCGGCCTATGTACTGGCCGGTTTTCTTTCCTGTCGGGACGCAGGCTTTTACCATATCGCCAGTCTGAAAGCCGTGAATTCTTTTGCTGCGCGTCAGGTAACCACGCGGGAAACCGAAGGCATCAAGGCGGGTACGCTGGTAGCTGCCGCGCCCAGTCGCCTTGATCGCCAATGTGGGCTTACGCCAGTGGCTCACCGCATCGACTTTGCCCACGCAAGCGGCATCGAGCGCGTGGGTTTTAGGAATAGTTAAGCGCGTGCGGTTGAACTTGGTTCGTCCACCGGAACCGCTTGTCACCGGCAGACCGGTGGCTTTAAGTGCATTAAACAAGGCCCATCGGGTCGCGTTAACGGCAGCGGCATCCTTGAGAGGGCGCTGCAACTGTGCTTCGATGCGCGCCAACCGTGCCGGTTCGCGTGCTAAAAATTCCCGTACGTCACGTGCTGCTTTCTTGTTATTGCATGGCACGCAGGCGAGCACCAGATTAGATACACGGTTCGAGCCGCCCCTTGCCCGCGGCTGCACATGGTCGATGTTGAGCGCGACATGTTGGGCGTCGCAGTAGGCGCACCGACGGTTCCATTTTTCCAGTAAATATTCGCGCAGTTCGTATCCGGCCAGCGTTCCTTGCTGATACTCGACACCGACAATCTCGGGCTTATCCATTTGCTGCATGTCGAAACGCAGCAGTTCCTGAGCGATGGCACTCAGTGGCACCAGTCGATGCAAGCGAGTCAGCCATGCCAGGGTGGTGTCGATGCGGTGTTGCAGGCTGGGTGGCAGCCAGCCGCGCCCTTTATTGCCACGATTGAGAAAACGTGGTGCGCGGTAACGCAGATTGCTGCGACGACGACGACGACGCATTTGGCGGCGAGAAGTCAGTGCCTCGCTGATTTGATGGCCACGGTGCCGCAGTTCGAACAGGTTCAGGACCTGGTCGACAGTGCAAATTTCACCCGTCGCAAGCTTGAGTGTTTCGCTATGTCGCACAAGAGCGATGCCGGTCGTCTTGCTGCCGGGGTCGAGCTTGATCTTGATCGCTTGGAAGGCACTGTCAGTAACAGTACGGTCAAGCAAGCGTATAGCAAACGGGAACAGGCGATGCACGCGTGCCCGGCCTGCTGCGAGCAGCTTGCGCGCCCGTTTTTCGCTGCATGGCATCAGCGGTTCTTGTGTTCTGCTTAGTACAAATACAGCCATTTTTGTATCTCCAATATGAAATAGCAGATGTAATCTGCATTTCCCTATGCGCTTACGCGCCTGGTGACGGGCACCTGACGGTGCCGCTCCCCTCGACAATGTCACAACGCAGCTTCGGTTCGGAATGGTCACCCGCACTCTCCGATGAACCTTGCAGCAGAACGTTTCGTGCTTACCCTATGCTTGTCTGCTTCTGCTGCTTGCAGAGCTTGGAACTGAGGAAGCATTCCAAGGTGCGTCTTGTACTTCGTTGCAACGTAGCGCGATGCTTTGCGCTCAGTCTGGTCAACCGAGCTTTTTCAAGCTCCGGCCTTGAGGCCGGGGTAATTGACGTTTATCAGGTGAAAATCGTTAGTGTTGTTGGCCAGGAGTCTGTCGGGCTTAGGAGCAATCGGCTGAAAAATTGCCTGAGCGATCCATATTTGTTTTGAAAAACAAAATTTGGACTGAGGAAAAGGAAAATCAGTGTTTGTATTATTTTATATGGGGGCAGTAGTCAGAACAAGCATTTTGCCGCTCGCTGATCGAATCAGATTGGAGCAAATTATTTCTGATCGCGCTGTGGATGCTCAATGCCAAATGAAAACCATGAGTTCGTTTGACGAAGGTGTTGTATTTTTCAGATAATTTCCCTGTGGAAATATTTTTTTGTTTAAAATAATTTCATTCTTGATAAAAAAATACAGCAATCGGTGGCCCAAGCCGATTTCACCTTGGAGTCGACATGACGTATTCATCACTGCAAAAATTTGGCTGGTCGCATTGCTTTTTTCAACAGTTGTCTTTGCTTGAAATTGGCGCTGAAGAGACGCCGGAGCGCATCTTGCGTATTACTGCAATCCACCGTAACCGCGTCGTCGCGATGGGGCTGCACGGCGAGCGCTCTGTCCTATGCGGCGCGCAGTTTCAGCCGCTCAGTCAGCATTTGGCAGTGGGCGACTGGGTGATCGCTACGGCGGACCACGAGCATCACCGTCTCCAGCGCATCTTCGAAGCAAAAAATCGCCTGCGCCGTATCTCGAATGGCGTGCCACAGGTGATCGCGGCGAACCTCGACTATTTATGGATTGTGACCAGTGCTAACGAAGAGTTCAACGTCAAGCGACTCGAACGTTACTTGGCCTTGGCCTATGAGTTTAACATCAGCCCGGTGCTGATACTGAGCAAGAGCGATACCTGTGATGATCTTGAGCATTATCTCGATCAGCTTACCCGCCTAGGTGTGGAGCATGTCCACGGTCTGAGTGTCAACATACCGGCTTCGCTTGATGTGTTATCAGCCTACCTCGGTGCCGGTACCACGATCGCCTTGATCGGTTCGTCCGGTGTCGGTAAGTCGACATTGATCAATGCCATGTTGGGTAGCAATTTGGCGACTCGGGAAATTCGTCAAGATGATGCCCACGGCAAGCACACCACTACGCGCCGTGAGCTATTCTTTTGCGACAATGGCGTGGCGATCATCGACACCCCCGGCATGCGCGAGTTGCAACTGGATGAAGCCACCCAAGGTCGGGAGCGGGTGTTTCAGTCCATTATGGCATTGAGCCAGCACTGCCGCTATAATAATTGTTGCCATGTTGCTGAGCCTGGTTGCGCTATTCGGAGCGCAATTGCTGATCAGCGTCTTACCGAGGCTGAATTCGCTAATTACAGCAAGCTCTTGAAAGAAGAAGTGTCGCAGCAACGGCGTGCCGAGGGCGCGCATGCGGTCAAACAGCACTATCGCGACTATTTTAAAAAGGTGCATAGCGCCAGAAAAGATCAGTGGTAGTCTCCGAGGAAGCGCAGAGTTAATCTGCGCGGTTTTGGTCGATTTTTAAGCTCGCTCGAAGCTCAACTCGCCACACTGATCTGCGATTGCAGATAATTTTGTATCCCGACTTTTTCCATCAGCTCAAGTTGGGTTTCCAGCCAATCGATATGCTCTTCGGTATCTTCGAGTATCAATTGGAATAAGTCACGTGAGACATAGTCGGCGCAAGTTTCAGCCATCGCCACGCCTTCCTTGACAGTTTGTTGCGCCGCTAATTCCAGCTTGAGGTCGCAACGCAGCATTTCTTCCGCATGCTCACCGATCATCAATTTGTGCAGTGCTTGCAAATTCGGTAAACCACCGAGCATCAAAATGCGGTCAATCAACTTGTCGGCATGCTTCATTTCGCCTATCGATTCTTGATATTCTTTCTGTGCAATTTTATCGAATCCCCAATGCTTGTACATTCGTGCATGCAAGAAATATTGATTGATTGCGCTCAATTCATTAGTCAATTGTGCATTGAGCAGTTTGATGACTTTGGCATCGCCTTTCATGAAATTCCTCTCGAAAACGGTTTATGAATTTTTATCATAGCAATCGTGAGCGAATTTTGCAGTCATTTTTTGCCCTTGGGCTCGAATTTAAACGCGGCGACTTTGCTGTCTCTCGTGACGGTGACGAGGTGGAGGCGCTGTTACCGTGGAATTTGCATAAGCACGATTTAGCCAGTGAAACCGTTGCTTGAATAGGTTGTTGATGATGGAGCGCTTACAACTTACCAACTATCCTGACACAGAGGGAGCTCTTCTGCTGCAGAAATAAAAGCGTCAATTTCGCCGCCAATTTTGTCACATGCCTTCAGCTATCAAGCGAAAAATTGATCACCGCCTTGGCCGCGACACTGATGGCTTTGCCGTCTTCCAAATACGGTTTGAACAGGGCGCGTAAGAGTGCATAACGGGCCGCTTCATCGAGGCGTGCGGAACCGGACGATTGATGCACCTCTACGCTATCGGCTTGGCCAGCTTCATTCACTACTACGCGCAGTATCACCTTGCCCTGTTCGCGCAAACGCCGTGACTGCGCCGGGTAAGTCGCTTGTGGTGCGCGCAGGTATTCGAGCTGGCTGATGCTTTTCGGTTCTGCGCTGGTTTTACTACTGTTGCTGGCCGTGGCTGTGACAGTCGCGACAGCCGCGCTGCTGACAGTGGGTAGTGCAGCGGCAACTGGGCCAGCGACGATAGACGTGGCAGCCGGCAGTGTGATGCTGGGGAGCTCAGGTGGTGCGATGACGGCGATGGCGGGGGCTGGCAAGGCTAGGCTGCGGCTGATCAGCGGCAACTGCGGCGGCGCCAGCGCTGGCGGGGCGGCCGGGTTGATGAAGATGGTGACGAGTTCTTTCGGCAGGCTGGGTACGGCAGTCGTCAGCATGCCTTGCTGGAGTGCGAAGATCAGGCACACGTGCAGTGCCGCGATCAGCGGGAGCGCGATCCAACGTGTGTTCGCGCGTGGCTGGCCGAGGTTGCCGGCGCAGGCGTAAGCATTCATGCCGCGACTCCTGAGAGTGGCCGGCGCTGCAAGACCAGCGGGATGACATGGGCCGGCAAGGCGCTGTTTTCATTGCATTCGCGTAAAACTTTTCGGGCGCAGCCGGCGCATTTTCCGCAGCACGTGCCAACTTGTAAATGGTGCCGCAAATCAGCCATCGTGGTGTGGCCAGCCGCACAGGCGCTGGCGATCTGGCGTTCAGAAATATTATTGCAGACGCAAACGATCATCACTGTCTCTCTTGGTCGTTAAGTGGAATGGCGTGGTGGTGTTGCGTTCATCCAAGAAAAGCGGCGCGGCTTGCTCGACTGGGGTAGTTGCGCATCGATCAGCCCGGCCCATTGCTCCGATAATTGCAAGCAAGTGGCATGCAAGACGGGGGCTAAGTTAGGCAAGGCGGTCAGGGCTTTCAAGTGACGTTCAATCACGGCGGCCAATTTGAGGCAGGCGCTGCTACCGTCGCTTTGCCGGGCATTGACGCTGTAATGCGACATCAGATGCAGTAGCGCCGAGACCAATAACTCGGGTTGCGTGCTGTGGCCGCTCGGCGTGCTGTTGAGTTGCTCGTTTGAATAAGCTAAGGACATGGCGCTTCTCCCTGTGATGATGGTGCGGGCCTGAATTCAGGCGGTCAGTATCAATTTGTTCAAGCGCGTAAGGCGCAGGTGGTAAATTTTTCCCTCGTGATCGATCTCAATTTCTCTTTCCCTTTGCATGAGTTCGCAGCTCTTGAGGCGCGGAATGCTGCCAGATATGCTGGGCCGGCACGGTTGTGGCGAGGCTGACGTCACATCGGGCTGGCAAGAAGAAGGGTGGCGCGCTTCGAGCATTCGATTCTCCTAAATCTAAATGATAACAATTCCTATTTAGGATTATAAGCGCGAGCCGATATTTTGCAAGTGCTTTTTATAGGAACGGTCGATTTTTTGTGTTGGAGTGGTCGCCGCGACGAAAAAAAACCCGGCGAACCGGGTTGGATAGAGTAGTCAGGGGAGATTCAGGCGCGTTGCGCCATCGCTTCGCCCATCACGACCGATTTTTCCGCCTGCCAAGCAGGATCGAACTGCGCGGCACCGGCCGGGAATAATAAGACCACGGTGGAGCCGAGCAGGAAGCGGCCCATTTCTTCACCTTGCTTTAATACGATCGCTTGATCGCGGTAATGCCACTCTTGGACTGCTTTGCGGCGTGGCGGGTTGATGATGCCATGCCATACCGTCGCCATACTGCCGACGATGGTTGCACCAACCAGTGTCAGGACGAAGGGGCCGTGATCAGATTCAAAAAAACACACCACCCGTTCATTGCGCGCGAATAAGCCTGGTACGCCGCGGGCCGTGGTCGGATTGACCGAAAACAAGTCGCCCGGAACATAGACCATGCGGGTGAGTCTGCCATCGCAGGGCATATGGATGCGGTGGTAGTCGCGCGGGCTCAGGTAGATAGTGGCAAAGCTGCCGTTGGCATAGTTGGCCGCCGCTGCACTGTCGCCTCCGAGCAAGGCGGTGGCTGAGTACTGGTGGCCTTTGGCTTGAAAAATTTGCCCCTGCTCGATGGCGCCGAACTGGCTGATGGCCCCGTCGACCGGGCAGACCAGTGCGCTCTTGGCTAGCGGGCGGGCATCGGCACGCAGCGCGCGGGTGAAAAACTCATTGAAGCTGGCGTAGCTGGCAATATCAGGATTGGCTGCTTCCGCCATATTGACACGATAACGGCCGATAAACCAAGTGATCAACTTGCTGGTGAGCACGCCTGCTTTGGCATTGGCAACTTTGCCGGCAAAGATAGTCAGCGCCTGTTTGGGCAAAAGGTATTGCGGTAGGACGGCAAGTCGATCAGACACGGTAGAGGCCCTGTTGAGATATCGGTCGAGAATTATAACGTTGCGCGCCAGTAAAGCGCAGTTTTTGCTCTGTTTCTGCACGAGAAAGCAGCGCAGTTGAGGTAGCTGTGGGTTTTGAATACGTTTTGCCTAAATGGTGTTTAGTTATAATCTATTGGATATTTAAAAATCATAGTGATATGCTTTATGTCATCGCGGGTCGACGGCCCGTACCAACCGCCCACTAAGGAGATTTTTATGAAAACTGTAGGTCAAAAATTAGACGCATTCAAAGTTACAGCAGCTAAGCCAGGTTTTAATCATCACGAAGAGAACGGCGTTTCCGCATTTGAAGACATCACCGAAGCCTCGTTCCCAGGCAAATGGAAAATCATTTATTTCTACCCGAAAGATTTCACTTTCGTTTGCCCAACAGAAATCGTTGAATTCGCTAAATTGACGAATGATTTCGCCGATCGCGATGCTATCCTCTTGGGTGGTTCGACCGATAATGAATTCTGCAAATTGGCATGGCGCCGTGAACATAAAGACCTCGACAAGCTCAATCACTATTCGTTTGGTGATTCCACCGGTTCCTTGGTTGACATGCTTGGCGTGCGCGATATCGCTGCCGGCGTTGCTTTGCGCGCGACTTTCATCGTCGATGCGGACAATGTCATTCAGCACGTTTCGGTGAATAACCTCAACGTTGGTCGTAACCCAACTGAAATTTTGCGCATTCTTGATGGTTTGCAAACTGATGAACTGTGCCCATGCAATCGTAGCGTCGGCGGTTCTACACTGTAAGCAAGTAGCGAGTATGATGAAACCCGCTGCGGCGGGTTTTTATCTCACTAATAGATAGGAAAAAACTATGGAATTCTTAAATTCAATTAAAAGTAAGATCCCTGATTATGCCAAGGATATTCGTCTCAATCTCGACGGCACCATCGCCCGTTCCAGCCTAGAAGGCAATGATGCCGTCGGTGTAGCGCTGGCAGCGGCCTTTGCGGCAAAAAGTAAGTTCATCATCGATGCGATACGCAGTAGTGATGCCATCAGTGCCGAAGAAATCCACGCGGCCCTGACTGCCGCCGCGCTCATGGGCATGAATAATATCTGGTACCCGTATGTGGAAATGGCGGACGATGCCGATTTGAAAACCCAGGCTGCGCAATTGCGTATGAATGCCTATGCCACCAATGGTGGGGTCGATAAGCGTCGCTTTGAAATGTATGCACTGGCAGCATCAATCGTCGGCAAATGCCACTTTTGCGTGAAATCACACTTCGAATTACTGCAAAAAGAAGGTATGTCGGTAACACAATTGCGTGATGTCGGCCGTATTGCTGCAGTAATTAATGCTGCTGCTCAAGTGATTGCAGCAGAATAAGTCTTAGTGCCTGAGCAGGCGGCGCTTATTTAACCGGGATCAGCGCTTTTTTGGCGCTGTGATTCGGGTCTTGGTATAACCAAGGCAGGACGAATTTCGTCATCTCGGAAGCCGCATGCACCGGTGCTTTAGCTTGATGCGCCACGGCGCTGCAAATGGCTTCGATCAGGCACAGGGCCGCACCTTCTGAGTTGGGTGAGAAGTGCCGCCGTGTCTGTGCATACAGCGTGACATTGGCCAGCGCCGCCAGCGGCGAACTCGGGGCATCCGTCAGTGCCAAGATAGGGACATGCTTTTCATGCAATTGGCGCAAGATGGTCACGACATCTTCGGCATAGCGTGGAAAGGAAATGCCGATGATCAAATCGCGCTCGGTGTATTTGAACAATTGCCGTGCCACGGTGGATGGCCCGCCGCTGCCTATGGTCGATTGCACAGTAGTGCAAAACGGATCAAGATTATGTGCCATCAAACCGCCGAGGAAGGCGCTGGCACCGTAGCCGACGATGTAGATGCGTTCGGCATTGAGTATCATGCGTACCGCTTGATTGCATAAATCGGTATCGAGGGCGCGCCGTGTCGCTTCTAAATTCGCCAAATCTTCATTGAGCGAACCGGCGATAATTTCGGTACTGCTGGCCGGACGGTTGACTTCGCTGCGCAAATTATCGATCGGTGCCAACATGGCTTCAAACCCACACACCAATTCGGCCCGAAATTGCGGATAACCTTCGAAGCCAAGCGCGCGCGCAAAGCGGTTCGCGGTCGCCACAGAGATGCCGACGGCATTGGCGAGTTCATCAATCGACATCGTGGCAGAACGAAACACATTGGACAGTACATAGTCCGCCGTTTTTTTATGCGCTTTCGACAAGTTCATGTAGACCTTGCCTATACGGACGTTGACTGTGCCACCAAGGGCGTTGGTATCTGGGCGATTCATGAAGATCCGTTGTGTGCGCTGTATGAAAAATACTAATGTAATTCCATCATGTCAATGTGTCATTCGGTCGAGCAAGTGGACTTGCTTTAATTCAATTGTGACATGCGTTGAGCTGAATATTTATCCGAAATATCGCTAATAGTGTAAATTATATTACATTCGAACTCGATAAACAGCGCAAAACACGCAAGTTTATCCGGCATACGATACACCAGTCTGCTGCGCTTGCGTAGATAAATTGTGACATTGTGTCTACTTGCAAATGCATACAAGCGGTGTATCGGTGTGATCAACAGCGCTCCGTTTCAGAGTCCGACGGCGTGGATAATGCCACCACCCAAGCAGACCTCACCATCATACAAGACGGCAGATTGCCCCGGAGTGACGGCCCATTGGTTTGTCTCGAAATGTAAGGCAAAACGATCTTCATCAGCGCCGAAGGTGCAGGCCATATCAGCCTGACGGTAGCGTGTTTTAGCCGCCAAGGCCGCTTGTTGCGGCGCATGTCCGGCCACCCAGCTTACTTGCCGGGCTTCCAAATCTGTCGATAATAGCCAAGGATGTTCATGACCTTGCACGGCGTACAAGGTGTTGGCCGCAATATCCTTGCGTGCCACATACCAAGCATCGCTACTGCCGTCGGCGTTTTGATGTGATTTGATGCCGCCTATCCCTATGCCTTTGCGCTGTCCCAAGGTGTAAAAACTCAAACCGACGTGCTGACCGATCAATTGCCCTTCAGGTGTACGGATATCGCCCGGCTGATAGGACAGGTAACGGTTGAGGAATTCGCGGAACGGGCGCTCGCCGATGAAGCAAATACCCGTTGAATCTTTTTTCGTGGCATTCGGCAGGCGTAATTGTTCGGCAATCTTGCGCACTTCGGTCTTGTGGATTTCACCGAGCGGAAAGAGGGTATTGGCCAGTTGTTGCTGGTTCAAACGGTGCAGGAAATAGCTTTGGTCTTTACTGGCATCCAAGGCTTTCAGCAATTGAAATTCACCATTGACTTCACGCACTCGGGCGTAGTGGCCGGTAGCGATGTAATCGGCACCGAGTTGCATGGCGTGATCGAGGAAGGCTTTGAATTTGATTTCTGCATTGCACAGCACATCGGGATTCGGGGTGCGACCGGCTTGGTATTCGCGCAGAAATTCGGCAAACACCCGATCTTTATATTCGCTGGCAAAATTGACGGCTTCGATATCGACCCCGAGCACGTCGGCCACGCTGACCGCATCGATCCAGTCTTGCCGAGTCGAGCAGTACTCGCTGTCGTCATCATCTTCCCAGTTTTTCATGAACAGGCCGATGACTTCATAGCCTTGTTCTTTGAGTAGCCACGCCGATACCGATGAATCAACGCCACCCGACATGCCTATCACGACTCTTTTTTTACGCATTATTTCGGTCCGAGTGCGCTGGGATGGGTAAACAAGAGCGACAGCGGGGCGCGTTTCCCGCGTAAAAAATCGTCTATGCATTGTAAGACCAGCGGGCTGCGATGGCGGTGTTCGCAATCGAGGATCTCGTGGTAACTCATCCACAAGGCGCGCACGATGCCGCTGTCGAGCGGGAGACCAAGGGCCGCACCGACTTCACCAGTGAAGGCAAAGCGCAGATAGGTTTGCTCGTCGGAGTGCGACAGGTAGGTACCGATGAGGGCGGTGGGCGTGAAGTCGTGCGCGCTCTCTTCCAGAGTTTCGCGGATTACGGCTTGTTCCAAGGATTCACCGGCTTCCAGATGACCGGCCGGTTGGTTGAAACGCAAGCCCTCAGGCGTTTCTTCTTCTATCATCAGAAAACGATGATCTCTTTCAATAATTGCAGCCACGGTAACGGCTGGTTTCCAAATAAGTGACATAACTTCTTTCTCGTAGCCCTATATTTTACTTTGTCGTCAAAATTTGTGTGGCAAACCAGCAAATTTGTCAGCAAATTAGTGCGTGCAGATTTGCTGCTTGTCTTGCTAATTGCCCAGTAAATGAGCACAGTGGGTGACTTTTGGTCCGTGCTTTATTATCC